>JAJXZK010000140.1 GCA_021780095.1 Acidobacteriota bacterium | reverse complement strand
TATGGCATTGGTGGAATTCCGCAGGCGCCGGGGTACGGTGGTTTGCCAAGGATCGAAATTAGCGGCGGCTTTACAGCTCTGGGTGCAAGCGAGTTGACCTACTCGTCCATCAGGGCGCTTGAGCTAATGGACAATGTAACTAAAGTTCACGGCAACCATACCTTTAAAGTGGGCATGCAGTTCAATCGCTTCGGATCTTCCATTATTCAGTCTCCCGCTCCGTTGGGGCAGTTTAGCTATGGCGGTCTATGGTCGGATGTTCCGGATTTAGTCTCGCCCACGTCTGGCAACAGCGCTGTCGGCATTGCGGATTTTCTGCTGAACCCAACTCCATCCAGCGTGCCTGCCGGTGACGGTGGTATCGGCAATTTGGGCGGCCTATCGAACTGGCAGGGATCGAGCATTGCGCCGACGAAAGATCTCCGATATTACTGGGGAGCATATTTCCAGGATGACTGGAAGGCCACGGAGAACCTGACCTTGAACCTGGGTCTGCGATGGGATTACACCACCCCTTATGCCGAGGTTCACGGGCGACAGGCCAACTTTGTCCAATCAGGAGATGGCGATGGATCAGGTCCGGCCACATACTATATGCCGAAGCAGGGCTGCCAGGTTCCTCGGTCTGCCGCATTCGATGCACTCTTAACATCGAGCGGCATCACGTTGGATTGCATCTCGAATAACGCCGTTGGACTCACGCAGAAAGGTAACTTCGCACCTCGGGTTGGGTTTGCCTACCGTATCAAACCGACTGTCGTAGTTCGTGGAGGATACGGAATTACCTATGGCGCGCTAGATAACATCGGATTCTACGGGAACATCGGCAATAATTATCCCTTCTCCTTTGGCCAGTCTCAGTTCGCCACTAACTCGGAAACGCCTTTTGCCAACAGCCAAGGGCAGACATACACGCTGGAAAACACTTTCACCACTGTAAATCTGGGTAATGCGACTCAGGTGAGCGGCGCTGGCGTTATGCTCAACGGACGCCAGTACAATTTCCAAACACCGTACAATCAAACCGCCAACTTGGCGGTCCAGGATCAATTTACAAGCCACGATGCGGTGCAGGTTGGGTATGTTGGAATTGTAGGTCGCCATCTCGATACACTGACTGCCCACAACGTGCCCAGCATCATGTTGCCTCCGGGTACAAATACGCAGCTTTACGCGCCTTTCCCGGCGTTCAATTATTCCAATAGCCAGTGGGAAGGCACCAATGCTTCCAGTAGCTACAACTCATTACAGGCGACGTATCAACATCAAGCAAGTTACGGATTGGATCTGCTCGCCAATTACACTTGGAGCAAGTGTATGTCGAATCAGAATTACAATGGCAGCGTTGCCACCTATCGAGCACCTTGGTTGGCAGGCTTTGGGATCAAGGGTGACTACGGTCTCTGCGATGCAGACACGACCCATGTCGTGCACGTATCGGGAACGTATAAGTTGCCGGTGGGACGTGATCGGATGTTCGCTAATGGAGTGAATCGCGCAGCGGATGCGTTCATCGGCGGATGGGTTGTGAACGGTATCTACACCTTCCAATCTGGCAGTCCAATTAGTGTTGGCTGCCCAAACTCGACCACCGCGGACTTTGGCTGCTTCGCGAACCGGGTTCCAGGACAGGGTTTGTATACGGGAGGCCACAAGCAGATTCAGTGGCTCAACCCAAATGCGTTTGCTCAGCCGGCTGCCGCAACTGCGATAGGCCAAAGTGACTACTCGCCTCTAGGCGGACCGATTTATGTCGCAAGGGGTCCAGTTCTAGACAACATTGACGCTTCGGTTTTCAAGCAGTTCTCGATCGTGGGGCAGACGAAGCTTGAGTTCCGTGCGGAAGCTTTCAATTTATTCAACCACACAGAGCTAGGGCAACCAGGTAACACCACTGCCTTTGCTGGTCATGGGTATCAACCTCCGCAGCCCGGCAATCCAAATCCGAGCGGCTTCAGCGAGATAACCTATTCACGCAACAGTCCACGAATCTTGCAGCTTGCTTTGAAGCTTTACTACTAACGAGTCGCTGGATTGGAAACGCGAAGGCTCTCCATTCAACACCATGGAGGGCCTTCACTTTTGAAGTTCGCTGTGTCGGGAGCGGCCCCGGCAGCGCGAAGAGGGGTATCGTGGAGATAGCAATCGATTCATTGGAGGATACGAATATGAGTAGTGATTTATCGCGTCGCAAATTTTTGCAGACCAGCGCCATTGCTGCCGGAGGGCTGTTTGCTTCGAATACCAAGGCCATCGCCCTGGACCCAAAGATCCAAGCAGCCCCGAGTAAGCCTGTAGGTGCGAATGACCGCCTGAGGTTTGGAATCGTGGGCGTCGGAATGGAAGGCTCAGCGTTACTATCGAACGCGATTGCGCTCCCTGGCGTCGAGTGTGTCGGGGCCGCCGATCTCTATGATGGCCGTCATACGCTGGCGAAAGAAATTACCGGCAATCCCAACCTGCAAACGACGCGCGATTACCGTGAACTGCTCGATCGTAAGGACGTCGATTGCATCATCGCCGCGGTTCCGGATTTCTGGCATAAGCAGGTGGTCGTCGATTCCTGCCAGGCGGGCAAGGACGTCTACTGCGAAAAGCCGATGTCTCATACCGTGCCCGAAGGTTTCGCGATGATCGAGGCTGCCGAAAAAAACAATCGGATCGTGGAGATCGGCTCGCAACGTGTCAGCTCCGCATTGGTCGCCAAGGCCAAGGAGATGTACCATGCGGGCGCGATTGGAGAAGTCAACATGGTGGAGCTGACGCTGGGGCGCAATAACCCGACCGGTGCGTGGGAATATCCGCCGCCACTCGACCTTTCGCCTGCCAATCTTGCATGGGACACGTGGCTGAAAGATACTCCGAAGATTCCTTTTAATCCGGATCGGTTTGCACGCTGGCGCTGCTGGAGCGACTATGGCACCGGCGTGGCTGGGGACTTGATGGTTCACTTACTGAGTGGAATGCAAGCTACCTTGGGCTGGAATGAAGCGCCTCGCTCCGCGCTGTCTCTCGGAGGAATTTTCCGATGGAAGGACGGCCGCCAAATGCCTGACTTGCAAACGGTGTTATTCGACTATCACGGTATTCCTGTCTATGTTCGCCTCGGCCTCAGCACGGAGACTCCGGAGACAGCGCGATTTATGGGTCCGCACGGAATTATCGATGCCACCGAATTTGGAGTTCATTATTCGTCGCAATCCGGCAAGGACACCTCGCCTAGTTACTACGACATGAGCTTCCCGGAGAAGATGCGGGAAGAATATGTTCACGATTGGTATGCCAAGCATCAGGTACCTATTGGCAAAGAGCCGCTGACGGCGGAGACAATCTATTCGGGTGACGATTGGGACGACTACAAACCGCATCTCTGGGCGTTCTTTGAAGCTGTCCGCAGCCGCAAGCCTGTGCTGGAGGACGCAGTCTTTGGCAATCATGCCGCGATCGCATGTCACATGGCGAACGAGTCCTACTTCAACAAACGTCAGGTTTTCTGGGACGCTGAGTCTCGCACCGTCAAGAGCTAGTCGAGGGTTGCAGGATCGTCTGGACAATCCGCCGGCTGATTCATGTGCTGGCGCAACAACGGTATTTTATCTAGGAGACTTGTCGCAATGAATACTAAAAATATGTTGGGAAGCCTTCTATCCATTGCTTTCCTTGCTTGTGGCTGTGCCTTCGCGCAAGCGGCAACGGCCAGTGCAGGTGCGCCGGCTGCGACCCAATCCAACGTAAAGCCATTTCTCGGCCGTTGGGATATCACGTTGAAGACCCCAAAGGGAAAAGCACCGGCCTGGTTGGAGCTTTCCCAATCGAATGGCGAGTTGAAAGCACTCATTGTCGGTCGCTGGGGAGGTGTATGTCCGGTTCCCAAGGTCGACGTGACAGGGGGGGTGCTTACATTTGGCTCTCCGACGGAAGGAGATTGCGATACCCACCTGGTTTTCAAGGGAAAGCTTGAACATGGCAAACTGACAGGTTCGGCAACTGGACCTCATGGAACTCCCTGGACGTGGACCGGTGTTAGCGCTCCCGCGATGAACCGGAAAACTCCTCCCGTGTGGGGCTCGCCTATCAAGCTATTCAACGGAAATAATCTGGACGGGTGGCATGAGTTTACTGCCGGATATTTCCCGGTAGATGGCCACTGGACCGTGGTTGACGGAAATCTGGTGAGCCCAGGCCATGGACTCGAATTGGCAACCGATCGCAAGTTTGGAGACTTTAAACTGCATCTCGAGTTTAAGATTGGGCCGGATGCCAATAGCGGAGTCTATCTGCGCGGTCGTTATGAATTACAAATTGAAAATGAATCCGCAGGGGAGCCGCCGAGTCATCACACCGGCGGTATCTATGGATTCTTAGCGCCACATCCTGAACTACCCAGAACTGCAGATAAGTGGCAGACCTATGACATCACGCTGGTAGGTCGTCGAGTCACAGTCGTTCAGAATGGCACGACTGTCATCAATAACAAGGCGATTCCGGGTATTACTGGCGGGGCGGTGGACAGTAATGAAGCTACGCCGGGACCGATCTATCTGCAGGGAAGCGAGAAGGGGCACGTGTACTTCAGGAACATTGTCATAACGCCAGCTAAGTAATCAGATCAGCCGATCGTCGCGCGTCATGCCCGTTCGACGTACAGCGGTCGGCTGCATCTTTCTGCCAGCATATCGCGCTAGCGGCTGCCGAATCGTAGTTGAGAGTAAATCGCCAGTTGTTCCGGCCTCAGAGCAGTGCCCTTCAAGGTGCCATCCGGTGTTTGTCCACTCAGGTCGCCCCAGGCCCACCAGTCCGTCCCCAAAGGTTGCTGGGTCGCAGTAAATGTGGGTCCTTTAGGATCTCTGCCGTCCAGATAGTTCACCAGCGCCTTGGCCCACGCGGCTTGCTGCGCTACGGTAATCTTGTCATCGAAATCCATGGGCTCGTCCATGCTCGCACCCATCTCGCCGATCCATACCGGCGCGGTGTTTTGCATTTCCAGGAAGCCCCATGCGGCGTTACGATCGGCAGTCGCCGGACCCTCATTGTTGGCCCCGATATTCGGATAGTCATGAATCGAGTACACGAATTTAGGCGCGGACGGCGTCAGGACCACAGGGTGAGATTTGGCGTGGCTGCAATCCATGATGCCTTTCGTGCCTTCCAGCTCGCCGTTCAATAACTTTCCGCTGTAATTGATGGGGCATTCTCCAACAATCAGGACGCCGGGATCAGCAGCTTCAACGGCAGAGCCCACCTCTTCAAACATCTGCAAGATGTCTGTGGGTCCGCCGCCGCCCCAATTGATCGGGGTCGAGTTCTTTCCCAGAACGAGCGGCTCGTTATCGAGGTCGAATGCAATCACGGTGCTATTGCCGACGTAATGTTTCGCGACCTTGATCCAGTCGGCTTTGAATTGCTCGCGCGTCACGGTTCCTTCGTTGCCACATCCATCGGTGTTGTCGGAGCCTTCTCCGGAGTCGAACCACAAACCGTTCTGCTGCTGGCCGCCGCACAGTTCCTTCGAATCGTCCACGTGATGATCGAAGATCACTTTCATGCCCAGCGGAGTTGCTGCGGCCACAATTGCGTCCATTTCCGCGAAGGTAGAACTCAATGCCCCCTCGTCAAATGGGTAGCGAAGGCAATTGAAACCGGCCTTTTTCATTCCTGTCACGTCGCCGACGATGTCCTTGCTGGGCTCGTTATAACCAACGCATGCCAAGCGCTGGGGTCTCCCGGTCGAGTCTACAATTTGATTGCCGGATGTGCTCAGAAATCCCGGCGAGAGCAGGCCGCCAGTCGGGCTTTGAACAGTAGCTGGGTGCGAACTGGGAGAAGTCTTCCGCGTCGCCGCGAAGGCGGTCGCCATGCAGCCAACCAAGGCACTACCCAACAACAGGAACATCCGGATGCGCCAGATGGTGTGCATTCGTGCTGTCTTCATTGCGTCACCGTTCTAACGGGAAGAAACGTCCCCGCTGTGCGTTTAGAATTCGTCGAAAACAATCTGATCCTTAGGAACGTTCAAGTTCTGCAGCATCTTTGTCGCGGCTTGCACCATGGCCGGTGGTCCGCACAGGTAGTATTCGATTGCAGATGGGTCTGGATGATTGGCGAGATGCTGCGACTGCAACACCTCATGAATAAAGCCGATATGAGAATTCCAATGGTCCTGCGGTTGTGGCTCAGAAAGAGCCAGATGGAAGGTGAAGTTGGAGAATCTCCTGGCCAGGTCTTCGAAATACTCGCGATAAAAAGCTTCCTGCAGCGACCGCGCGCCGTACCAGAAGCTGACCCGTCGGTCCGTTTGCAGCGTGTCAAACAGATGAGATACGTGCGAACGCAGCGGGGCCATCCCAGCTCCACCACCTAGATACACCATCTCCCGCTCCGTGTGTTTGATATGGAAATCGCCAAATGGGCCAATCGCCGTCACAATATCACCCGGCTTGAGGCAATGAATATAGGTTGAACCCGCGCCGGCGAGGCAATCCTGCCCACGCGGCGGAGTGGCGATGCGAACATTGAACCGAAGCCCGTTGTCGATCGCAGCATTCGAGGCCATGGAATAATTTCGGCGCACTGGAATGCCGTTCGCCGCACGAAACTCGAATACACGCTGCGTCTTCCAGACTTCAGTGAACGGCGCTGCGACCGAAATTTTGTGGAAGGGCAATTCTTCGTAGGCGGGGATATCCAATTGGATGTAGTCGCCGGGTTGATAGTTCAGTACCGGCGAACCCGGCTCCGGTTCCAGCATCAGTTCTTTGATAAAAGTGGCGACATTCTCATTGCTGACCACCCGGAACCTATAAGTCGTCGCTGGCTGTGTAAGTCCGCAACCACCCGCCGATGTTACATTGAGAAAAATCTTTTCATCGTGCTCGTTCACCGTATAGGTTCTTAGAGCCACACAGACTGGCGCGCGTTGTGGCGATCCGTCAATGATATTGAAACGCCCGTTGTGCTTGGCGCATTCAATTAGGTTGCCGGTAACGAATCCGTCCGCCAGATGACTATTCGCGTGCGTACACATACCGTCGGTCGCGTATAGGCTGCCGTCCGAAATGCGATAGATGGCATAGGTTTTCTTATCATGGTCGAATCGTATGACATCTTCATTTCGCAGGAAGGAACTCGCGCAGACTTCGACCCAGCCATTTCTGGACTGACCCTTCGCAGTGAAGATATGCGAAGTTGGCGGAGCCTCAGAAGGAAGCGTCGGCGTGGGCAGCTTACGCTTCACATGGTAGGCAGGATCTTTCACCTGTCGCAGCACCGCCGGGATAATTTCTCGCCAAGCATCGAGCAACCCGGAATACGGCGTGGGCATGTCGTCTTTCACCAGCTCGTGCAACTTGGGCAGGTTGTAGTAGGGCACCAGTGGGAACATGTGGTGCTCCACGTGGTAGAACATGTTCCAGTACAAGTAGCGATGGATCGGGTTTGTATACAGGGTTCTGCAGTTAAGCCGGTGGTCGAGAACATTTTCAGCCAGACCCGCGTGCTGTGTATATCCATAAATGTGATATAGCCAAGAGCCGTATAGGTTCGGCAAGCCAACAAACATGAGCGGAAGAATGCTGCGCAGATAAATCGAGAGTCCGATCACTCCCAGATAAATCAGTAAGTAGAGACGAGCCCGCAGAAATACGCTCCCGTATTCCGATTCCGGGATGTAGGTTTTTTCTTCCGCCGTGAGTCGTCCAGTTGAGTGTAGCAGCACATGTCGAAAGTAGGTCGGCATCTCCTTCAGGTCTAAGAAGGAGAGAATCATCGCCAGAATATCCGGCGGTCGAGGTACCGCGATCTCCGGATCACGGCCGACGATAATCGTGTCGCTATGATGGCGGGCGTGGCTCCATCGCCAGGGAACAGATTCACGGAGCACCATGAACGACGCGACTTCGTACAGGACGTTATTCAGCCAGTCTGTCTTGAAGGCCGTCCCGTGGCCGCACTCGTGCCAGCGAGAATCCGAGCTGGAAGCATAAATGGCGCCGTACGCCAGGAAGGGAAGGATTGACCACCAGGTCCCCCAGAGCGCCACTCCGCAAAAGCCAAAGAAGACCAAGAGAGAGAACCAAAGAATGGTATCTCGCAGAGGTGGGCCGTCCCTGCGCTCCAGCAATTCGCGCATTTTGTCTCGCGGGATCGGCGACGTGTACCAGGTCGCCTCAGCCAACCCCTGTTGGATGGCGAGAACCGTGTTCTTTCCCACCAGGCTGTAATCATTCGGGTGGATTTCGGTGGCGACGGGCATATATCTTTCTTCATGTTACCCCTGTGGCCCTGCCCCTTCCAGTCGCCGGGAAATAAGTACTCATTCACGCCTTCCTCTTTCAGAGGACCGACCAGGTTGTCCATCGCCTGCTTGCTGGCGCCACAACTAAAACCGAATGGGCCGGTGGTCTTCGTCCGTTGCGGCTCCACGCCATCCCCGCAGTAAACCTTGGGTGGGTGAAATAGTCAGAAGGTAATAACCAACGTTAGGCAAGAAAAAGAACGCGTCACTCGAAACTTCGAAGTAGATTGCCGGATGGCGTCCACATAGCTATGTCGGAGCGTTCGAGCTAGATGGTCTGCAGGTAGGTTGTGTACGGCTCCGACCCCACTTCAGTAAAAGGCACAAGCCGGTAGGTCGCATTTCCGCCCCTAAGCCGCCACTCCCGCTGCGCGACACGCTGCAAATTAAGAAGAGCATTTCTGCCAAAGCTCGGCATCGCGCTTGTTTGCAGGGGTTTCAGGGCGAAAAGTACCAACGGCCCGTGCACCAGGGCGACGGTATTCGGGTGCTGAGAGTCGACCGCCTCCAGTCGCGAGACCAGCGGCAATTCTAATTCCACGCGGTCCCCATCCTTCCAGGTACGCTTCACCGCAGCGAATTGT
>JAJXZK010000411.1 GCA_021780095.1 Acidobacteriota bacterium | reverse complement strand
AACTGGTTGCGACAGCCCAATATCGCGTGGCCCGTCACCATGATTGCCGCAACGGTGATGACCATTATTGTGGCAAGCAGAAAGAAACGAGCCAAGCCACAGACCCCGGTTTCGCGAGCCGTCGGCGGTATCTGGACCGCTGTCGGCACCGCCATTTTTATTTTTTGTTTCGCGGTCGGAGCGAGCGGTCATTTCGAACTGCATTCGTACTTTGCCACCGTGGAGATTCTGCTAGGGGTTGCCAATTTCGCCGTCAGTATGGTGCTTCGTTGGCGCGCTCAATTTTGGATCGCGCTTCTATGGTGGATATCCGCTGCGGCAACCTGCTTCGTAGGCGAGACCCTTGTGATCCCGATCTTGGTGGCCGCCACGCTGATTGGCATGATCGGTTTCGGCTTCTACCTGATGTACCGCGAACGTCGCGATCGTCGCCTCCTGGTGCAACATGCCTGACCTACCGGAACTCGATCCTGTGATCCATGGCAAGCTGCGCCTGGCCATTCTCTCCCTACTCTCCAGTGTTGACGATGCGGAGTTCACCTGGCTGCGGGAGAAAACCGGCTCGACGGACGGCAATCTTGGCGCGCATTTGTCGAAGTTGGAAGCGGCGGGCTACATCGCCGTAGAGAAGAAGTTCATTCTTCGCAAGCCGGTCACGCTGTATCGAATGACGGGATCCGGCAGAAATGCGTTGGCCGGTTACATTCGCGCGCTGCGCACGCTGCTGGGTTCCGCTTTGAGTTAATTTTCTCGTATATCCGATCCTCTTCTCCGCCGGTAAAGGCGATTCCACCGGAGCGGTCGGAATGGGCGCGATTCTCTGGGCCAGCGCCGCATTCGCTTCCTGGCGGGCCCTTCATCTGCTGCATGCCTATTGAGGACGCGGCAACTCCGTAATGCTGAGCGCCTCAGCCGGTTTCAGATATCCTTTGCGGCGGAACCAGTCTTCCATTGCATCTCGGAGCCGATCCAACGGCACACGGAATCCGGCTTCAAGCAATCCGTCGGCCACGGGCAGGGTGTCATCAAAGATGGCGTCGTTGGTGAAGTTCCGCATGGCGAAGTTATCGATCCACTGCACCGGACACAGCCGCCGCTCCCCTGCCGCAGTGACGGATTCGATCTTCAATTTGCGCAGAAACATGCGGTTTACTTCTGCGCCCGAGGACCGGCATGGCGAACCGCGTCCGGGACATCGAATCTGACAAAATTTTCCTGAAATTTCGCTGCCAACATCGCAGCCTGCCGATCGTAGGCTTCGACGTCTTTCCACATGTTGCGAGGATTCAGAATGTTATGCGGCACCCCAGGGAAAGAGGTTGGAATGCTCAAGCCAAATGTGGGCTCAATCACAAACTCGACCTCTGCCAGTTGTTCGTCGAGCACGGCATGCACCATGGCGCGCGTGTGCGGCAGGCCGATTCGCTTGCCGACTCCATAAGGACCGCCCGTCCATCCGGTATTAACCAGCCAGCATTGAGCGTTATGGCGACGCAGTCGCTCACCCAGCATGGCGGCATACACCTTGGGAGCCAGCGGCATGAAAGGAGCGCCAAAACATGTGGAGAAATCCGGCACCGGCTCGCTTCCGATCCCGGTTTCCGTACCCGCCAACTTTGCCGTATATCCAGACAGGAAGTGATACATGGCCTGCTCCGGCGTCAGCTTGGAGATTGGGGGCAGCACTCCGAACGCGTCTGCAGTCAAAAACAAGACATTCTTGGGATGGCCGCCAATGCTAGGGATCAAAGCATTTTGAATGTAGTCGATGGGATAAGCAGCCCGCGTATTCTCAGTAAATCGGATGTCGTGATAATCCGGCTCACAGGTTTCCGGATCGACGACAACATTTTCTAATACCGAGCCGAAACGAATCGCGTGATAGATCTGCGGTTCCTTATCCTTCGAGAGGTCGACACATTTTGCGTAACAGCCGCCTTCAAAGTTGAAGACGCCATTTGGCCCCCAACCATGCTCGTCATCACCGATCAGCCGTCGATATGGATCGGCTGAGAGGGTTGTCTTCCCTGTGCCCGAAAGACCAAAGAACAGGGCCGTCACTCCGTCCTCGCCGACGTTGGCCGAGCAATGCATGGGGAACACGCCGCGCTCAGGCAACAGGAAATTCAGTACGCTGAAAATGCACTTCTTCATCTCGCCGGCATATTTTGTGCCGACGATCAGAACGACCTTCCGTGTGAAATCAAGCAGGATCGCGGTGGAAGAACGGGTTCCGTCTCGCTCGGGAACTGCTTCAAATTCCGGTGCTGCGATCACCGTGAACTGGGGCACGTGGGCCGCAAGTTCCTCCGGCGTGGGACGGAGAAATAATTGATGCACAAAGAGCGCCTGCCAGGCGTATTCAGAAATGATGCTTACTGGCATCCGGTAATGGGGATCGGCACCCGCGAAGAGGTCTTGCACGTACACGTCACGCTCGGCCAGGTGGGCCATCACACGGTGATAGAGCGCGTCGAACCTTTCCGGCTGCAGCGGCTGGTTGACCTTGCCCCACTTGACGGTTTCGCGCGTGTACTCATCGTGAATGATGAACTTATCTTTCGGCGAACGGCCGGTGCATGCCCCCGTATAGGCCACCAGCGCGCCATTGGCGGCCAGTTTCGCTTCTCCCCGGGCAAGCGATACGGACACCATCTGCGGCACAGAGAGATTGCGATGAACCTTCCCCGGCTTCAACCGTGAAAGGACATGTGATTCGTGGACAACTGGTTCCGCCGGTAGCATGCTTGCTTCGCTCCTGACTCGGACTAAACCTTCCATTGTGCCACGGTTCCTGATTCTGTGGAACTACTCGACAGATGGTGGTTGCGACGCAGCCATCTGCGGTGACGGGAAGCTGATTCGCCATACGCGAGGACAATTCTGCGTCAATTGGTGCAGCGCCTCGCAAGCGCGGCCGCGAACTCTTCGCAATTGCGGATTGTTCCAGTTGCGCTATGTCCCACGCCGGATTTCGGTAGCTACCAGATGACAAGCGCTGTAGTATGGGTCATCGCCGGAGGCTTTTGTGAGATCCAACCGCCCTGGGCCGCCTGTCTGGCTGATGGGCCTCTCGAATTCCACCGTAGGCCTCGCAACTGGGATTGCGTTCTTCGTCATGCCCCAGTTGCTGGCGGCGCAGGACGTTTCTGAGGCGAGAATCGCCGGAATCACAGCAGCGGCCATGTCCGCCAACTTCTGGGCAGTCATCTTCAGCCCCATGCTCGACGTGCGATTCAGCCGGCGCTGGTACGCCACTGTCTTCGCAGCCGCGACATCGATACTGATGTTCACTGGGGTGACGAACATGCATCACCTCGTCATCCTGGAAATTGCACTGGTTTTGGGCGTGGCGACGGCTGGGCTTTCGACGGCAGCGCTTGGCGGATGGCTCTCCGTGGTCAGCCCCCAAGAAGAAAAGAACAAGCTCAGCGCTTGGGCCAACATCGCACTGATTTGTGGAATTGGCGTGGCCTCTCTGGTCGGCGGCGAAATGGTTCGCCATCTGCCGGTTCGGATTGCGGCGGCTCTTCTAGGTCTGGGCGTTTTTCTTCCCACAACCATCTTCCTGATCATGCCCGCACCCGGCCCTGATAGGAGGCTAGCCGGAGAAAGCTTCGTCCAATTCAATCGTGACGTGCTGGCACTCATGCGTCGTCGCCAAGTGTTGATCACGCTTCTGTTTTTTATATCCCCATGCAGTTCTTTCGCACTCACCAACATATTAGGCGGGCTCGGGGCCGACTTCCACGCTTCCACGCGGATGATAGGTCTTGCCGGAGGAGCGGGTGCATTCCTCCCCGGCCTCGCCGGGTGTTTACTGTTTCCGGCCATCGCCCGGCGGATGCCGCTGCGTCTTCTCTATCTCGCCAATGGAATGGTGGGCGGTCTCTTTACACTGAGCCTCATCGTTTTGCCCCGTGAGCCTTGGAGTTATGCCCTTGCATTGCTCGGTGAATTCATGTTTCAGGCCGGGGCCTATTGCATTCAATATGGGATCGTGCTGGAAACGATCGGCCAGAACAATCCTCTGGCCGCAACAACATTTGCCTTCCTGACGGCAGCCACTAACATTCCAGTGACGTACATGATCGTCGCCGACGGTCGCGGTTATGCGCTGGGTGGAGTCGCCGGAAGCCTCGCCATCGACGCAGGAATCGGAATCGCCACATGCCTGCTGCTTGGTTTGCTCCTCTACCGTCTTCCCGGCGAAGCATTCGGTTCAAATATCGCTGCCATTGAACCGTTAGATACGCTTGCGCAGGAAGACTGATCAGAACGCCGCGGTCGGATCTGACCGAATGCCAAAAGGGAGCAGAATTGCGTCTTAGCTCTGCGCAAGAACCGGAAGGACGGGAAGGTTGCGAGTACTGCCTACTTCTTTCATCACAATATCGAGGTGAGCCAGCACCTCGTCCACGGTCATCGTATAGATTTCACGGCCATTGTCGTAGCCATCTTCGATTGCCTGCTTCAGATAATGTCCGGCAATCTGGGCTGCCAAATAGTCTGTAATCACATTGCCGCCCGATCGTTTGCGAAATTCCACCCAGGCAGGCAGCGGCATCGCAATCACCAGGGAACGCCCGTTGACAATGAAACGGACGTCCACCGCATCCGCATGGCGGGTAGCGATGGCGACGATGTTTCCCTTCCAGGTGCAATGCAGCTGTTCGCCGGTCCAATGGTCTACGGCACGGAAATCCTCATACATATCTAATAGCCTATCTGGCGGATGGTTTCGCATCAAGTGGAGCGATTCCTGCATCTAAGTCAAAACCGAAGCAAACGCCGGCGCACCGACGTGGCGACCGAGGGTTGTGGAAAACGGTCTAGCTCGGCAGCAACGAAGCGGAAGAGTTTCCGAAAATATAAAATATTCTCAACCATTCCCCGCGAATGCGCGTCAAACAATGGTTAGGACGCTTAGCAATTAGAGACGGAGTCAACAGAAAATGGCACATACCCCCAGCGCGAATCCACAGGATAAGCGGCAGTATTTTGAGCAGCGGCTACGGCAGCGACAGCAGGAACTGGAACAGGCCGTCGCCAACACGGTGGTACAAGCGCTTTCCAGCAATACTGATGACACGCGGGACGTCGCGGATCAGGCAGTCGCGGGATATCAAAAAGAGTTGCTGTTCTCCCAAGGCACGGTACGAAGTTCGCAATTGCGTCTGGTGCGACAGGCATTGGCGCGCCTTGCGGACGGAAGCTTCGGCGATTGCGTCCGCTGCTACCAACCGATCGGCGCCAAACGCATTGAGGCACTTCCCTGGACGCCGTATTGCATCAATTGCCAGGAATTGATCGAGAGAGGCGAAGCTGAGCCAACCGCTTCCGTCGCGTAAAGAGCTGCGGCGAAACTATGCCCATCGGTGGGCCTGCGGCTTTATTTCATCGCAGCCATCGCAGCGCGGAAAAGCGTCTCGAAATCCTTGCCGACCTCCGGCTCGCGAGTGATCGCGGCTTCCACGCCCTTCCGTGCTACTGACCGCGGGTAGCCGAGATTCACCAAAGCGGAAAGAACATCTTCAGACACCGGAGTCTGCGCGCTCGTGCCGGATACAGGCGCAAGCGCCTGCAGCTTGTCTTTCAACTCCAACACAATTCGCTCCGCCGTTTTTTTGCCGACGCCGGGGATGCGCGTCAGCGTGGTATGATCCTGCCCCTGAATCGCAGCGATCAGGCGGTCTTGGGGCAAGCCGCTCAACACGGTGATGGCCAGTTTGGGACCGATTCCGCTGATCGAAAGCAGTTTCTCGAAGAGACGCTTCTCGGTCGCCGTCGTGAATCCAAACAGCGCCAGCGCATCCTCGCGAACATGTGTGTAAACGAGTAGGGCGACTTCGTTCCCTTCCCCGGGCAACGCCGTGAAGGTTGGAATGCTGATGGTGACTTCATAGCCGACGCCGCCGGCCTCCACCACCGCTGTTTGCGGAGTCTTGAAAAGAAGCCGCCCGCGTAAATGTGCAATCATGCGCCGATTCTATCGTGCGGAACCGTTCCGCGGGGACCTCGGTTGCGCCAGAAATCGCACAAGCTGCCGCGACCTGAAAGAAATGCGACGCAAGTTCTTCGCGGAGAGCGAAAATTCTAGCGATTGCGGCGGTAGTGAATGGAAAACTCGTGAGCTGCCGATGGAGGAAACAGCTTGGCAACGTGGTGAAGCCGCTCAGCCAGGGCTGGCGCTGCAAGCAGCGGGTATTCGCGTTCGCGTAACTCGCTATAGTCAAAATCGACGGTTAGCGAGAGCAAATAGATGGCGACGGCGTCGGAGAATGCTGCTTCCAGGTACTGCAGTCGCGCTTTTTCATCGACCGCGCGATGTTCAATCGCCGGCTCCGTCGCTGGTTTGGCAGTCCAGAACTTCGGTCGCCGCCGTTTTGTTTCAGGTGCGACACTTTGCATCGCGTTGGAGCCCAGCGCCTTCGCTCTCTGCTCCCAAGCATCCTGGCTGGTTTCACCGCGGACATTGGCTTCCGCTTGCGACCACACCAGACGCATAAAGCTTTCCGGGACACCGACGGCATCCACGAAATGATGACCGGCGTTGATATAGAACTCGAAGGAAAGGGCGAAGCGGTCCTGCATCAGGCGCGTCGAAATAAAGATGCAATCCGAGCCATCCACCTTGGCGTTGCGATGGCAGATGGCCGTGTCGCTCAGCTCCGTCGAGAAGTCGGCGGCAATCATCAGCTTGCTCGGATCAACTTCGAAGAAAGCCGGGTCGTTGATCTCGCTCGCAAACGATTCGCCCAACGTCAATGGCACAAAATAATAGCGCTTGTGATGGAGCGCCGCCGCAATGGCAGACGGCACCGCCTCCACCATTCGCTGCAAATCCGCAACCGCGAGTTGCGTGTCGCCAAAGCTTCCATAGTGAATGCCATTGGAAGCTTGCTCAATGGGCACCGAGCGCGCCACTTCTAAGGCGGCCTTGACTTCGATCTGGGCGATTTCCGGCATGAAGCTGTATTCTAGAGCAGTTCGGCGGAACCCGGTACTTCTGCAAGTCATCGCCTCGAACGGTTGCTCGTCAATGGGCCGGCCGGAGAGGCCAATCGCAGGCGATGCCCAGACGGAACGGCTTCGATTGAGCGCGCAACTGTAGCGGTCGCCAAGGAAATTAACGATGACAAATATGCAACAAATCGCAGCCGAGGCTCCCCACGACTCGGGAAAAAAAGAAGCCACGATTTTTCAAATTCCCATTGGAAAACTGGGATTGCTCAGCAGTCTTTTAATGGGCGGCGCGTGTGGATTTATCGTATTCTTTGCGACGTTTTTTCTCGCCATCGTCGGCGTGATGATTTATGACGCGGCCACGGGAACCTCCATGCTGAATCTCGACATCAGCTATCGCTATATCGCAGCACCCGTCGGTTTGCTGGCGATGGGAATCAGCTTGACTTACCTCCTGACGATATGGGTACGGCGAAAAATCTCTGGCGCGGAGTGACGGGCCATTCCTGATTGAGCTTCAACTATGGGCATGGTGACCATTCCGCCGGAAGCATACCTGCCGCAGCTGCGGCGGCAACCTACTGCCGAACCGCGCGCCTGGTGCCGGCAATTGGAAGAAGGCAACATCCTCTTCTTCCCGCAAACTCCAATTGCATTGGCCGACGACGATCTCCGCTTCTTGTTGACGCTGGAACAGACCAGCAGCGGGCTGCACAAGAATCTCGCCTACAAACCGCAGCGCGATGAAGTTTCCGGCGCGGAGATGAAAAGGGCCGATTCCGCCGCAGGTGAACGCCTGCATCGCATTCTGCGTGAGTATTCTCATCGCGTAACAGAATTCCTGCAATCGTTCCTGTCGCCCTATCAATCTCGCTGGCGGTTGGACTACGGTAGCTTTCGCCCCCAGGAAGAACAGGGGCGCGATCTTCCGCTACGGCGTCGCAACGACCTGATGCATACGGATGCTTTCCCCACCCGGCCCACGCACGGCGCGCGCATACTGCGGTTCTTCAACAATCTTCATCCCAGCAAAACACGCGACTGGATTACCGGCGAACCATTCAGTGCGCTTGTGCCCCAATTCGCGCCGCAAGATATTGCCCTGCCGCGCGAGCGAAGCACTTTGACGCGCGTCGCTGCTGCCGCCGCGTGCAATCTGGGACTCGGCCGCGTGTTGCCGGCGTTGAAACGCTCTCCATATGACGACTTCATGATGCGCTTTCACAATTTCCTGAAGGAAAATTCGACTTACCAGGAGCAAGGAAAGCGCGAGGCGTGGTCCTTTCCGCCTGGCTCCAGTTGGATGGTCTACACCGATATGGTGCCACATGCTGTTTTGGCCGGTCAGTATGCGCTGGAGCAAACCTATCTAGTCTCCCCGCAAGCCATGGTCGAGCCGGAACATGCACCGCTGAACGTGCTGCAGGCCATGACAGGCCAGCAACTGGTTTAGAGTCTTCCCTTCGCCCAACCCGCGACCCGCATCGCGAACCGGTTCTTTCCTACCAGCGATGAAAAATACAGGCAGAAAATTTCTCGGGTCTGCTATGCTTGCGTTCGTTATTTCTTCTGGAGGGACAGCATAGTGAAGCGGAACCATCCTTTTCGAACGGCCATTGCGGTGCTGGCGTTTGCGTTATTCATAACGCTGGGAGCATTCGCGCAGAAACATCACACAAAAGCAAAGATCCCGGCAGCGACACAGGCCACTCCACCCGCCGCCGAAGCGCAACCTGGGCAGGAGACGATCGACCTGGGCATGTATCAGCGCATTATGGATGAGGGTTTCAACCATTCGCACGTGATGGACTATGCCAGCGCGCTGGATGACGATATTGGGCCGCGACTCACCGGCTCCCCAAACCTAGCTAAGGCGAATGAATGGACGAAAAACCAGCTCACCGCGATGGGATGCGCCAACGCACATCTGGAATCGTGGGGTGACTTTGGCATGGGCTGGCAGCAGCTGAATACCTGGGTGCGGATGGTTTCGCCGGATACCGCGGTTTTTATCGCTCAGGCCGCGCCGTGGTCTCCAGGAACCAATGGACCGCTGACGGGCAGCGTTGTGCACGTTGATGTTCAAGACGAAAAGGACATCGACCAATATAAAGGCAAACTGGCGGGCAAAATTGTCCTGCTGGGAGAAATGCGTCCCGTTCCGCCCGTCGACAAGCCGCTGTGGACACGCTACACCGACGCCGAACTGGAGGCGATGACGAGCTATCCGCCAGCCGGGGGCGGTATCCCTCCAAATTTGAGGAAGCGGCTGCAGGCCTATCTCAAGCGGCGCGAGTTGATGGGAAAGCTGATGCAGTTTCTGGCGGACGAGCACGTTGCTGCGATCATCGTTCCCAGTCGTGATGGTGCGGACGGCGGCGGCTCGGGCGGTACGTTTTTCGATGACAACGGCGCCTCGCTTGCTCCT
Organism: Acidobacteriota bacterium; assembly: GCA_021780095.1. The sequence goes on along the minus strand of JAJXZK010000411.1, from coordinate 26,771 downwards.
GAGCCCTACAAAGCTGACCATCGCATCAAGATCCCCACCGTGGTAATGGCGATCGAGCACTACGGACGCATGGTGCGCCTGCTGGCCGCGGACGTTCCGGTAACCGTACAGATGGATGTCGAAACCAAGTTCACCGGGGGCAATGAACAGGGCTACGACACCATCGCGGAAATTCCCGGAACCGATCAGCAATTCAAAGACCAGGTTGTCATGGTCGGCGGACATCTGGATAGCTGGATTGCCGGAACGGGCGCGACCGACAACGGAGCGGGAACAGTGGTTGCGATGGAAGTGATGCGAATCCTGAACGCGCTGCATGTCCAGCCGCGGCGTACGATTCGGATCGCTCTATGGAGCGGAGAGGAACAGGGCATCTACGGTTCCCGCGGCTATGTGAAGAACCATTTTGGCAGCTACCCGGTTTCAACTGCGCCGGACCAGATGAAGCTGCCGGAGTGGCTGCGCAAGCCAGCCGGCCCGCTGACCATTTTGCCGGAGCAAAAGTTGGTCTCTGGTTACTTCAACGTGGACAATGGCTCGGGGAAAATCCGCGGAGTCTACCTGCAGGGAAACGCCGCAGTCGCGCCGATCTTTGCCGCCTGGATCGCCCCGCTGAAGGGCCTTGGCGTGACCACGCTGACTATGCGCAACACCGGCGGAACGGACCACCTGTCGTTCGATGCGGTGGGAATTCCTGGATTTCAGTTCATCCAGGACCCTCTGGATTACGAAACGCGAACGCATCACTCCAACATGGATGTATATGAAGAGCTGTCTCCAGGCGACCTGAAGCAGGCGGCTGTGGTGGAGGCGATCTTTGTCTACAACACCGCCATGCGCGACCAGATGCTGCCGCGTAAACCATTGCCCACACCGAAGCCGATGTTCGACTTCAGCACGCCCAAGCCGCTGCCAGGCGTCTTCCCCGACGCGGTCGCGCAGCCAACACCAACCCCGAAGCCGGAAAGGAAATAATCGAAAAATAAATAGTGCCCGAGAGGCCGCTAAGTGAATTTCGGCGGCCTTTCTATTATTGGAGTTGACTCTATCTTTGCAGTTCGCGCGATGCCTGGCTTGCCCGATGGTCATTCTGCATCCAAGCGGTATGGAAAGGGCAACTCTCATGATCGAACAAAAGAAAATCTTTACCGCCGTGGTGTGTGGCGTAATTCTGCTCGCGGCTGGCTGCAATAAAACGGACACCACGAAAGCCAACTTCAAGACCACGATCGACAACTACTATCAGGCGCATCCCGCTTGCCTGTGGTCGGATGCAAAGAAATTTCCTGTGCAGGCCGCCACCTCAGACGACGCCAAGACCCAAGGCTATGATGCGTTGACCGATGCCGGTCTGCTCACTCGAACCACCGCAGAGAAAAAGCAGTTTCTGATCGGATCGAAGCAGGTGAACAACTACGACGTGTCCGCCAAGGGCCGCTCCACGTGGACCCAGGACCCGACGCAGCCCGGCTACGGAAATTTCTGCTACGGACATCGTGAGGTCACCTCCATCGACAACTTCACTTCCTCGGTGAATTCCTCCGGCTCGAAGACCGCGCAAGTGAACTATCACTTTCAACTTTCAGGTGTAGCGGACTGGGCAAAATCGCAGGAGATGCAGACAGCCTTTCCCCAGTTAAGCGCCGCGCTCGCTGGGAGTCAGCCGGCGCAGGCGACGCTGGTGATGAATGGAAACCAGTGGCAGGTATCGCAGTAACGATTACGTCCGCTAACCCGAGGCGAGATTCGCTGCGCCACTGTTGATCGCATCCCGCTCCGCATAAAAAGCTGCTGGCAGCTGCGGTTTCGGTCGAACGGCCGCGGCGGTTCTCTGTCGGAGCGTGTGTCTTCCTTTTTTCCATTCAGCCAGGTTTTTCGATGGGTGATGGCCAGGTCAGGACTGCCTTTACATCAGGCTCCCGCAACATCATCGTAAGGTGTCGAGATAGACTTTCGCCACAACGGCATCACGCTCGTGAACCGTGCCGGGAACTTGCGATCCGCCACGTCCATCTCCGTCACAAACACCCTGGAGATTCATCTTCGCCATTGCGTGAACAGAGTTCTGCAACTCTTTTACCGGAGCCGGCAGATCCGCCTTCAAGTGGCTTGGCACTCCCACCGCATCGATGGGCACTCCCGTCGCCTTCATGCGGCGCAACCTCCCCAGAAGGGCGTCGCGCTTCTTTTCCTAAGCCGGATATTTCGTAATTGGTCCGGGAAACCACTTGGGCAATTTTTCGGGCCAAATCAAATTATGCCCGCGATCGCCTCGCCGTTAATTCACGGATGATTGCAGTCCCAGGCTTTTGCGCTGCGCTGTCGTTTGCGGATACCTTAAGAGAGGCATTCGACCAGACACGCCGATCCACCGCGGAGGCATCGCATAATAATGGGAATTGCGAGCGCAGAAGGCACAAACCAGCTCGTGGTCGAGTCCGCACCGGCCAGCCATACTGCATTGCCCATGGTGATTACGCTGTTTTTCCTATGGGGCTTCATCACCTGCCTGAACGACATCCTGATCCCTCACCTCAAGCACCTGTTCACGCTGAATTATGCCGAGGTCATGTTGGTGCAGACATTCTTCTTCACTGGCTATTTCATCTTCGCTCTCCCCTCCGGCAAAGTGATTGACTGGATCGACTATAAGTGGACGATGGTGGCGGGCCTGCTGGTCATGGCGGTCGGCGCGCTGTGCTTTCTTCCAGCGGCGATGGCTCCATCCTTTCCGCTGTTTCTGGTGGCACTTGGAATTGTGGCCGCAGGAATGACGCTGCTGCAAGTCGCCGCCAATCCATATGTGATCGTTCTCGGACGTCCTGAGACTGCCTCCAGCCGATTGAATCTGGCGCAGGCCTTCAACTCGCTCGGGACCACCGTCGCCCCCTACGTCGGCAGCCTGTTCATTCTCGCCACGGTCCCCCTTGCTGCCAATCAATTGAAACTCCTTACGCCCGCCGCGCTGCACGCCTACCGCGTAGCCGAAGCTTCTGTGGTAAAGCTTCCCTACACGCTGATCGCCATCATTCTCGTCTCATTTGCGATCGCGATGGCACTCTACAAACTGCCGGCGATTCGCACTCACGAGCAGAATGCCAGCGAGGCGACGACGCCTGCGCCCAGCATCTGGAGGCAGCGCCACCTGGTGTTGGGGATCATCGCGATCTTTGTCTACGTAGGCGCAGAAGTGTCGATTGGAAGTTTCCTCATCAACTATTTGAACCAGCCGGACATCGGGAACATGCCGCAGAAGGCTGCTGCCCTGTATGTCGCCTTCTACTGGGGCGGCGCCATGGTTGGGCGTTTCTGTGGTGCTGGCATCACGCAGAAACTGCGCGCCGGTCCGGTGCTCGGAGCGGCCGCCATCGCCGCCTGCTGCCTGGTACTAACATCGATGTTGACTTTTGGCCACATTGCCATGTGGACCATCATCCTTGTCGGCCTCTTCAACTCCATCATGTGGCCGAATATCTTTGCACTGGGGCTCGCCGGGTTGGGGCCGCTGACGAATCTTGGATCGAGCCTGCTAGTAATGGGAGTGCTAGGCGCAGCGCTCATCCCACTGCTTCAGGGCTTTGTGGCTGATCATATCGGCATCCATCATGCGTTCTTCCTCCCCGCGCTCTGCTACGTCTACATCTGCTTCTACGGTTTCAAAGGCTCCATCGTTCGACATCCGATCGCGGCGTAAGCTGATGCTTGGCAATATTGCGGCCACGCCGTAGCAGGGAGGGTGCGTTTTTGGCTTCGGTTCACACGCTAGACTGGATGGAGGCTCCGGACCGAACTTGCTGCACTTTCTGGATTCGTTGCTTTCTTTGAAAGCAGCTTGGTTCATCCGCAGGCCGCAAGACTCAGCGCACAGGTACCGCTTTGAACAACGAAAAGCAGACTGCTTCGGCACTCACAGTAGAGCAAGCCCTCTTCAGCGTTCTTTCAAAAAACGAAGCTGAACTCGTGGATGCCTGGTTCCGGGTGTTATTTGATCCGTCACGTCTGGCCGCGTATCAAATCGCCGGAGTGCAGAAGGAGGGGAACGATTCGCTCAAGAAGCCCTACGTTGCGCCGCTTGTGCGATTGCTCGCCCGGTACTTTACCACGGGAGACCGTCGGATGCGGAGCGTCTACCGGGACGAATTGCTTCGCTACTCGCTGCATCGCGCCGCACCACAGGTTCGCGTTCGCTATTTCGAGGAGATTTTGCCGGGCTTGGAGGATGCGGTGCTCGCATACCTTCCCTCCCAGCGGGAACACGCTCGTACGTTGCTACGGAGGGTACATGCGCCACTGCTCGTTCCCCCACCCGGTAAGCCACTGACGCTTCTGACTTTCGGCGATTGCCTGATGACAGAGATGCGCGTATTTCTACCCGAAAAGTGCGCCGAGGCTGGAGTTTCGCTGGATATGCGCGCTTTCTACTTCAGTTCGCGCATGGGCACAGGCGTTTCCACCGACAATGTGATCGATGCGATCCAGAAGAACGATGCCGACATCGCCGCCTTCAGCTTCCTGTCCTATGAAGGGTTGCCCATGTATCCCGCGCTCCTCCGGGATGCTGAGCGCCTGAACGCGACCCAGATCGATGAGCAGGTTGTCCAGTTGATGGCACAGATTCGACAGTTCGTGAACACTGTTCGCGAGCACACCGAGATTCCTTTTCTCATCCATAATGTCTCCGGCCTGCCACTCACGCGCTATCGCAAACGCTTGCCCTTCCTAAGCCCCATCTCTCCGGCGCGTAAACGCCTCGTCGGTAAGCTCAACAGAGCGATTGAGGATCTGGTGACAAACACCGCAAACTGCCTGTTGATCGATGAATACGCGGTCGCACAACAGCACGGATTGCGTTCTAGCTCGCGCAGCGTAGTCCCCGATAGCATCGCCGGTGACGCGTTCTTTCACACGCAGAATTTCGGCGAGTTTCTCGTCGACGCGTACATCGAAAAACTGCTCGCCTATCGCCTGTTGCGCAAGACCAAGGTGCTGCTGCTCGACTTCGATCACACATTGTGGCTTGGTGTGATGGCCGAGGGCGAAGTCGAGCACCATCTCGATCGCCAGAAACTGCTGAAGCGGCTTCAAGAAAGCGGCATCGTTCTCGTGGCTGTCAGTAAAAACGATCCAGGCAGCATTCGCTGGAAAGAAATGCATTTGCAGCCGGACGACTTCGCGTTGCTGCACATTAACTGGGAGATGAAAGCAGCGTCCATTGAAAAAACGGCGCAGCTATTGGATCTCGGACTCGACTCCTTCGTCTTTATCGATGACAACCCCGTTGAGCGCGACCTGGTCTCGCAACAATTGCCGACAGTGCGTACGCTCGATGCACTCGACCCGTTCACCTGGCGCGCGTTGGAAATGATGTTGGCTTTCCCGAACACCCGCCAGACGGCGGAATCGCTGGCGCGGACCGCCATGTACCGCGAGCAGGCACAGCGTCGTGAATCGATCGCCAAGCCAATGGATTACGCCGCCATGATGGCAAGCCTGGCTCTGCGCGTTCGATTCGGACGAGCAAAAGCTGCGGATTTGGATCGTGTCAGCGAACTGGTCCAGCGCACCAACCAATTCAACACCACGACCATTCGCTATTCCCGCACCCAGTTGCAGGAGTTTCTCCAAAGTTCAATGCATCACGTGTATGCCGCCGACATGGAAGATCGCTTCGGGCATCTTGGTCTGGTGGTCGTGGCCATAATCCGGCGGGAGGGTGATCGCGCCATTTTCGACTCGTTCATTATGAGTTGCCGAGCCATGGGATTTGAACTGGAACGCCTAATGCTACGCCTGGTTATGGATGCCGAACCAGACGCGAATAGCTTTGTCGGCAAGTTTGTGCCCACGGACCGCAACTCGCCCGCCGCGGAACTGTTTGCGACGAATGGATTCTCTCAGACGTCAGCCGAGGAATGGCTGCTGAACGGCAACAACCCGCGGCCGGAGCTTCCGGCATGGTTCGAAGTCATGAGCCGCTGACAAAAATCAGCGCCTGCACCTGCGCAACGCCATCATCCCCATGACTAAGCGTGGGCTGGTGCCTCAAGGGTGCAGCGTAAGCTCGTGAGCAGCAAGTGGCCTCGCAAACGCGAAGCATTGCGCGCCCGCATCTTTCTGCTCTCCTCTCCATAATTCGCCTCCATCCCTCCTCATCCCGTAAAATTGACTGTTTGGTTCGAACACGCATCGTCGGTCGCCGCGGAGACCAATAACGCCAACTTTCCAACAGAACGGAGCATTTCCTTGGCTGAAACAATTTATGACGTCGCCATCATCGGCGGCGGCCCCGCCGGTTACACGGCTGCCATTCGCGCCGGCCAGTATGGCCTGAAAGTCGCGCTGATTGAAAAAGAAAGTAAGCTGGGCGGAACCTGCCTGCACTGGGGCTGCGTCCCCACCAAGTCCTTGCTGTTCAATGCAGAAGTCTATGACCACCTGAAACATGCGGTGGAGTACGGTATCGAAGGTCTGGGTGAGGGCAAACTGAACTGGGACACGATTCAAAAGCGCAAGCAGGGCATCATCGACAAACATGCCAAGGGCCTGGTCTTCCTGATGAAGAAAAACAAGGTCACCGTATTCGCCGGGCACGGACGGCTGACCGGGCCGGCGAAAGACGGCATTCACTCGGTCGAGGTGCAGGCTGCGGGCACAAACGGCGAACGGACTTCTATCCAGGCGAAAAATGTGATCGTGGCGACCGGTTCAGACGCCAAGATGCTTCCCGGCTTGCAGGCAGACTCCACCGTGCTGACCAACATGGAGATTCTGTCGCTGAAAGAAATTCCCAAGTCCATGGTGGTGATCGGCTCAGGTGCCGTCGGGGTGGAGTTCGGATCGATTTTCAAGAGTTTTGGCACGGAAATCACCATCGTGGAGGCTCTGCCGCGGCTGGTGCCGAATGAGGATGAAGATGTCAGCAAGGAGCTGGCGCGGGTCTTCCGCAAGCGCGGGATTGAATCCTTTGTCAGCGCCAAGTTCGAGAAGCTGGAGAAAACCAAAGCTGGTGTGAAGGTCACGATTACCGCTTCCGACGGCAAGCAAATGGTGAAGGAGGTCGACAAGGTGCTGGTGGCCGTAGGCCGCGCGCCACGCACCGGCGATGTCGGCCTGGAAAAAACAAAAATCAAACCGGATCGTGGATTCATCACGGTGAATGAGTGGATGCAGACCCAGGAGCCGGGCGTCTACGCGGTGGGTGATATTGTCGCCGGGCTGCCGCAACTGGCGCACGTCGGCTCGATGTGCGGCATGGTCGTCGCGGCAAAGATCGCGGGGAAATATGCGCGTCCAGTGAGGCGCGAGCGCGTCCCCGCCTGCACCTACTGTGAGCCGCAAATTGGCAGCGTCGGCCTCACCGAAGCCGCAGCGAAAGAAAAAGGTTTGCAGGTGAAGGTGGGCAAATTTCCATTTACCGCCAACTCCAAGGCATCGATCGTCGACTCACACGAGGGCTTTGTGAAGATCATCGCAGACGCAAAGTACGGCGAAATCCTCGGCGTCCACATCATCGGCCCGCAGGCGACGGAGCTGATTGCCGAAGCCGTTACGGCGATGGAGCTGGAAGCGACCGTGGAGGAGATGATGTTCACCATCCACGCGCATCCAACCCTGGCCGAAGCAATGCTGGATGCTTTTGGCAGCGTCGAAAATATGGCCATCAACGCCTGACCTCTATCCCTTCGCAGAAAGCGCAAAGGATGGGGCACACAGAGTTGGAAATAACTCCAGATTAGCTGCGCAAACCGGGGGCACTGCCCGACACACTCGCTCAACTTCTGTGATGCTGCTTCATCTCATCCATCTCGGTCGCATGGGATATGCGGAAGCGCTTGAGCTTCAGCAGAGACTGGTAGCACTGCGTAAACAGCAACAGATCGGCGACGTGCTGCTTCTGCTGGAGCATCCGTCGGTGTTGACGCTGGGACGAAATGCCCATCGCTCAAACATCCTTTCGAGCGATGAGGAGCTTGCCCGGCGCGGAATCAGCGTACATGAGATCGATCGCGGCGGCGACGTGACCTATCACGGGCCGGGACAAATCGTCGGGTACCCGATTCTCGACCTGCGTGGCGAATTTCCAGGCAAGAAGGGTCTACATCTGGGTGCTGTCGAGTACGTGCGCTGGCTGGAAGAGGTGCTGATTCGCACCTGCGCGGAATATGGAGTCTTGACCGAGCGCATCGCGGGTAAGACCGGAGTATGGACGCTCCCTGGCGGCAGCGTACCGCAGAAGAAAATTGCTGCCATTGGCGTCCACATCTCTCAAGCCATCACTTCCCACGGATTTGCCTGGAACGTGACCACCGATCTGCGGGATTTTCGTCTGATCGTTCCCTGCGGAATCGCGGACTGCGCCGTCACCAGCCTGGAGGAGGAGATCGACGCGCGCTCTGCAGCCATACCGACGATGGAACAGGCGGTGCATGCCATCGGCCGGAATTTCGGCCGCGTCTTTGGCAAGCATATCCTGTGGACAGAATCGGTGGCGGCACTGACGGAAGCATGCGAGCAGCAGAACAATAATTGACGTCCAGCCTGGCGAAAACAGGCGTGCATCTTCTCGCAAAACAGTCGCACTTGCCGGTAGCCGCCGAATCGCTGTTCAGCATCTTGTCATATAGAATGGTGATTTTGGGGCAGTTCGGCAGCATAATCGTCCCCTGCCGACAAGGAAAGCAGACATTCCATCCCAGTTCATCCTTAGATTCAAGAGCGGCCGCCGAAAACCAAGTCGCGCCCACACAACATCGGAGTCATACGCCGTACGAAAGTTTTGAAACCAGCGAGACTGAAAGCGAATTGAAAGCAGGAAGGAATCCATGCCAACCAACATAGTGATGCCGCAAATGGGCGAGTCCATCTTCGAGGGGACGATTACGAAGTGGCTGAAGAAGGCCGGCGATACCGTGCAACGGGATGAGCCCTTGTTCGAAATTTCGACCGACAAAGTGGATGCGGAGATTCCCTCGCCTGCTGCCGGAGTTTTAACAGAAATCAAAATCGCAGAGGGCGCAACGGTTGAAATCAACACTGTGGTCGCTGTGATTGCAGAAAACGGAAACGCTGCAGCATCGAACTCCGCAACGACGGTCGATGCGAAGAAAGAGGCCAAGCAGGAAGCGGTTGCGACCGCGCCCGAAAAAGCAAACGAGCCGGTCCCTGCTCCCGCATCGACCAAAGGGGCGCCAGCGCCTGCGCCCACGCCGGCGAATGCGTCGGCACCAGCGCAGAGCGCGGGCGGTACCGATGTAGTGATGCCGCAGATGGGCGAATCCATCTTTGAGGGAACGGTCACCAAGTGGCTGAAAAAAGTTGGTGACACCGTCGCGCGGGACGAACCCTTGTTCGAGATTTCTACCGACAAAGTCGACGCGGAAATTCCGTCTCCTGCCGCCGGCGTACTGACTGACATTAAAGTCCCCGAAGGCAGTACCGTTGAGATCAACACTGTCGTCGCTGTCATCGGTGGTACTGCAGGCGCCCCTGCTGGAGCACCTGTATCCCCGGCGCCAGATGCCGAAAAGAAGGTAGCTCCAACTTTGCAACCCAGCACCGCCCCTGCGCCTGCTCCCGCGGCTCAGCCGATCGCAGCGGCGACAACCGCAGCAACAACCGGAGAACGGCAGCGTTCCTCGCCGCTGGTGCGACGCATCGCGAAGGAGAACAATCTCGACCTGTCCCAGATTCCTGGTACCGGAGCTGGCGGACGCATCACCAAGGACGACGCTCTGGCCTACGTTGGGCAGCGTGGAAACGCCCCTGGGGGCTCAGCAGCAACCTCGCAGGCAGCCCCTGCCGCCTCAGTCGCAACGTTGATCGCGGCGTCTGCCCCTACAGAAATATCGATTCCCGGCGATTTGGTTCCGCTCAGCAAGATGCGCTCGATCATCGCCCAGCGCATGGTGGAATCGAAGCAGACCAGCGCGCACGTCCACAGCGTGTTCAAGATTGACATGACTCGAATCGTCAAGATTCGCGAGCGGGAGAAGTCAAAATACGAACAGCGCAACGGCGTCAAACTGACGTACATGCCGTTTATCACCAGCGCCGTTGTCAGTTGCCTGCGCAAAATGCCGATCGTGAATGCTTCGATGGAAGGAAACGCGGTTCGCTACCACAAACATATCAACATCGGTGTCGCGGTCGCGCTCGACTGGGGTCTGATCGTGCCAGTCATCAAGAATGCGGAAGAGCGCAGTTTCCTTGGCATCGCTCGTGCCATCGCCGATCTTGCGGCTCGTGCCCGTGGCAAAAAACTCAAGCCCGACGAGGTCGCGGAAGGTACGTTCACCATCACGAACCCCGGCATCTTTGGAGAGCAATTTGGCACTCCAGTGATCAACCAGCCGGAGACAGCGATCCTGGGCGTCGGCGGCCTGTTCAAGGAGCCAACGGTGGTGACCGATGCCGACGGCAACGACAGCATCGCTGTCCGTCATATTATGCGGCTAACCTTGGGATTCGATCACCGCATTATTGATGGCGCCGATGCCGGGAAATTTATGGCTGAGTTGAAGAAAACCCTGGAAAACTGGGACGGCGATATCGGCTGAGCGAATTCCTCTCTCCGTACTAAAAAGGCAGACCCTTGGGTCTGCCTTTTCTTTCACTCAACGATACTGTCACAATGGCAGTTACAATTTGCTCTTTGCATCCAGAACATGTTGCACGGCCTCTTCCGCAGTTTTTCCGACAGCGGATAAATGGCCCATTTTGCGACCTGCGCGCGGAACATGCTTTTCATAGAGATGCAATCGCACCCCAGGAACCGCCAGGGCCAGATCGAAACGCGGGCCGGTCTCCGCATTCGCATTCAGCCATATATCCCCCAGCAGGTTCACGATGGCAGCCGGTTGGACCACATCCACATCTCCCAACGGAAGATTGCAGACAGCGCGAATGGCCTGCTCAAACTGGCTAGTGACGCAGGCTCGCTCGCTGGAGTGATAGCTGTTATGCGGGCGCGGAGCCAGCTCATTCACCAACAACTGGCCGCCCTGGCTGATAAACATCTCCACCGCCAACAGCCCTTCCAGTTCGAACTGCTCGGCAATCGACAGCGCCAGCTCTTGCGCGCGGGCTGCGATCCCAGCGGAAATATTCGCCGGAATCGCGCTCCAGACAAGGATCTGCTGATGATGGTGGTTGACGGCCGCAGGATACGCCTTCATTTCTCCACGAGGCGAACGCGCCACCATCACCGAAACTTCCATGGCAAGCTCGACGGCTTGCTCCACCACCAAGGGCCGCTGCCCCAGAGATTTCCATGCCGCTTCAATCGCCGCAGCGTCTGCGGGCTGCGAAAAACCCAATTTCTCCTGACTGCGGCCGTCATACCCTCCATGGGCGCTCTTCACAAAGCAGCGGCCGCCCAGCTCGTTCACCGCCGCGTAAAATCCAACAAGATCGTAGACGGCGCGATAGTCTCCGACGGGCAGCCCGTGCTCCACCAGCCATTCTTTTTGCAAAATGCGGTCCTGAATAATTGCCAGCATCGCAGAACCCGGGCGAACCGGCGCATGACGCTCCGCGGCCTCAAGCGCGGGCACAGAAATCTGTTCGATCTCGAGAGTGACGACGTCGCAGCCGCGGGCAAGGTCCCCAGCTGCGCGGGCATCGTTCCAGCCTGCCTCAAAGCAGGCGTCAACAACGAAGCGGGCGGGACAAGAGGGATCGGGATCGAGCACCTGGATGCGATAGCCCAGGGAACGTGCCGCCATCGCCATCATCCGGCCCAGCTGGCCGCCACCGAGGATGCCGATCGTCGATCCGGGAAGAATCACTTGTTGCGTCTGCATCAGGCGCTTGGCTCCGACAACGGAAGCCTTTGGGCCAGCACTTCCTGCTTGCGCGATTCGCGCCAGGCACACAAGCGATCGCGCAAGGCTCGATCCTCCAGGGCCAGGATGGAAGTCGCCAGCAAGGCCGCATTCGCAGCTCCCGGCTTCCCGATGGCAAGCGTGCCGACAGGAACTCCCTTGGGCATTTGTACGATGGAAAGAAGTGAATCGACACCCGCCAGCATGGTCGCCGGAATCGGCACTCCCAGCACCGGAAGATGCGTCTTGGCCGCCAGCATTCCAGGCAGGTGAGCGGCGCCGCCTGCACCCGCAATCAGCACCCGAAGCCCACGCTGTTCTGCGGTCGCGGCATACTCAAAGAGCCAATCCGGCGTGCGATGCGCCGACACGATACGGGCCTCGTGGGGTACGGAAAATTCCTGCAGAATTTCAATGGCAGGCTGAAGGATTTCGTAATCGCTTCGGCTACCCATGACCACGCCGACCAGCGGAGCTCGCATCATCCGCTGATTATACGATTTTGCATTGGCCACGCCAGACCGCGCTCAAATCCCCGAGAGACTCGCCACTTCCTGGGTGATGGGAAGCTCGGATCGCCGCAAAAGCCTTCTTCAAAACGAAGCGGCCGCCAGCGATGTGCTGACAGCCGCCAAATTGAAGAGCAAACCAAGGTTCAGAAGTTTTGCGGACTACCGATGCCCGCCACCACCACCATGTCCACCGCCGCCACCGTGGAAACCGCCTCCGCCGCCTCCATGCCCACCGCCGCCACCATGGAATCCTCCACCACCGCTACCGTGGAATCCACCACCGCCACCATGTCCGCCACCACCACCGTGGAATCCGCCACCACCACCGCGGAATCCGCCACCGTGGAAGCCGCCACCGCCGCCACCATGGAAGCCGCCGCCACCGCGACCGGCATAAACCCTGCCACCGCCATGTCCGTATCCGCCTCCGCCGCGTCCGCCATAGCCGCCGCGCCCATAGCCGCCGCGCCCATAGCCGCCGCGCTCATAGCCGCCACGCCCATAGCCGCCACGCCAGTCGTCGCCACCACGGCCCCAGCCACCGCGACCCCAGTCGTCCCCGCCACCCCAATAGTGGCCCCAGTATCCGCCCTCCCGGCCCCAACCCCAACCGTACCAGGGACCAATTCCCAGGAAGACGCCGCTATTGAACCATTGTGGGCCGTAATATCCATAGGGTGCGCAAGCATAGGGATAGTAGTTGTAGTACCCATAGGAACAAACTGGCTGCGCATAATAGCCGCCATCATCGTAATCGCCGCCGTAGACAGGTCCGCCGACGCTCACTCCGAAGGACACCTGGGCGCGTGCATAGCTAGCGGGAATCAGAAGAACCCCGAGTAAAGCGATGTACCGTAAATATCGCATGTTCAACCTCCTCATCGAAACCCTGTAGCAGTCGCACTTCGCTGCGGAGGGGATTCAGGCCTTCCTGGGCTGTCTGAATTCCTCTACGGTTAAGAACGTTGCTTCAAAGGAAAAGTTGCGTGTCCTTCATTGCACGCCAAAGAAAGGAGTTGCGGCAAAAATTTCCACCATGGGAACCCCTTCCGGCACCCCCCTGGAAGAAAGGCCGCCGCCCGCAGTGGCGAAGATCAGAAGAAATCGATACGGTGGGATGGCCTGGCGGACTGCGCGGTCAGTGGCCGATTCAGGAACTCGATCAGCGGCGCGGCGGCACGGAAGCGCGAGACAATCTCCTTGCGTAATGTTGGCTTCAGCGCTGTTTCCGCGGGAAGAGTTGTCGACACTCCCCATTGACGGCATGCGATCAGGTCCATGGCCGGATGATCTTTAGGAAACCCCTTCGGCGGTCGGCTCAGGCGCAGCCCATCAAAGTCTGACATCCATCGCGTCAGGCTGCGCGCCTTCGACAGGCGCCGAAATTCTTCGTGGTGCTCCATCAGGTGATTGCGAATGGCGAGCAATTGCTCTCGTTCCGGCATATAGACCCCCGCGGCAATCACCAATTCTTTTCCTGAAATATGAAAGTAAAAGCCTCCGCCAGATTTCTTCTCCAATCCCTGCCGCGCCCACCAGGCGGAGATGTGTTTTTTGTAAGGCGTTTTGTCGGGTGAGAATCGTGTGTCGCGGTAGATGCGGAACATGCACTTCTGCGGCGGTCGAATGTGTTCGGGCGCAAAATCCATGAATTCGCCATTGATTTCTTCAATCAGCGCCAGCAGCGGCGCTTTCAATTCTGCTTCATACACTTGCTTGCGAGCGTCGAACCAGTCACGACGATTGTTGCGCGCCAGACCGCGCAAAAACTGAATGGCCTGAGGATAAAAGTGCGTCGGCATAGGTCGATTGTAAAGAATCGGAAGAGTCCAGGTATCACGGGGAATGGGGTCCAGATTGATACAATCAAGGCTCTATGACCTTTACGGAACAATACGATCTGGTCATCGTGGGAGCCGGCCATGCAGGCTGCGAAGCGGCGATGGCGGGCGCCCGCATGGGCCTGCGAACGGCGCTGTTTGCATTGAACCTGGACCTGATCGCGCAAATGTCCTGCAACCCGGCGGTGGGTGGAATAGCCAAGGGTCACCTGGTACGCGAAGTCGACGCCCTGGGCGGGGTGATGGGCGAGGTCACGGACGCAGTCGGCATTCAATTTCGCTTGCTGAATACTTCCCGGGGGCCTGCCGTCTGGTCGCCGAGAGCCCAGTGCGACAAGCAACAATATCGCGTGAAAATGCGCGAAGTTCTGGAGTCGCAACCGAATCTCTACATCAAGCAGGCGGAAGTGGTCGATGTGGTGCTGGAAGAACTGCCCGACGCCGGAACTGGTGCGCCGCATCGCATTGTGCGCGGCGTGAAGCTGCGCGACGGTCGCATCGTGTATGCAGGCGCGACGGTCATCACCACCGGAACATTTTTGAACGGTCTGATCCACTGCGGCGAGGAGCATTATCCAGCGGGACGCAGCGGTGAGCCGGCCGCCGTGCTGCTGGGCGAATCCTTAAAGCGGTTGGGCCTGCGCAATTGCCGCCTCAAGACGGGCACGCCGCCGCGCATCGATGGTCGAACCATCGATTGGTCAAAGTTCGACGAGCAACCCGGCGATGCCGAACCAACCCCGTTCAGTTTTCGGACCGAAGCGATTACCCAGCGTCAGATCAGTTGCCACATCGCCTTCACCACGCCGGAAACACTCGCGATTATTCGCGAGAACGTGCATCGCTCGCCCATGTACTCCGGGCAAATTCAGGCGACCGGGCCGCGCTATTGCCCTTCGATTGAAGATAAGGTCGTCCGCTTTCCAGAAAAGTTGCAGCATCAGCTTTTTCTGGAGCCGGAAGGGCTGCACACGCATGAGGTGTACATCAACGGCATGTCCACTTCCCTGCCGATGGATGTGCAGGCCGCCGTGCTGCGTTCCATCCCGGGTCTTGAAAATGCAGAGATGCTGCGACCTGGCTATGCGATTGAGTACGACGCCATCGACGCAACAGAACTCGACCATGCGCTGGCGGTGAAGAGCATTGTCGGTCTCTATCTCGCCGGGCAGATCAATGGCACCTCGGGATATGAGGAAGCCGCGTGCCAGGGGTTGATGGCTGGAATCAATGCAGCGCTGCATGTGAAGGGCGAGCCGGCATTCGTGCTCGACCGCAGCGAGGCTTATACGGGCATCCTGATTGACGATCTGATCAGCAAGGGAACGAACGAGCCCTATCGCATGTTTACGTCGCGGGCGGAGTATCGCCTGCATCTGCGCATCGACAATGCGGATCGCCGGCTGACTGCTTACGGCCGCGAGCTCGGCCTGATCGATGACCACGCGTGGGCCGCATTCCAGACCAAGCAGGCCCGCATGCAGGTTTTCGCAAAAATGCTGGCCACGCAGAAGCCCGACCTGGAGCGACTGTCCGCGAACTCGCCGGAACTCGCAGGCAAGCTGAGCAGCGCTGTGGGCCAAACCTACGCCCAGCTAATGAAGCGGCCGGAGGTCACCATCGAATCTCTGCGCGCCACGTTGCCAGCCGATCTGGAACAAGCGGTCGCATCCACCTCGAGTGAAGACGCGATTCATTTGGAGACGATCCGGACCGCCATGATGAAAGACCATGTTCCGGCACATATTCGCAATGAGTGGAAGGCGGTCGAGACGGAGATCAAGTATGCAGGCTATCTTGACCAGCAGCGAAAGTCGATTGAGCGGATGAAGGGTGCCGAGCACCGGGCCATCCCTGCCTGGTTCGATTACATGGCCGTCAGCGGCCTGTCACGCGAGATGCAGGAAAAGTTGCTGCGCGTTCGCCCGGGAACCATCGGCCACGCGAGCCGCATTCCAGGAGTGACGCCGGCCGCCCTGTCGCTGATCAACATCTACATCGAAATCCAAGGTCGCAACGCCGCAGCCGCGACTGTATAGAAATTGCCAGCAGACAGTCCTTACTGTTGCGGCTGTGCGGTCGGGCTCGATCCGGAGCTGGATTCAGAATCGGAGCTATGATGAATCCCGGGGAAATGGAAGCCCAGGTCGTGGTTCAGCGGCTTTTCCGTGGTGTCTTTGGCTGACTTCTTTTTCCCCTTCAGCACGGGTTCCTGAATGATCGTTCGCTGAGAATTGATGCACTGCCAGGTATTGCGCGCACGCAAATAGACCTGGCTGAAAACTCCGCGTTCCGTCTTCGATTTGGTGCGACTCAGCTTACTCCCCTGAAACAAGCGGTCATAGGTTCCATTTACCACCGCCACATCTCCAACCATTCGAACGCTGATCACCTTCTGCGACAACTGGAAACGCGGCGCGTCCTTCATCATCATTTCGGAAATCTGCTGATCCCTGTTGGTCACGTTGCCGGTGTCGGAAATATCGATGTACTGTGGCGCCAGCACCAGTTCCAGCGCATATTGATCGTGCTGATAGACGGCTTCGTCCCAGCGGTCCGCGACCTTCTGCAGTTCCGCGACCAGCTGCGCCATCTGCCCCGCCGATTGCTGCGAGTTCGATTCCATCGGCAATTGTGCGTGTGAGACGGAACAGGTTGCGAGGATGACTCCAAAGACCAGGCCGGGCAAAATAAAATGCCGGGAAAAAGATGGAAACCGCTGCGTCGTCAATCGAAAACTCCCGGTGCCGCAATGGAGCCGATGGATCGGGGAATCTCTCGGATCACTCTGTTGCCAGGCACTACGAATATGATACTGCCGATGCAGCGAATTTCCACTTTGGGCCCCGGATATCCACGAACGATTGTTCGAGCCGGTCAGAGCCAGCGAAAGCTACACTCATAGACAGTGGCCACCCTCTCGCAAATCTCGCTGGAACATGGACTGCCTGCCAGCGTCGAGGCAGAGCGCACCATTCTGGGCGCCATCCTGCTCGACAACGCTGCCTACAGTGAGGCGGCCGAGCGTCTGGTTGCAGACGACTTCTCGCTGGACTCGCATCGCCGCATTTATGCCCGCATGGGCGAACTGATCGATGCCAGTCGCGCCGTCGACATCATTACCTTAAGCGAGGAGCTCGACCGCCAAAAGGAACTGGAGTCGATCGGCAATCGAGCGTACATTTTTTCGCTGACAGAGAACCTTCCGCGTCGGCTGAGCATTGAAGATTACGTCCGTATCGTCAAAGACAAGTCGATTCTGCGACAGATGATGGGCATCTGTTCGACCGCGCAGGCACGCTGCGCCGATCAAAGTGAAGACGCCCTCGA
This sequence comes from Acidobacteriota bacterium, assembly GCA_021780095.1. Next base: position 9,266 of record JAJXZK010000411.1, on the reverse strand, counting down.
AGTGTTGAATGCAACAGAGACCGCGTTGCTGGAGGTTTCCGAGCGCGGCATCACCCAGGGATTTTCCAGCATTTCAGAGATCGTCAAAGATTCCTTCGGCTCCATCGACAACCTTTACAAGGAAGGTCGCGAAGTTACAGGTGTGGCCACGCATTACATCGAGTTCGACCGCATGACCAGTGGGCTGCAGCCGTCGGAGCTGATCATCATCGCGGCGCGCCCTTCCATGGGCAAAACAGCATGGGCAATCAACATAGCGGAAAATGCCGCTCTGCTGGACCGCAAAGTGGTGGCCATTTTCTCTCTTGAAATGTCGAAGGGAGCGCTCCTTCGTCGCTTACTCGCCTCGCAGTCGCGGGTGGAAATACGAAAAATCCAGACAGGGTTCTTAGGGAGAGATAGCCACGATAACCTGGTCCGCGGACTGGAGAGACTGGTGGAAGGCAGGCTGTTCATCGATGATACGCCGGGCATTTCGCTGGCCGAGATGCGTGCCAAAGCTCGGCGCCTGCGGCAGCAAAAAGGCGGACTCGACTTGATAGTCGTTGACTATCTGCAGTTGATGAGTGCCGGAAGCGGGGGTCCCAATGGCCGCCGCCCGGAAAATCGCACCCAGGAAGTGTCAACCATTTCTCGCGGCCTGAAAGCCCTGGCAAAGGAAATGCGTGTGCCAGTGATCGCCCTCTCGCAGTTGAGCCGAGCCAGCGAGCAACGCGGCGGCGACAAAAAGCCCATGCTGTCGGATCTTCGGGAATCAGGATCCATCGAGCAGGACGCCGACGTGGTCGCCTTTATTCATCGGGAAAGCTATTACAATCGCGATGGCGAGGAGGACGAAGATAAGAATAGAGCGGAGATCATCATCGCCAAGCAGCGCAACGGCCCAACTGGAACCGTTAACCTGATGTACATACCGGAGCTAACCCGATTTGATAATCCCGATGTCGGACACGATACATCCATCCCAAGTTACTAGAGTAGAAATTTCCCGCTCGCGACTCATTGCCAATTTCAAATATCTGCGGTCGTTGCTCTCCGCCAGCGAGGCCCACACCCGCACCGAACCCGCCGCAGCCACCGAGATGTTGGCCGTAATCAAAGCGAATGCCTACGGACATGGCCTTTCGCCTTGCGCTCCCTGGCTGGTTCAGGCGGGCGCGAAGTGGCTTGGCATCACCTCAGTCGAAGAAGGCGTGACGCTTCGCCGCCTTTCTCCGAACGCACGAATTCTTGTCATGCGAGGCCTGATGCAAGGGGAGGCCGATGCACTGATCGACGCGCAATTGATCCCCACGGTTTGGGAGCAGCAGCAGCTACTTTGGCTGGCCGACGCAGCACAACAACACAAACTCGCTCTCGGCACCGTACCGATCCACCTGGAAATTGACAGCGGCATGAGTCGCCAGGGAGTAGGCCTGGCTGAACTGGCGAAGGTACTGGATGCGTTGCAGAAACTGCCAGCGCTGCGGCTCGCGGGCGCCTATACCCATTTCGCATCCGCCGACATGCTGGATGCGGAGCAGAACCGGCTCCAGCGCGCCACCTTTCACAAAGCGATCGACCAGATCTTCGCCGCGGGTTTTCATCCGCAATGGATTCACGCTGGAAACTCCTCCACTCTTCTGGCGGAGCAGCATGGATTCCATGACATTCTCCCCGAAAAACACGGCGCGAAGACCATCATCCGAGCTGGAATTGCGCTGTACGGCTACGCCCCTCAATTCTCCGGATCCGGATCCGCCGCAGGCGAACAAGCGCGGGCACGTCTGCAGCCAGTCCTCGCCTGGAAAACTACAATTACTTCGACGCGATCTGTGGCGGCGGGAACCGCTGTCGGCTACAACGCCACCTTCGTCGCGCCAACAGCGATGCGGCTCGCGCTGTTACCCGTTGGCTATGCCGACGGGTTGAATCGCAAGTTATCCAGCACTAACTCCTCCCCCGGTGGTCATGTGCTGATCCAAGGCGTGCCCGCACCAATCGTGGGACGTTTGTCGATGGACTTAACGGTCGCCGACATCACGCAAATTCCGGACGCTGCCGCCGGCGATGAAGTCGTGATCCTCGGAGAGCAAAACACCCAGCGCATCACGGCCGACGACCATGCCCGCTGGGCTGGAACCATTCCCTACGAAATTTTGTGCGCCATCGCTGCCCGAGTGCCCCGTCTCACCTGCGAATAAAGCACACACTTCCAAGCTCCGCAAAAGGAGAACGAGGGAGCACCCGGCCATAGCTGAGTCTGCCTGCCTACTTTGGTAGTATCCAGGGCGCAGATTCACGGACAGGTTAGGACCTTGCGTGGAAAGACGCTGAGACAGAATGGGCCAGATGTGACTCGAGGGCCGCTCTCGGCATCTATGTACGATATCGGATGTCAACGCCGACTTAACTCGCTCTGGCCGGGGGTGACCTGCAGAATGCTCGTCAATAAGCTGGTGTTATCTGCGTTTATGTTGGCGTCTCTCACCTGTCCCGCACTTGGCCGTGATTCGAAATGCCAGCCTTCTTCTAAATCCGTACGGCACTTCAAATCCGATTTCAACCGAGACATCTTCTACAGAAACAAGCTTGAGTTTTCCTATGAATTGGGATGGCTGCCCCTCAACATTCCCCTCATTTTCGACGTTTTCGTCGGCAGTCCCTATTCGACATGGCCGCTGAAATATACCTTGGTGCCCAACATTGCCTCTCTCCGATGGCAGGTGGATGGCATCCATGGCCCGTCGATTTTACGGGGCAGCACCGACTTTACATTCAGCGGCTCCTTCACTGCGATTCCTAGAGGGGCGGAAACACGGTACGCGGCTTTCGACTTTGGTATTCGGCGTAACTTCATCCCGCGTAACTGGAGAATTATCCCCTACTACGAAATGCGCGGCGGTGTGGGAGACATCAACGCCAAGGGGCCCGACGGCGTGCTCTATGCGCAGGGACAGGACCTGACATTCACTCTGATGGTGGGCAGCGGCGTGCGGTATGACTTCAATCCCCGGTTCAGCATCGATGCCGGCGCAACCTATATGCATGTGTCGAACGCTTATCTATCCCAACCGAAGTATGAGGATTTCGGAATCAACGTCTGGGGTCCAATCGTTGGATTCAACATGCGATTGGGCAAGCCAAAACGATCTTCCGCGCCATAGAGACAGTGGCAATCCCGCGCTGGGGCGACATCGCCACCAAACGCACTGCTAGCATTAAAGCAGCATGCTCAAAACGTTGTACGCACGATGGATGTACGCCTGGGAAACGAAGCTGACGACGCGGGATACCAATCGCATTGTCCGCCCGCTGGAATGGGGATTTGACTGGCTGGAAGACTGGATTGCCTCGCAAAACCTGCCCGCCGTGGCGGGTCTGCCCATCCGCGATGCCATTGCCAGTGGCGATCCATCGCAATTACATGCGGCGATGCTCGCGGTTAATGAAAGTATCATCGCCAATTCCGAGCAGTTCTACGGCTACCAAACGCCCACGGATTTTCGCCTGGAAGAACGTCATCCGCAATTGTTTCCGACCAATGTGCGCCCAGAAACACTGCGCCACGACGCGGAGCTGAAACAGTTGGCCGCCGCGGGCAAGCTGCCCAAGGCGCAGTTCCTTCGCTTTACTTCCCCGCTGCGCACGCCCTATCCGGAGAACGACCAGGTCAACGCGCGCTGGTATCCTGCGCCGCCGGAAAAGCAACAAGGCAAACCGAAGCAAGCCATCGTCGTCATGCCGCAGTGGAATGCGGATGCCTTCAGCCACAACGCGCTCTGTACCCTGTTCAATCGCTTTGGAATCTCGGCGCTGCGGCTCAGCAAACCCTTCCACGACATTCGCCGCCCCGCGGAACTGGAACGGTCCGACTACGCCGTCAGCTCAAACATTGGACGAACTCTGGCCGCTTGCCGCCAGGCCGTGGTCGATATTCGCAGCTGCCTCGACTGGCTCGAACAGCAGGGCTACGAACAGTTCGGCGTACTCGGCACCAGTCTCGGCTCTTGCTATGCGTTCATCGCCAGCGCACACGACGCGCGGTTGCAGGTCAACGCATTCAACCACGCCTCACTCTGGACCGGTGATGTGGTGTGGACCGGTCAAAGCACCCGCCATGTTCGCGCCGCTTGTGAGCAAGCCGGGCTCACCCACAACGATCTCGTTCAGCTTTGGAGCGGCGCCAGCCCCATGGTCTACATGGATCGCTTCGCCGGCATCGCGCCCGAACAACAAAATCCTCGGTGGCCGAAGAAGTTGGCGCGCGTCATTTATGCTCCTTACGATCTGACCTTTTTGCGGGAATTTTCAGAAGGCGTGCTGCGAGAGTTTCGCGCTCGCGGCGTCAACTTCGACGCAAAGATTCTTCCCTGCGGCCACTACACCACCGGCGAAACTCCCTACAAATATATTGATGGCTGGTATCTAGGATCGTTCGTCTACAATGCCTTCAAAAAGCTCGCGGGAGAAACGCGTGGAAGCACATCGCAGCCACAACCGAAGGGACTTGTCGCGCAATAACACCGACGAACCAATTTTCCCTGGGTTTTTGAGTCCAAAGGTATAATTCGCCGCATGGCGGAAGATGCATTCCAGACTGCGCGATTTGAAATTTACAATCCCAGCCGTCACAAGCAGGCGATGCTTCTGTCCGCGCTGCGCGAATACCACAGCATGACCAAGCAGGTTCTGGAAAGCGTGCTCGCCGATCCTGATTTCATACAAAGTGTTTGGGGCGCCCCAACGCAAAGGGCGTGGCTAGCCCCAATGGATTCGCGACGAGCAAGTACATTGCGACCTTGACCCCGAGGGGCTGGAATCTTGCTCCGCTCCGGGATTATGTGATCGGCGATGTCAGCGCTGCGCTTCTGAGTTACCTGCAAAAGAAGCATATAGGCAAGCACGACGTGAATATTCCGACCATCCCCGCGCTGGAACCTATCTCCCACGAGGACTATCGCCAGTCCTATCGAGACGTAACGCTCCGGATGGAGTATTCTCCGAGTTCAGAGCATCGGGAGAAGATCGAGCATGAGCGCGCGAAAAACCGCCCGCGTGTGACGCGCCGTTTGGAGCGTGTTTTTACCGCGCGCGCAGCCACAAAGGCGCTATCGCATCTATTGCGAAAAACGGAGGAGCTGCTACCCCGACCTATCGAGTTCTCGCGATGTGAATTTGGCAGAGGATTTCTACTGGCCCGGAACGGCAATCGGTATTACTGCCTGCTGCGGCTGTTTTCCCCGCTTCATCGCTTGTACGAGAAAAAGACTCTCGAATCGGGATTTGCCAATGTCAAAACCGGCGAAGATCTGAGCGGAAAGGATTACCCTGGGCTTATTTTGCCGCTTGCCATGAGTCGAGAGTTTCATGTAGCAGAGTATCTGCGATTTGGATCGCCGCAGAGCGCCAAACTGATCGTTCGACGGGATGAGCGAGGCAATCATCGCTTCTTCGTCCATGTTGCGTTCCGGTTTTCACCGGAGCCGCTGGCAGCGAGAACCGTCCTCGGCATTGATCGCGGAGCAGCTATTATTGGCTCCGCGAGCATCCTCCGGATGGATGGAACGCCCCTTGTGACCGGCCTGAACTGCGAAGGCGCAAGCTTTGCGGTGGAGATGCAGCGCTACGAACAGCACATTCGAGATATGCAGAAACGTGGAATCCGGAAGAAGGGCAAGAAGGGCAATCGGTTCCGCCTGCGCGGCCTGCGCGCAGACGCCATTCTGGGCGAGTATGCCAACCGAGTCATTGAAAAAGCGGTGGAAAACCGGTCCCAGATCGTAATCGAACAGATCAATGCCGTGGCAATGGGGCGGTTCCTGAAGCAAAGCCAGTTCGCCAAACTCAAACAGATGCTCACCTACAAGGCCAAACGACAGGGACTGCCCGAACCCATTGAGGTACCAGCGGCTTACACCTCGCAAACATGTTCCCGATGCGGCCACAAAGCGCCAGAAAACCGCCCAAAGAAGGATGCGGAAGGCCACGCCATCCAGGATTGCTTTCTTTGCGTACAATGCGGACATCAGGCCAATGCGGATGAAAATGCCGGCATTGTAATAGCCCTGCGTGGGCTGCATCAGTTACAACAAGGAGGTCGATTCCAAAAGTGGCCGGTCTTTGCGGACTGGCTGAAGGTGCAATTGGGCCGGGACGGTCCGGTAACGGACCAGTAGTTTCGCGACCCAGGTTCTGGAGACTTGGCGAATGAGCAACGGGCGCAAGCCGGTTCCGTATCCGACCAGCCTCTGGGCCAAACCCCCAGGAGATTTCATAACCCGGCGGCCATGCCAACGGGTGGGCTTCGCCCACGAAATCTCCATAAAAAAGCGCAATGGCTACGGAGGGCTGCTGAAATTTGTGAGTTTCATTCTCTTGAAATACCGGAATCGCCTTCCGAGAGTACAGGTTGCAGGAATGCGGCTGTCACAGGGCGTTCGTTCACGGGGGACTGAAACCTCTGCCAGAGATGCCGTGGAGCGGACGAGCTGTCACAGGGCGTTCGTTCACGGGGGACTGAAACTCATCTCGTCGCAGAAGTCGCAGCGCACGTGCTGTCACAGGGCGTTCGTTCACCGGGGACTGAAACGAGACGGTCATCGGCCGCGTTGCGTCATAGGCTGTCACAGGGCGTTCGTTCACGGGGGACTGAAACACATTAAAGAGAAGTTAGAGGCTGTCACAGGGCGTTCGTTCACGGGAGTGATCTCTTCCGCATCGCCGGCATGGTGGAGCGAAAGAATGAAGACATCGCGCGCGAGCTGATGGCGCAATGTCAGGCCATGCGGGTAGGTTAGAATTTCTGTATGGCCACCAACCGCATGTCCCAAACCCTCTCTCAATCTGACCCGGAAATTTCCGCCGCCGTGCAGCATGAAGTCCAGCGCCAGCATGAAGGTCTGGAGATGATTGCCTCGGAGAACTTTGTCAGCCAGGCGGTGTTGGAGGCGGCCGGTTCCGTCTTTACCAATAAATATGCGGAGGGCTATCCCGGCAAGCGCTATTACGGCGGTTGCGAGTATGCCGACGTGGTGGAAAACCTGGCGCGCGACCGGGCGAAACAGCTATTCGGCGCGGATCACGCGAACGTGCAGCCTCACTCCGGTTCGCAGGCCAATGCCGCCGCCTACATGGCCATCATTCAGCCCGGCGACACCATCCTCGGCCTCGATTTGGCGCATGGCGGCCACCTGACCCACGGCCACAAACTGAATTTTTCGGGCAAGCTGTATCGCGTCGCCAGCTACGGCGTCCGCAAGGATACTGAAGTCATCGACTACGACGAACTGGAGCAAATTGCCGAGCGGGAAAAGCCGAAGATGATTATCGGCGGCGGCAGCGCCTATCCCCGCACTTTTGACTTTCCGCGCATGCGCCAGATTGCCGATAAAGTGGGCGCATTCCTCGTGGTGGATATGGCGCATTTCGCCGGACTGGTTGCGGCGGGCGTGCATCCGTCGCCGGTACCGCACGCGCATATTGTCACGACAACCACTCATAAAACGTTGCGGGGACCTCGCGCGGGATTGATTCTTTGCCAGCAGGATCTCGCCGCCAGCGTCGATCGCAGCGTTTTTCCCGGCCAGCAGGGTGGCCCGCTGATTCACATCATTGCGGGCAAGGCCGTCGCCTTCAAAGAAGCGCTCCAGCCGGAATTCAAAGACTATGCGAAACAGATCGTCTCCAACGCCAAGGCGCTGGCTGAATCCCTAATGGCGGAAGGCTATCGGGTCGTTTCCGGCGGGACCGACACCCACCTGATGCTGGTCGACGTATTCGTCAAGGGAATGTTTGGCAGCGAAGCGGAGAAAGCTCTCGGTGAGGCTGGAATCACGGTCAATAAGAACGCCATTCCCTTCGACGTAAATCCGCCAATGAAGCCCAGCGGCATTCGCGTGGGAACACCGGCATTGACCACGCGTGGCATGCGTGAAGAAGAAATGCGCATCATTGGCCGCTGGATTGTCGAAGCCCTGGATCATCGCTCCGACGCCTCCCACTTGGCGAAAATTCGCGCCCAGGTGCTGGACCTGGCCGAGCAGTTTCCCTTGTATGGATGGCTGCGTGAACCTGCGAGTGTCGGCGCCCGATAGAAATCCACGCCCCCCCGTGCGCTAAACTTGCCGTACGCCGCGCCACCTAGATACAAAAACGCGAAATTGGCCACAATCGGCCTCATGCCCATTTACAATTCATTTCCAATAGGAAAAGGCGGTGTGCGGTGGCCGTTTTTCGTCCACACACCATCGAACTTGCGTGGAGGTCTCGATGTCGGACAGCATTTTGCCGGTGCTTCTGGTTGCCGTTTGTCTGGGAGGATTGACCGGGCTGCGCACCTTCACTCCCATCGCCGTTCTCGCGTGGACATTGCATCTGCGCTACATGCATATTCCCGGCAGTTCCGTTCATTTTCTGCACACATGGGCAGCGGCAATTATTCTGACGATTCTGGCGTTTGGAGAAATCATCATGGATAAAATGCCGTCGACACCCAGCCGACTCAAGCCCCCTGGAATGATTGGGCGCGTCATCTTCGGATTTATTTGCGGCATGGTCAGCGGTCAGGCCTGGGGTGCAAACTGGGAGATCTGCGCGGTGGTCGGGGTCGTGGGCGCGATTCTGGGCGCGCTGATTGGATACGAAATCCGCAAAGGATGGGTGCATACCTTCCACTGGCATGATCTGCCGGTCGCGTTGATTGAGGACATGGTCTGCATTGGCGGCAGCATCCTGGTCGTTTCGCGTGCGGTCTTTCTCGCGTATTAGTTGCAGCCTCCACAATCCAAACAAACTCAAGAAGAAGGCAATATGTCTCAAGTGGTCGCAGCGAAGCATTACGACGCCATCATCCTGGGCTCGGGACAAGGCGGCACGCCTCTATCGAAGGCGCTCGCCCAGGCTGGATGGCGCACCGCACTCATCGAACGGAAGTATGTGGGTGGCACTTGCGTCAATACGGGCTGCACTCCCACAAAGACTATGGTGGGCAGCGCCCGCGTTGCCTATATGAGTGGCCGCGCCGAAGACTTCGGCATCCACGCCAAGGTCACTGGTGTGAAGATGCAACGCATCCGCCAGCGCAAGAATGAAATCGTCCTCCAATCGCGCAACAACAACGAGAAAGTTCTGCTCAGCACCACAAATCTTGACCTGATCTATGGTGCCGCGCGATTCACGTGACCGAAGTCCCTCTTCGTAAACAAAAATGACGGCACTGCAATCGACCTGACCGCCGACAAAATTTTCATAGACACGGGCCAGCGCGCCAAGCTGCCTTCGATCAC
>JAJXZK010000413.1 GCA_021780095.1 Acidobacteriota bacterium | reverse complement strand
TCCGCAGCAGCTGCTCACTCCGCATTCTCATCATCCCGACGCGGATGGTGACTAACGCCCGCGGCTGAATTACTCGGCGAAATCGACGTGAACGGCCTGGGGAATCACGCCGCGTTCATGGCCCATATCCAGGAGCCGGCGGATGGCAGTCTTTCCGTCCTCGCCGTAGTCCAGCGTGCGCTCATTGACGTACATCCCGACGAAGCGATTGGCGGACGGTGTATCCAGATCGCGGGCGTATTGCATGGCGTGCGCCAAGGCTTCTTCCCGATGGTGCAAGGCATAACTGACACTGTCACGGAGCGCCTGATTCATCATGCGGTGCACGGGTGCCCCCAAATCGCGGCGAATGGCGTTTCCGCCCAATGGTAAGGGCAGACCGGTTTCTTCGCGCCACCACTTGCCCATGTCCAGCACACAAGTGAGCCCATCGCGAGCGTAGGTCAATTGACCTTCATGAATGATTAGTCCTGCCTCGAAAGTGCCGTTCAGCACCTGCGGAATGATTTGATCAAACGGAACAACTTCCGTGATTGCGCCGGGCAATGCCATCTGCAAGACCAGGTTGGCGGTCGTCAGCTTGCCTGGAATGGCAATGCGAACCTTTTTCACTTGATCCAGGGAGTAGCCAGGTCTAGTGACGATCATCGGACCGTAGCCCTCGCCGACGCTGCCGCCGCAGGGCATCAGGGCGTACTTATCCTGGACGTAGGGATACGCGTGAAACGAGATGGCGGTCACATCGTAATACGCCTCACGCATGGCTTTCTGATTCAGTGTCTCGATGTCGGTCAGCGTATGCGTGAACTCATAACCGGGAACTGTAACTTTGCCGGTTGCCAATCCGTAAAACATGAACGCGTCGTCTGAGTCAGGACTGTGCGCGATGCTGATCTGCTGAACTGCCGCCGTGGTCTCCATTGCTGTCAATATTCTCCATATTCAGAGTAAAGCAATGTGAGCAGGGAATGCACATGGGCAGCAGAGAGTGTGGTTGTTCGGTGTGGAGTGAGAGATTTTATTTCTCGACTACCGTTACCCCCATTCCTCGGGGCTCTGGTCGTGCGCATGTCACGGGAAAAGCCACTGATCTTCATCTAGATCGATCACGCCGTACTGCAGTTCGCCATAGTTCGTCTCCGAGATCCTCCACAACCGTGGCGCATTCCAACGTCGATCGTTAGAGATGGGCCTCTACATTTTCGGCAAATATGGTGAGACTTTGATTTCTGTAGCCGAGGTCCTTCGGTGCGGAGCAACCCGCGGGCGACCGTTTGAACATTTAGCTCGGCAGTGGCTCAGCGGGCAAGTCAATCTCGATGTGCGCCCATTTATGCAACCTGATCGGAAGATTGCAGCGACCGCTGATACCGCCAGTTGCTTCTCTGGGTGCGAATCAGCACGAACACAGACACGCCCAGCAGCAGTCCTTCCAATACGTAGTTGTATCCATGCGGCAGATGTTTCGGGAACCGTCCGCTACGCTTTGCCTCTGGCTCAGAGACAACGTCGGCAGCTTCGACAAGCATTTCCGTCTGCGGAAGCATCGGCGTTTCCATGACTGCCTGCATCGGTTCGTGAACCTGAGCCGCGATGGGCGCAGCCATCGTCTCGTTTGCGACGCTGCTCGCGGAGGCCATCATCTCCAGCGCAATAGGGTCGAGCAGACTCGCGTTGATTTCGGCAACTTCCGGTTCAAGATCGAACTGCGCGATTTCCGCATAGTCGATTTTGGGGGAGGAATCGCTTCGATCCATCGCTTCATGCAGGCGAGCGAGCGAAAGTTGACCACTAACGAGAGGCGAAGACCGCAGGATTCTGCGCGCGGTCCAAAGTAAAACGACGCATAGCATGAAGATTGCCGCCATGGCAGTACCGTATAGAATCTGCATCGCAATCACCTGGTAACCTAGAAAGTGAGTACTAAAGTGCAGTCATCATAGCAAACATGTTGTGTTCTTGAATGCCATTGCTGGGATGAGGGAATCAACATGGCAACAATGACAAGGCCGGTTATGATCGTCTTGGAGGTATGAGCGTAGACGCAGTGCGGCGCGTCTTCTTGTATTCTTCGCCCTGGTTTGCACCCAGACTTTGAGGTCGCACTAGCCCATGGCTCGGAGCCGTTGGCAGGCTTCAGTTAAGTCTTTCGGTTTCTTCGCATAGCAGAATCGCATCAGATCTTCGCCTCTGCCCTCAGTAAAGAAAGCCGTCCCGGCAACGGCGGCAACTCCGGTTCGCGCCAGTAGATTCCTGGCTCGTTCCTTCGCGGTCGCGCCGGGGAGTTGCGATGCGTCCGCAAGGATGTAATACGCGCCGTCTGGAACAGAGGGAGTCATGCCCGCTGCAACCAGGGCGTCGACCAGTTCGTCGCGTTTCTGCTCATATTCTTTTGCCAGGTCGATGTAATAGTCGCTTGGTAATTCCAGCAGACCTGCGACCGCGCCGTACTGCATCGGTGAAGGGGCGCAAACGTAAGCGACATCGTGAAAATATCCAATTGCAGAGACCCATTTCGGATCGGCCGTCAAATAGCCGAGGCGCCAGCCCGTAATGCTGAATGTCTTCGAGAATCCCGAGATCGTGATGGTGCGCTGCGCCATCCCTGGAAGAGAGGCAAAGCTGATGTGTTGCACGTTACCGCACAAAAAATATTCGTAGATTTCGTCCGTGATGACGAACAGATTGTGCTGCTCCGCAACTCGCGCAATCGCCTCCAGTTCGTGCCGGCGAAACACCTTGCCTGAGGGGTTGCACGGCGTATTGATCACGATCGCGCGCGTCCTCGGCGTGATCGCGTGTTGCAGACGATCCAGGTCCAGGGTCCAGTTGGGCGCATCCAGCAGAACTGTCACTGGCTTCAGTCGTTGGGATAATAGCGTGTTGTGGTGATAGCCGTAGAACGGTTCAAACAGCAGAACTTCGTCTCCCGGATTGAACAATGCCATGCAGGTGGCCAGAAATGCCCCTGTCGCTCCTGAAGTCACAAGAATGCCTGCCTCAGGATCGCTGCGGATTCCGTTGTAATCGGAAAATTTTCGAGAAATCTCGGCGCGAAGCGGAAAAATGCCATCTAAGCGCGTGTAGATATTGTGCCCATCTCGGATCGCGGCGATGGCGGCCTGCACTACGGGAGGGGGCGGATCGATGTCGCACACGCCCTGGGCGAGATTGATGCCGTGGATGCGGTCGCATTCGACCGACATGGCCCGAATCTCAGATTGCTGCATGTCCGCCGAGATTTCGCTCAACGCGAGCCTCGAGGCAGCAGCAGCGGTGCGCGTTACCATTGGGGTTGACATGAACTCTTGCAGTCTATCGATTTTGCCGGTGTCTCGCCAACTCGCCCGTTCGGGCGATCGCGATCAAACGGAAAAACCCAACATTCCCCGTGATTTGAGAGCAAATTCATCTTATTTTCACCTGCTTGCCATAGAAGGTAGATGTGCCTCCGAAAAGCACAGGAGCGGCATGATGCCATGGCGCTCGAAACTTTCGATATCGAAAATTAAGAGGGACTCTCAATGATTCGTCGACTTCTCGCATTGGCCCTGATCACGACCGCAAGCGCCTTTGCGCAACAGATTTCGCTGACTGGCGCAGGCTCCACGTTTGCAAATCCACTGTATTCCAGCTGGTCCGGCCACTACCACGCACTCCATTCCAATGTTGAAGTCAATTATCAGTCCATTGGCTCCGGCGGCGGCATCCGCCAGTTGATCGCAGGCACTGTTGATTTCGGGGCGACCGACGGTCCCATGACCGACGCGCAACTGGCGGAAGCCCAACAAAAACGCGGCACAGCCATCCTGCATTTCCCGACTGCGCTGGGAGCCGCGATGCCTTCTTACAATATTCCGGGCGTGAGCGCGACACTGAAATTTACACCTGAGGCCATCGCCGGTATCTACCTGGGAAAAATCACGAAATGGAATGATCCTGCGATTCAAGGGCCGAATCCGGGCGTCAAGCTGCCGGCGAACAATATTGTTGTGATTCACCGGTCGGACGGCTCCGGGACAACGTATACCTGGGCAGACTATCTATCCAAGGTGAGTCCGGAGTGGAAGAGCAAAATCGGCGTGGGAACCTCGGTGAACTGGCCAGTCGGCCTGGGCGGCAAAGGAAATGAAGGCGTGGCTGGGTTGATTCAGCGAATCCCGAACTCGATCGGCTACATCGAATTGATCTACGCCGTGCAAAACCATATTCTTTATGGCGAAGTGAAGAATAGCTCCGGCAACTACATCAAAGCCGATTTGAAATCTGTGACTTCTGCGGCTGCCGGTGCAACCAAGACGATGCCCGCGGACTTCCGTGTGTCGATCACCAATGCCCCTGGTGCGGATGCCTACCCCATCTCCACTTATACTTGGCTCTTGATTCCCGAGAAGATGAGCGACATGACGAAGGCAAAGGCGCTGAAGGCATTTCTGAAGTGGGGATTGACCGATGGACAGCAATACTGTTCGCCGTTGACCTATGCTCCCTTGCCGGCGGCAGTGGTTCAGAAAGAATTGCTGCAAATGAAAAAACTGCAGTACTAGTTGAATCTTTTGGGAGTGGTCGATGGCCAATGCTGTACTCGCATCCCCCGAAGCTCCATTTGAATCCAGGGGCTTGGATAGGAAGCAGACCTGGTGGGAACGCCTGCGTAAGGGGGATGAGGTCGCTCACCTTGTCACCCTCGCGGGCGGCTGGTCGATCCTGGTTATCACCGCTCTCTTGGTGCAGCATCTCTGGGTTTTCTCCCGTCTTTCCCGGCACGCCTTCGGCTGGCATTTTCTGGTCGACAGCACTTGGGACCCAGTCAATGGACATTTCGGCGCATGGCCGTTTGTCTATGGCACGGTTGTGACCTCGTTGCTGGCGTTGGCGATTTCTATTCCGATTGGGCTTGGGGCCGCGATCTTTCTGGCGGAGCTTGCCCCACGAAAACTTTCCAACGGGCTGACTTTCCTGATCGAACTGCTAGCAGCGGTACCCAGCGTCATCTATGGATTAATTGGGATCTTCCTGCTGATTCCGTTCCTGTTCGATGTGGTGCCGGAGTTCCAGAAATTTCTTGGCTGGATTCCGATCTTCAACGGCACCTTCTATGGTGTCAGTTATTTTTCCGCCTCGATCGTGCTTTCGATCATGGTCGTGCCGTTTATCATCTCCATTTCCCGCGAAGTTCTGATCGCCGTTCCGGTGTCCCAGCGCGAAGCGATGATGGCCCTCGGCGCAACCAAGTGGGATGTGACATGGCGCGCCGTGGTTCCATATGCGCGGCAGGGAATTATGGGCTCCATTTTCCTATCGCTGGCGCGTGCCCTCGGCGAAACCATGGCGGTCACCATGGTGATCGGAAATGTGGCCCAGGTTTCCACATCGCTGATGGCACCCGGCTATACGATTGCCGCAGTCATCGCGAATGAATTTACAGAAGCGACCGGCGACCTGTATCTGCACGCACTGATTGAGCTTGGTCTGGTGCTGTTCGTGGTAACCATGATTTTCAATGCGCTGGCCCGGCTGTTGATGCTGACCATGAAGGGTCATGAGGTGGTCGGATGAGCGCTTCTTACCCACCCATGTCTCGCAAGATCACCAACGTCGTCATGTTGACGCTGACCGGCCTGTGCACGCTCCTGGTGCTGTCTGTCCTGTTGACCATTTTGGGATACCTGCTCTGGAAGGGCGCCAGTTCTCTGAACTTAGATTTCTTTACAAAGATTCCCGCTCCGGTGGGCCAGGCGGGCGGTGGCGTTGTCAACGCCATCGTCGGAACGCTCAAGTTGCTGACATTAGCGACGGCGATCGGCGTGCCGATTGGTCTGTTGGGCGGAATCTATCTGTCCGAGTTTGCCGGGGGATGGTCCGCGTTTACGATCCGCTACACGACTGACCTCTTGAACGGCGTTCCCTCGGTCGTCATGGGAATTTTCGTCTACACTTTGGTGGTTGTGCCCATGCACCATTTCTCGACTCTTGCGGGCGGCGTCGCACTTGGCATCATGATGATTCCAATCGCGTTACGAAGCACAGAGGACTTCCTTCGGGCGGTCCCGCGAAGCCTTCGGGAGGGCGGCCTGGCGCTTGGGGCGAGCAAAACGGAAACCATCCTGACGATCGTGATTCCAGCGGCAATTTATGGCATTTTGACCGGCATTATGCTTGACATCGCTCGCGTTGCCGGGGAGACCGCGCCGCTGTTGTTCACCGCGTTTGGCAATCTTTTTAACAGCCCCGGATGGTTGCAGCCATCCGCCTCGCTGCCTGTGATCATCTATACATATGCCATTTCACCCTATGAAGAGTGGCATAAACAGGCCTGGGCGGCAGGCTTCGTGCTACTCTCAGGATTGCTGGTGCTTAACATCATTTCCCGCGTAATTTTGGCGCGTGGCAAGAAAATATCGCATGGGTAATCAGTGATGACAACATCGATGAAACCATTTGACCTCAGCCAACTCTCTAAAGCCCACGAAGTGCGATTCGCGGAAGATGAGCCGTCAGATGAGAAGTTACCCTGGCCGCAGTTTACTGTGGCGGACCTAAATTTCTATTACGGATCCCACCAGGCCTTGAAGGGAATCAACCTGATTGTTCCCAACAAGCGCGTCATGGCGTTTATTGGTCCGTCCGGATGCGGCAAGACCACCCTTCTACGGACATTGAATCGAATGTATGAAACCGTCCCCGATACGCGGGTTGAGGGTAGTATTCGCCTGGGCGACAGGGATCTCTTCAGTTTCCCTGCGACAAGGCTGCGTCGCGTGGTGGGCATGGTCTTTCAGAAACCCTCCCCGTTCCCCAAATCAATATTTGACAACGTCGCGTATGGATTGCGCCTCGATCCTTCGATCCGCCGCAACGAGATCGCCGACAGGGTGGAGAAGAGCCTGCGCCGCGCCGCCCTTTGGGATGAAGTCAAGGACAAGTTGCACCAGTCTGCGAATGGCATCTCGGGTGGCCAACAGCAGCGTCTCTGCATTGCACGCGCGCTCGCGGTGGAACCGGAAGTGCTGTTGCTCGATGAGCCCTGCTCCGCACTCGATCCAATCTCAACGGCGAAGATCGAAGATCTTCTGTTTGAGATTAAAAACCTGTGCACCATTGTGATTGTCACCCATAACATGCTCCAGGCGGCGCGCGTGGCTGACTACGTCGGCTTCTTCCTGAATGGAGAATTGATTGAGCTGAATCGCGCCAAGCAGATCTTCCAGAATCCTGAAAATCAGCAGACACAAGACTACGTGACCGGTCGATTTGGTTGATAGCTCCGCTCGACTGATACGCTAGAAACCATGTCCGCGCAGTCGATTCAAGAAACCCATTCCAAGCGTTTTGGCACCCAGGGCGCCGACTATCAGGCACCTGGTCGCGTCAACCTGATCGGCGAGCACACAGACACGAGCGAAGGCTTTGTAATGCCTGCCGCGCTCGATCTGCGAACCGTTTCCGTTCTCAGCCGGCGAAGCGATACGACGGCGAATATTTACTCCGTCAATTTTGACGAGCAAATCAGCCTTGACCTTCAGCATTTGCCATCGCACCGGCGCGGCCATTGGAGCGACTATCCAACCAGCGTCCTTTGGACTCTGGAGCAGCGCGGGATTCATCCCGAGGGTTTCGACCTGACCCTGGCTGGGAATGTTCCGCTTGGCTCTGGACTCAGTTCCTCGGCTTCTGTTGAAGTGGCTGTTGCCATCGCTGTTCTGGCGCATACCGGGACCACTCTCAGCAAGCCTGAGATTGCGAAAATATGTCAGTTTTCTGAAAACAATTTCGTCGGCGCGCAGAGTGGCATCATGGACCCATTGACCTCCTGTTGCGGCGTCGACAAACACGCGCTGCTGATTGACTGTCGTTCGCTCGACTACGAAGCGCTCCCGCTTCCGAGCGACGTGCTCTTGGTCATCTGCAATTCCATGGTGAAGCATTCGCTGGCCGGCGGCGGAGAATACAACGCTCGGCGCGCGGAGGTTCAGGCCGGGGTGAGAATTCTTCAACAGCACTATCCTGACATTCGTAGCTTGCGTGATGTGACCGAGGAGCATTTGCGGAGCTACGAAAGTGAGATGCCGGAGGACATTTTTCGTCGCTGTCTGCACGTGGTCACCGAGGACGAACGAGTCCTTGAGGCGGCGGCAGCTCTGCGTGGCGGGGATTTTCACAAATTTGGCAGCATCATGCATGACGCTCACATCAGCATGAGAGACAACTATGAGGCCAGTTGCATGGAAACGGATTTGCTGGTGGAACTGGCAGCGCGGCAGCCCGGTTGCTTCGGCGCTCGTATCACTGGCGGTGGATTTGGCGGCTGTACCATCAACCTGGTGGCTGCGGAGCACGCCGACGTCTTTGTTCGCAATGTTCGCGCCGGATATGAACAAGCGACCGGAATACAGGCCGAAATCTACCGAAGCCGCGCCTCCGACGGCGCAGGCCCAGTCGCTTAGATCGCCCACGATCGTCGCCAGGGAAGCGCACGCACCTTCAAACAGAACAGCCGGATCGGGATAAGATCCGGCTGTTCGATAGGTAGCTCCGCTGCATTAGTTGGAGTCGGGTTGGAACGGCGAAAACAACCAGGGAGTTGTCCAGATTGACGGTCCAGATGCAGTTGCGCATCCGTGGCTGCCAGGACCGGTGGTGCAACCCCACCAGTTCTCTGTGGCGTTGATCGGCGCGGAGCCCAGGTTGTCGACTCCCATCGCGCCTCTGTGGAAATTGTTGAAATGGACGCTGAGTTGGCCGGCTGAAGCCTTGAAGGCCACGTCGATCGCTTCATTGTCAAACGTATTTTGCGAGACTACGGTTCCGGTGATCGGGGCAACGCTGTAGACGTTAATTCCGACCGTCCCCGGAGTCGCTGCGTCGCCACTGTCAGCTCCATTGCCCGAGAAATGGTTGCCGATGATGACATTGTCGTTGAGATCG
>JAJXZK010000445.1 GCA_021780095.1 Acidobacteriota bacterium | reverse complement strand
TGCCCGATCAATCCCACCAGCACCAGCCCCACCAGCGTCGCCGTCACCATTCCAGGAGTGGGTGCTTACGCTGCCGGTTCTCCCACCACTGCCTTCGGATATTGCGCTCTCGGTCCCAATAATGCCGCCCAAAATCCGGGCCCTCCGCCGACAGGCCTGGCCGATCCAACGACAGCGGTGAATCCTACGAGATATTACCCCAATGCCGCCACCGTGGCCGCGCAAACCGATGAACTGGCCGCCACAACGGATGGCTATCACATCATCGGCGCGACGGCGGGCAGTGGCGGACAGCTGAACGATATTGCCGTCCAGATTCCCGACGGCGCTTGTCCCCTGAAGACCGCGTTGAATTTCCCCAGCAGTCCCCAGCAATTCAGCCTGGCCACGCCCGACGTAGGCTCCATCAACAAGGTGCTGGTTTCGCCCAACTCCCAGTTGGCTTTTGTGACCTTCGAACCCACAAATCCAACAGGGGGCAATAACACTCTGCCTGCCTACAAGGTTCCATGCACGGCGCTTCAATCGCAGCAAGGGAACTGTCCTGCCGGACAGCCGACTACAGGCAACGTCATCAATGTAGCCCTGACCGGTCAGGCGGGTGCGCCCGTAGGTGGCGCTTTCAGCCCGGACACTACAACGTTCTACGCGTCCACCAATCACGACGACCTCGTCCACCTGATCGACACGAAGACCTTGACCGACACGAAGACGTTCAATCCCGGTCTTACCTGCGCCACCACCACCGCGGCGCCAGCCAATCCATACCTGGCGTGTACGGCGGGAAATCCGGTGCCCGCGCTGTTCCTCGCGGCCCGTCCACGTCCCACGCAGGGAACTGCCACCACCTCGGCTACCTCGGCCAAAAAGAACTAGCCGCACACCTCTGGCGGGAATGACAATAAACGTCATTCCCACCAGAGGTGTGCCTTGTGTCTTTGATTTCGCGCGACGATGGCGCAAGGGTCAAGCCCCTTTTTCGGCCGTTGCGATACGAACGATCTACGGCTGTGGTTCCTTGATCGATCGGGGACTCAATTGCTTGGCCGTGCGTGGCAGCGCGCGCGCCACCGCATCCAGAATTCCGTTCAGGAAGTGGATTGACTCTGGCGCAGCATACAGCCGCGCAATTTCCAGCGTCTCATTGATGATGATCGGCAGCGGCGTCGCTGGATATCCCAGCATCTCTGCGATGGCGCCTCGTAGCAGGTTGCGATCTACTGCCGCCATTCTTTCCAGCCGCCAATGCTCGCTGGCTGTCGCGATGTAGGTGTCAATCTCCTCCTGCCGCGCAATCGCCACACGGAAAATATCTTCGGCAAATCCCTGCGTCCCCGGATCGACCTTCTCGCGCGCCTGCCAGAACGTGCGCTGCACGTCATCCGCGCTCTGCCGCCCCAGGTCCGCCTGGAACAGCATCTGCATCGCAATTTCGCGGGATTTTCGACGTTTTCCCATACCTACAGGCCCGCGGTCATATCTGTAACTGTGGGAGTTACAATTTTCTTCTTCACCGCTGCCATCTCAATCGCCGCCAGCGCCGCTTCGAATCCCTTGTTGCCCATCTTCAATCCCGCGCGATCCAGCGCCTGCTCCAGCGTCTCGCAGGTCAGTACTCCAAATGCATGTGGCACACCCGTGTCCTGTTGCGACTGGCCGATGCCACGCGACACTTCCGTGTAGATCGCCTCATAATGCGCCGTTTCACCCCGCAGCAATACTCCCAGCGTGATAATGGCATCCACATTTTTGCTCTCGGCGAGCAGTCGCGCCGCCGCGGGAATCTCCCACGAGCCCGGAACACGCACCACCGTGATCGCATCCTTCTTCGCTCCGCTGCGCAGCAACGCGTCCAGCGCTCCCTGCAGCAGCCGGTCGGTAATCACCGCATTCCAGCGCGAAACAACAATTCCAAATCGCATCCCAACGGCGCTCAGGTCGCCTTCCACCGCCACCGGCTTGCCGTGGTGCACCTTCTCCGACTCCCAGAATCCGAACACCATGCCCGCCACCGGCTCTGCGGTAAACAGGCGAGAGTTCCAATGGGTCTCCGTGATCCCCGAAATCTTTTGACCGCTCGCAGCCGCGGCGGAGTTTTTCTTCATCCAGTTGGCCGCCACACCATGCACCGCCGCCAACCCCGTCACTTCAATCAGGATTTCCGGTGTGGCCGACATTTTTCCATTCACAAATTCCAGGTTGCCCAGCGGCGCTAAGAAAGGTGCGGTTCGAAAATGTTCGCCCGCCGATCCCTTGCCCGGTTCAAACCCGAGCGCCGAAAAAAAACTCTCCAGGGTCTGCAACTCTTCCGCCGTGCGCGCCGCGCGCACCCATGTGATTCCTTTGATCATGTTTCGATGGTACAACGTTGCGACGAACCACACCCCCGCGGTCGACTGGGAACGGGTGCAAACCCAGGACCTGAATAAATCAATGTCTAAGGATGAAAGCTGATCAGTTCAATTCCGCTCTTTCCATCTTCCACAACATACGACAACGTATATAAATTTCCATCAGAACCCATTACCAGGCTCTGCGGCGGGTCGACCGGCTCGCCATTGCCCAACAAAATCTGGCCGTGGTCCACATAGTTGCGGCTTGAAATGTCGTAGGTGATTAGGTCCGTCCCATCCTTTTGCTCTGCGGATGCCTTCGAGCCCTTCTTCCCGCTCGCCAGTGGAGTTCCCGTCAGGTAGTAGAGCGTGTGTCCATCCGCTCCCAGCACAAGCCCCAGGTATCCATATTCCATGCCGTTGAACATCCCGGTTTTCTTCGACGCTTCCGACGTCAGCCGCGCCAGCACTTCAACAGTTCGCGCCCTTGGATCGAAGCGAAATAAATATCCGGATCGTCCATTCACACCATAAATCGCCTGCTCCGACGGCACCCAAACGGCTGCCCGCCAGTTGTACGCCATGCCATGCAACGACGGGTTGTACGATCCGAAATAGTCTTTCTTCAGGTTCACGCCCGCCACTGTCTCGACTTTATCTGTGGCATAGTCGTACCGATGGATCGTTCCATCTCCCGTCGTAAAGTAGGCGCTGCCGTCTCGTGGATCGATGACGATCCTGCGGCAGATGGCTCGGTAGGTGCTTCCCAACGTGCCAAGCTCGCCGCCATGGAACAGGGTTCCAAGATCTTTCAACGTTTTGGTTTTCAGGTCGTAACGCAGAAAATCGCCGGCCGGCCATGTGATGCCATACAAACGGCCCCGCTGCACATCCATATTCATTGCGATGATCCCTTGGCCGCCCGGTGCAATCGCAAGGTTCGTAAACTTCCCAGTCTTCACGTCATACGACATAAAATGTCCACCGGGATAAGGCCGGTAGCCATTCGGAGCTGCGGCGGTCCGCTCCACACCGCCGGCATTGTTGTAGTAACCGAGGTGCGTCGAAAAATAGAGCTTGCCATCGTTCTCGACAAAGTTCACGTGGCTTTTTCCCTGAGCAACGGCCTTGATGTTGCCTTGGCCGACAGCATAGTTCAGATTTGCGATGTGCTTGATTGCCTTGGTTCTGGGATTGAAGGAATACATCTGCCCAGGAAGGTTGTACTGCGCCGAAGAAAGCACGTAATAAATGGTCCCGTCGCTGGACACGCCCATACCGTTGAAGGCTTCCCCCGGTTTTGCGGCCTCCGGAAATGCGGAATCATATGCCGTTGCCTGCAGCACATGGCGGTCGATCCCTTGACCATATACGGTCGTCGTGACTGCACTTAGAACGAATAGGGCGATCGCATATTGGCGAACAGCGACAAGGAATTTCAATGTATATCTCCTCGAACCAGAAAATGGGATGGAGTGCCGGCCACAAGGCACTCGGCGAGCAATTCCACATGCACATCTTTCAGGCCGGCAACGAGGTACCCGGCGTTTCCCGACATCTCAAACCCGAGTCGGAAATAACAAGTGATGAATTTCAGATTCGATTTGTTTTCTGCGTCAGTATATAAATACACCAGTCTTTCAACAATTGCTCTGTCAAGGCTGTAACGAAAGGGTCCGCGACACTATGACGCCGGAAGCAAAATTGGAGAATATTCAACTTGAAATTCGCGACGGCATCGCCTTTCTCACCCTCAACCGGCCCAAGGTTTTGAACGCGCTTAACGCGGCCACCCTGCGAGAACTTCAGTTCGTCATCGACACCATCCAGGCCGGCGACTCGATTCGCGTTGCCATCCTCACCGGCTCAGGCGAAAAAGCATTTGCCGCTGGCGCAGACATTCAAGAGTTAGCCCAGGTCAACGGCGGCGAAGGCCGCGATCTCGCCTTGCGTGGCCAGGCTGTTCTTCGCGCTATTGAAACTTGCGGCAAACCCGTCATTGCCTGCATCAACGGATTTGCTTTGGGCGGCGGCTGCGAACTCGCCCTCGCCTGCACCCTCCGCATCGCCAGCGAACACGCCAAAATGGGTCAGCCGGAAGTGAAGCTTGGCCTCATTCCCGGCTATGGTGGAACCCAACGGCTCGCCCGCCTGGTTGGCAAAGGTGTCGCCCTGCAGATGATTCTTACCGGAGAGGTTTTTTCTGCCGCCGACTGTCTTCGTGTCGGCCTCGTCAATGAAGTTGTCTCCCCCGAACAATTGCTGCCTCGCGGGGAAGCCGTCGCTCGCACCATCGCCGGCATGGCGCCGCTCGCCATTCGCTACTCGCTGGAAGCCGTCGATCGCGGCTACGATCTGCCGCTGCAGGAGGCGCTCTTCCTGGAAGCTTCTCTCTTCGGCCTCAGTTGCGGCACCGCCGACAAAGCCGAAGGCACCGCCGCCTTCCTTGCCAAGCGTGCCGCCGTCTGGCAAGGTCGCTAATGCCATCGTCATCGATGCCGCGCTGATATTCTGAAGACAATGGTTCGTGTCCATCTTCGCTTCTCCGGTCCCCGATCCGCGATGCTGCTTGCGCTCGCGGTCTCCGGGACCCTCATTGTCGGCGGATGCCGAAATTCCGCCAACACCTTCGATATGTCCCGTCACGCCGCAAAATGGTCGGCAGCCAAAACTTCCGCCCACCAGGAACTGGCCCAGATTCCCCCGCCGCTGAAGAGTGTCTACCTCCCCATCAACCAGGAATCGCAGTGGCAGAACCCGTACCTCAGTGTGGAGCAGAACATGATTCAACTACGCATCTATTTGCCGGATGAAAACGCCAGTCCCATCGATCGGGGCGGACTCACCCGCATGAGCTCCGCGCGCAAACAGGTGGTCAATGTTCGCCTGGCGGAGTTGCCTCGCGCCCTTGCCTCGCTGCCAAACGGCGCATGGCCCTACGGCCGTGTCGTCGCCATCGGTCGAGAAAAAAACAACCCCCAAAATCGCGCCTGGTTTTCCAGTCATCTCGACATCACCGTTCGCACCCTGCAGGATATGGGCGTCGTCGTGGACGACTGGAATCATCCCGCCGCATTGCCGTAGCCATGCTTCCATAGCTCAAACGCTGGCGTCCATCAGCCGCGTCGACTTTCAACAGACAGAGGAAATGAAATGGCCGAGCCGCAATTTCCCATTCTCGTCGAACAAAAACAACTTCATCCCCACGAGCATTTTTCCGCCCATCGTGAGTTGGAAGCTGCCCTGCGCCAATCCGTTCGCGGGGAGGTTCGCTTCGACTCCGGCAGCCGCGCACTCTACTCCACCGACGCTTCCAACTATCGCCAGCTTCCCATCGGCCTGGTGCTTCCGCGCGATACCGCCGATGTCGAAGCCGCCGTGGCCGCCTGTCGCAAATTTGACGCACCCATTCTCTCTCGCGGCGCCGGCACCAGCCTCGCCGGTCAGTGTTGCAATGTGGCCGTGGTGCTCGATTTTTCCAAGTATGTCGATCGCATCCTAAATCTCGATGTTCAGCGATGTCAATCTTGCGTGGAGCCCGGCATCGTGCTCGACCGCGTGCGCGAGGCTGCCGAAAAACATCATCTGACCTTCGCTCCCGATCCCGCCACACATAGCCGCTGCACCCTCGGTGGTATGATCGGCAACAATTCCTGCGGCGTGCATGCGCTCATGGGCGGCAAAACCGTCGACAACATCGATTCCATGCGCGTCCTGCTCTACGACGGCGCCATTCTGGAAGTCGGCGCAACCTCCGACCTTGAATTCGATGCCATCGTCGCCGCCGGTGGCCGCCGCGCAGAAATCTACACTGCTCTGCGAAGTCTCCGCGACCGCTACGCCACCCTCATCCGCGAACGCTATCCAAAGATTCCTCGCCGCGTCTCCGGCTACAACCTCGACGATCTGCTTCCGGAAAATGGTTTCCATGTCGCCCGCGCGCTTGTCGGTAGTGAGGGCACCTGCGTCACCGTCCTCGATGCAACCCTGCACCTCATGCCCAGTCCGCCCTGCCGCATTCTCATCGGTCTCGGATTTCCCGACGCCTACATCGCGGCAGACTACGTGCCCTTCGTGCTGCAGCACAAACCAATCGGCCTGGAAGGATTTGATGGGCTCCTCGTGGAATTTATGCGGCGCAAGCATCTCGTCGAAAACGATCTGCAATTGCTCCCCGACGGCGACGGCCACTTGCTGGTGGAGTTTGGTGGAGACACGCTCGACGATGCTCAAGCGCAAGCCACCGCCATGATCGAGGCTACAAAGAAAATCTCGCCCACCCCCCATAGCCGCCAATATTCTCAGGCAGAGGCCGCGCGTGTCTGGAAGGTGCGTGAGTCCGGCCTCGGTGCAACCGTCTTCGTTCCCGGCGAACCGCACGGCTGGGAAGGCTGGGAGGACTCCGCCGTTCCTCCGGAAAAAATGGGCAGCTATCTGCGCCAGCTGTTTGCTGCAGCCAAACGCTACGGCTATCGCTCGCCGATCTATGGCCACTTCGGCCAGGGTTGCGTTCACATGCGCTTCAATTTCGATCTCGAAAGCGAAGCTGGCATCGCCAAATATCTCCAGTTCATCAATGAAGCCGCAGACATCGTGATCGCGCACGGTGGCTCGCTCTCTGGCGAACACGGAGACGGCCAGTCCCGCGCCGCGCTATTGCACAAAATGTTTGGACCGGAGCTGGTGCAGGCCTTCCGCGAATTCAAGGCCATATGGGATCCAACCAACAAAATGAATCCCGGCAAGCTTGCCGATCCCATCGCCGTCTATGGGCCGCAGGAAAATCTTCGTCTCGGCGCAGGATATGAAGTCCAATCCGTGAAAACGCATTTTCAATTTCCCGATGACGGCGGCTCCTTTTCCAACGCCACCCTGCGTTGTGTCGGCGTCGGAGCCTGCCGCAAAGAGACTACCGGCACAATGTGCCCCAGCTACATGGCCACGCGGGAAGAGCAGCACTCCACCCGAGGCCGCGCCCATCTGCTGTGGGAAATGCTGCAGGGCGAACTGCGCCATCAGGGCTGGCAAAGCGAACCAGTGAAAGACGCGCTCGAGCTATGCCTCTCCTGCAAGGCCTGCAGGCAGGAGTGTCCAGTCAACGTCGACGTCGCCACCTACAAGGCGGAATTCCTGTCGCATTATTACGAGCATCACCGCCGCCCCATCCATGCCTATGCCTTCGGCATGATGGATCAATGGGCTCACCTCGCCTCCGCCATGCCCCGCCTCGCCAATCTCCCCGGCCAACTTCCCGGCGTGCGAGATATTTTGAAGGCCGCCATCGGCATGGCGTCGCAGCGAACCATTCCAGCCTTTGCCGCGCGAACATTTCAGCGCAGTTTCCATTCCCATCCCATCGCGCAAAAAGATTCCCGCCCCTCCGTCCTGCTCTGGCCCGATACCTGGAATAACTATTTCTATCCGCAAGCCGCGCAGGCTGCCGCCCAGGTGTTGGGCGATGCTGGATTTGCCGTGCAGGTGCCGCGCGGTCATCTCTGCTGCGGCCGCCCTCTCTATGACTTCGGCATGCTCGACCGCGCCAAACAATATCTGTTGCGCGTGCTCGATGCGCTCGCCCCGCAACTACAGTCGAACACGCCAGTCGTGGTGCTCGAACCCAGTTGTGCCAGCGTTTTTCGCGAAGAATCTCTCAGCCTGCTCGCCAATGATCCGCGCTACGCCGAGCCGGCCAGAAAGCTCGCCGCCCAAACGTATCTGCTCAGCGAATTCCTCGTGCACAAGGCCGACCATTACACCCCGCCCAATCGTCAAGATCAGCGCATTTTGCTACATGGTCATTGCCACCAGAAGCCGAGGATGACTGAGGAAGTCGAATTACTCCGCGCGTCCGGCGCTCAGGTCGAGCTGCTCGACTCCGGCTGCTGCGGCATGGCCGGTCCCTTCGGTTTTGAGAAGGAGAAATACGCCATTTCCACCGCGCTCGCCAACCGCGTCTTGATGCCCGCCGTCGAACGTGCTGAAAATAAAACTGTAATTGTTACAAATGGCTTCAGTTGCCGCGAACAGATCGCGCAACTCTCCGATCGCCGCGCCGTACATCTCTCCCAGGTCCTCGCCCGCGGCGACTAATAGCCTGCTTCGTTCACTTGGTTCAGCATCGGTTCTCCCGCCATGTAGCGGCGAACTTGCTCCGCGGCGAACTTGTACCCACGGATCGAAAATCCTGCCACCGATCCCGCAATGTGCGGCGTGATGAAACAATTCGGCGCGCTCCAGAGAGCATGTCCCTTCGGCAGTGGCTCAGGATCGGTCACATCCAGCACCGCGCGGATGCGCTTGGCTAGCAGTTGTTGCACCAGCGCATTCGTGTCGACGACCGGCCCTCGCGCCGCGTTCACCAGCAACGCGCCCGGCTTCATCCGCGCCAGCATCTCGGCATTCATCATGCCACGGGTTGTGTCCGTCAGCGGCACCAGCAGCACCACCACATCGGCCTCCGGCACTAAGATCGCCAGATCGCCGAACGCTGAAACACCCGGCTTCGCAGTCCGCGCCACGCGAATCACTTCGACATCGAACACCCGCAGCAACCGCTCCAGTTCCGCACCAATCCCGCCATAGCCAATAATCATCACCTTCC
>JAJXZK010000085.1 GCA_021780095.1 Acidobacteriota bacterium | reverse complement strand
GCGGTTTTCGCAACGTGGGGGCGGGGAAGGCGACCAGACCAGTTGGCCCAGCCCCAGAAAACGGCAGTCGTGGAGCTGACCAATCCGGCAACGGTACCAATCTGGCGCGGACTGTAATGAGTGGAAGCGATGCCGGCGGCCATCATTGAGATCATCATCATGGTCCAGGTTAGCGTTTCAATAGTAGCGAACACGCGCCCGCGATAATTGTTGGCGACGGTGCGCAAGAGGTAGGAATAGTTCAACACCGAGTTTACGGCCATGCCGCCGCGCGAAAGAAAAATAAAGAGCAGCGCCATCTTGAACCCCTGGGCACGACTGAAGGCCACGTACGCTGCTCCGTGCACAATGTAATCGATGAAGACGGTCAGCTTGTAAGCATCAAAGGAGAGGCGTCTGCCCAGCCAGTTCGCGAAGACTCCGCCGAGCAGCAGGCCGAGACCGGCGCAGCCCCAGATGATGCCAATCCCTGAAGCTCCGCGATTGAAAACAACTTCACCGAACAGCGTGAACAGGATTTGCGCCGCCCCGCCGCCCGTGGCCCAACCCACCGAAAGCAGTGCGATGGCGAGTACAAGCGGCACCGACCGCATGTAGCGCAGCCCTTCGCGATATTCGTGCCAGGGACGAACGACTTCCTCTTCCGCCAGAATGTTCCGTTTGGCGCGAAACCCGTGGGCGTCGGGCGCTTTTAGATGAGAAATTGACCAGGCCGAAAACACGAACGAGAGCGCATTGAAGATGAACGCCCACTTGTAGCCAATGGCGATGACGGTCGCGCCGAGAAACGTCCCGACGGTGAGGGTCATCCATTGCGTAGTCTGGGTGAGGGAATTGGCAGTATGAATTTCCTTGGCGTTGGCGATGGTCGGCAAAATTGAGGAGCGTCCCGCGGTAAAAAATGGCGACGCGACCATCAGCAAGGTGCTGAACAGGTACAAGACCCACACGCGGTGCGCTGTTACCGCAAAAATAAATCCGAGCGCCACCAGGGCCCGCATCAGATCACTCGCGATCATGATCTTTTTGCGGTCGAGTCGATCGAGCAGAACGCCCGCGACCGGACCCATGGCGATGGCAGGAATGGCCCGCGCTAACAAAACTCCCGTAACCACGAGGCCGGAATGAGTGAGCGCCATGGCGAGGGCAAAGACGGCAATGTTATTGAAATTGTCGCCAATTTCGCTAACAATTTGTCCCATCCACGTGTAGCGATAATTCCGATTTTCGTGGAGAAGTTGCAGAAACTCGTGCATCAGCCGGCCACGTCTCCTGAAGCATGCGCGGGCTGGGTCGAGTCGCCGGTCATGGCTTTGAGCGTATCAAAGTCAGCGAGGCATTGTGGCTCGAAAAAGAGCGCGGAGGCTGTCAAAGGAGTGACGCCCATCACAGCGGGATTGTGGAAACTAAATATCCTTGAGTTAGATCCGTAGCGGAAGGGTCCAGCATGGAGACTCTTGCGAAATCGGAGTTACATGAATATCGGCTTGGCACGATTCACGCTGCCTCCGATATGTGACTCAGCGTGGGCGGCGAAGACGCGGGCTGAACAGGCTTGTATTTCTTGGTGGGCAGGCGTGGCGATGCCAGTCGCTGCCCTGCCTGCCACCTTCAAAAGTTATCGTGCGGCGATCGAATCGCCAGCCATCAGGATAGTTTTCGGTATCGTGGACAGGTGAACGATGGCCGCTGCCGCCGTCATTTTTACCTCGTCTTCTCGATCGTTCAGGCCGGCTGATGAAGTCTTTGGTTCCACAACGGCTTGCAGCCACGGTGTTTGCGGGAACAACTGTGGGCCACTGGCGCCTCAGGCATGGCGCCATTTATCCTAGAAGCAGCGATGATAACCGAAGACACTGACGCAAAGGGGAACGACATGGCGACACAGGTAGCCCAGGCCGTTCAAAGAGATTTGACCGCTGAGGTCGCAGAATGGATCGAAGCATTTGACGAAGTGGTTGCGCAGGATTGGGAGCAGGGTGCCGCTCTATTGGCAGCGCTCCGCGCACGCGCCCGCGAAGCCGGGGTGCCTGCCGTAGGCGAAGTGGTCACGCCCTACTGGAACACCATCCCCAAATATGATGAAGTTCCGTACCCAGGGGACCGCCAGCTGGAGCGGCGGATTGAAGCCCTGCTCCGCTGGAACGCAATGGCGATGGTCCACCATCAGAACAAAGAGGATGCGGGCATCGGCGGCCATATCTCTACGTATTCCTCCCTGGCGACGCTGCTGGAAGTGGGATTCAACCACTTCTTCAAGGCCCGCTACGGCGACCAGCCTGGCGACCTGATTTATTTCCAGGGACATGCTTCTCCCGGCGTCTACGCCCGGGCCTATCTGGAAGGCCGCTTCGACGACGAACGTCTGGCTCACTTCCGCCACGAATTACGCGGCAAGCCTGGCCTCTCCAGCTATCCGCATC
Organism: Acidobacteriota bacterium; assembly: GCA_021780095.1. The sequence continues at coordinate 6,565 of JAJXZK010000085.1, read as the reverse complement.
CCTGGTTGATGCCAGACTTCTGGCAGTTTCCGACAGTTTCCATGGGCATCGGCCCGCTCAACGCCATCTATCAGGCGCGCTTTATGAAGTACCTGGAAAACCGCAACCTGATCGAGAAGACTGAGCGCAAGGTGTGGGCCTTTGTCGGCGACGGCGAGACGGACGAGGTCGAGACTCTCGGAGCCGTTTCGCTCGGCTCGCGGGAAAAACTTGACAACCTGATTTTTGTCGTCAACTGCAACCTGCAGCGACTCGACGGACCGGTGCGTGGCAACAAGCGCATCATCGATGAGCTGGAGGCCACGTTCCGTGGGGCCGGTTGGAATGTGATCAAGGTGATCTGGGGTTCAGACTGGGATGAGTTGTTCGAGCGCGATCACCAGGGATTACTGCTGAAGCGCATGGAAGAGTGCGTCGACGGGGATTATCAAACTTTCAAAGCCAAGAACGGCCGCTATCTGCGCGAGAATTTCTGGGGCAAGTACCCAGAGCTGCTGAAACTGGTCGAAGACAAGACAGACAAACAGCTTTTCAAGTTGCACCGCGGCGGTCACGATCCGGCAAAGATTTATAACGCCTACAAGCGGGCCGTGGAACACAAGGGCAGCCCGACCGTGATTCTGGCAAAAACCGTCAAGGGTTACGGGCTGGGTTCAGCGCAGGCGCGCAACGCAACCCACTCGGAGAAGAAGCTGACCGACGAAAGCCTGGCGGAATTCGTGAAGCATTTCGATATTCCGCTGCCGGAAGGCGCAGCCAAGCATGCGGACTTCTACCGGCCCGATGCAAGCGATCCTGCCATGCAGTACCTGCAGGCCAGGCGCGCCGCACTCGGTGGGTCGCTTCCCAGGCGCGAAGTTCCCAAGTCCAACTTCGAAGCGCCCAAGCTGGATTTCTTCCACGAATGGATCTGCGGCTCCAAGGGGCGCGCAGTTTCGACGACCGGCGGTTTTGTCGGTATCCTGCGTGGCTTGATGAAAGATCCAAAGATCGGCAAACTCATCGTCCCCATCGTGCCCGATGAAGCCCGTACTTTCGGCATGGAATCGGCGATCAAGCAGGTTGGTATTTACGCGCACGAAGGGCAGAAGTACATCCCGCATGATGCCGACATGCTGCTTTCCTACCGGGAAAACGTAGACGGACAAATTCTGGAGGAGGGCATCACCGAAGCCGGATCCATGGCGTCGTTTACGGCGGCGGGTACCGCCTATACTAACTACCGTATTCCGATGATCCCGTTCTACATGTATTACTCGATGTTTGGCTTCCAACGTATTGGAGACATGGCCTGGGCATTTGCCGATTCGCGCGGCAAAGGCTTTATGATGGGCGGCACCGCAGGCCGCACCACCATGCTCGGCGAAGGCCTGCAGCATCAGGACGGTCATTCGCACGTCCTCGCCGGCACCATCCCCACTTGCCTCACCTACGATCCTGCGTATGCCTACGAAATGGCAGTCATCATTCAGGATGGAATCCGTCGCATGTATGAGGCGGGCGAGGACTGCTTCTACTACCTCACCATGTACAACGAGAATTATGAAATGCCTGCAATGCCTGCCGGTGAGGGGATTCAGGAAGGAATTGTCCGCGGAATCTACAAATTCAAGGCCGCCCAAGGAGGGAAGGCGCAGGCGCAGCTCTTCGGGTCCGGTCCTATTTTGAATGAGGCGGTCCGCGCCCAGCATATCCTGGCTGAGAAATACAAGATCGCAGCCGATGTGTGGAGCGTCACTAGCTACAACGAGCTGCGGCGCGACGCATTGCGGGTCGAGCGCTGGAACCGGCTGCATCCCGGCGCCAAGCAGCAGTCGCCGTATGTTGTGGCCGCTCTCGGCAATGCTGCTGGTCCCATCATCGCGGCCAGCGATTACATGAAGTCGATGCCCGACAGCCTTGCTCCCTGGCTGGGATCGCGGCTGGTCTCGCTCGGAACCGATGGCTTTGGGCGCTCCGACAATCGCGAACATCTGCGCCGTCACTTTGAGGTGGACGCAGAGTCGATTGTCGCCTCGACGCTCTCCAAATTGGCGCGCGAAGGTGTCATCAAGGCCGAGGTTGCGGAAATAGCTTTCGCGGAACTTGGCTTATCGACTGAAGGCGCAGGCTCGGCTCTCGCGTAGTTTCATCCGCAACGAACAAACCGCGGCATGGTGGCCTCGCTTCCATGCCGCTTCTTTTTCTTGCCCATGGAGTCAGGAGATATAATCCGGCCGATCCGTACAAATAAGGAGATCTCACGTGTCGCATGACAATGGTTTGACTGTTCGACGGTTCATAGAGGAAACCATCAATCAGGATCGGCTCGAGTCCGCTGCTGCATTCGTATGGGAGGATGTTGTGGAGCAGGTTCCGTTTCCTGGACAGGGTCCTGGTCTGGATGGTTTGAAAGACGTTTTGCGCAATATGCGGACGGCCTTTCCCGACATTAACTACGCAATCGAAGAACAAATTGCCGAGGGCGACAAGGTGCTGACACGATTCGAGTGGACAGGTACGCATCGAGCCGAGTTTCTCGGCGTGCCTGCGACTGGCAGAGGCGTCAAAGTCTGGGGCATGGTGCTGGACCGACTCGAGGACGGCCGCATCAAAGATACGAGAATCCTGATGGACCTACTTGGCCTGATGATCCAGCTAGGCGTTGTTCCCCCACCCGGCGTGTGAGCTGGATCGCCGATCGGCGCTTAAATCGAGCAATGGATCAATGGCTGGGAAGCCAGGACGCTCCTTCTACACGACCAGCACTTGGTCCAGCAGCTGATTCACCGCTCGCTGCGCTTCCAGGATGGAAAACCGGTGATCCGCGGCTCCGGCAAGATCCGTATGCGCAAACGCGATCCGGCCGAAAGGCGCATTCCGCAGAATCTCTCGTGGAGCAGGTTCTCCATCCTTTCCGAAAAAGAATCCAGGCTGAGGGCTCAAATAGGCGTGACCCCAGCGGTTGAGAATGATGCCGGCGATGTCCTTCTGCGCGTCAAAGCCATACTTTGAGAACATGGCGTTGAACTGCTCGCGAATCAATCGTTCGTAGTCTCGAAATGAGGTCCCGAACATCTCCCATCGGCCGCGGTTGCCTTGCTGCTCGGTGCTCATGCCCGGATAAGAATACAGAACCTTCAGCGATAGAACGATGGGCGAATCTGGTCCCACGGTGGGATCTTGCAGACCGGTTAGGGATGATTTGCACACCTGGATGTAATTGCCAACGCCTTCAAACCATTGGCATCCGCTGATTCCCATTTTGTACAGAAACTGCCAGTTTCTGACGGCAATGTTCGCCATCATGCAGGGAGATCGATAAAACTGGCTATACGCATCGCGCTGGGCCTCGGGAAGATCGCGAACAATGTGCTTTGTGGTCCAGCTACCGCCAGCCAGGACAGCCGAACGCGCCTTCACGCGATACAGTTTCCCCGCCTTCACATAGGTAATGTTCACGAAATTCGCCTTCGCGGGATCGCCCTCATGCTCCACGGCAACCACGGTGGAGGAGAGCCGAACCCGGGCGCGCGTTTGCGGAGTGTCGAGCGCTCCGAAGTTGACCGTGTTCTTTGTCACGTCTTCGACCGAGTCCGCGCCATCGATCGCAGCCGGATTCATGCTCTTCAACATCAACCGGGCGATGGTGGTATTGCCGCCGGGAAACATCTGATCGCCGTCACCATTTTTGTCGGCCAAAGGATGCAGCATTTCGAATGCGTAGTCGCTGTACGCCGACACGGCATCCGCGCCAAGACCTGCTGCGCCGCCTTCCACGGGAGAGAGGAAGGTTCGGACGGTCTCCTGGCTCAGGCCGAATCGCTTCATCAAGTGCTGCTCCAGCGTGATGGAATCAAGATAGCGCGAGGTCGCGTCGCCTTCCACCTGCGGCGGGACAAAGTTGTCTCCCGGGACCGGCGTCCCTTTCAGCCAGCGAAGCAGTTCCATCCTCGTGCTGTCCGAAATTGGAGCGCCTTTGAGTCCGCTTCCAAGTGGATCGATCACCCACATTCCGGGCTTCGGTCCAAATTTCGCGCCGAACCAAAAGCCGTACTGGCCATTCTCCATCCCCACAGACTGGTACGGCGTGCGAGCAAGCGGCATCGCCGGTCCGGGCCCCGCCCATGTTTGATATTGGAGTTTCGGGGTTTTCATCCCGATCGATTCGTAGAAGCGTGTGAAAAAGCTGTTGGGATACATCAACTGATAGATCGCCGATCCCTGGTGCGAGATCAACCGCTTGCCGTCGACCATAAACTCGTTCTGCTTGGCCTCGCCGCCAAAAATGGGATGGTTCTCCAGCACCAGGCAGTTCATTCCCGTTCGCGTCTGGCGCTCAAAGAACAGTGCGGCGGACAGTCCGCTGATGCCGCCGCCGATGATGACGCAATCGAACGTCTCTCCCGTGTCTGTAATGTTGTTGGGCAGGGAATTGTAGATTCCGTCGCGAATCGTGTGCCCAGCCTGCATCACGGCCAGCGTGTTGCCGTTGGAATTGCTGTATTCGCCGACGCCGCCATAGCCGGTAAACTCGTCACTGGTCGTTGAAGCCAGCAAATCTGCGGGCTTTATGCCTCCGAGTAAGGTGGCTCCCGAAACCATTAATGTGGAGCCGAGAAAATCACGGCGAGTGATGGGCTCATCCATCCCCAGGCTGGTATCGCCGGGCTCAGCAGACTTAGGATCGGGATCAGACATTCGTAACTCGCTTTCGAGTGGTTTTTCTTTGCACAGAATCCTATCGTATCTACAGGATTTATGTAGGATATTGAAATCGACATCTATGCGGAACCTTCCCAAGCGTAAAAAACGTCTCACCTAGGAGTCATGCATGCGTATTCCGATCGCCCGATACTGTCTCTGGCTTTTTCTACTCGTCTTTGTCGCGGTTCAGGGATATGCGCAAACTGACACCGTAGTGATTCGTCCGGTGGAAATTCAGGATGTGCTGGTGAATCCTGGGATGGGGATTACGACATTTCAACGGTTCAACGGCGATGCGATCAATCCGAAACTTACCTGGTCGGAACGCGGTCCGGTAACGCAACTGCAACAGGCGCCGACCAAGCCGGATTTTCCTGAAACCTCGATTGCGTATGTTCGCTGGTACTGGAACACCCTCGAGCCGGAACAGGGGAAATTCCGTTGGGACATTATCGATCTCGCGCTTCAGGAAGCGAAAGAGCATGGGCAGACCCTGGCCATTCGCTTGATGCCGTACGCCGGACAAGAGGGCTCCATCGAACCGTTGCCGGCCTGGTACCGCAATTCGGGTGCGCGACGTGCCAACAAGCCAAGTGATCCCGATGGGAGCGTGTGGCAGCCGGACTTCGGCGACCCGCTATATCTGAAATATTGGGGAGAACTGGTCGCGGCCGCCGGAGAAAGGTACGACGGAAATCCGTACCTCGACAGCGTCGACATCTCGTCGGTCGGTTATTGGGGAGAAGGTTGGAGTCCCTATATGCCGCAGTTCTCGGTTCAAAAGCAGTTGATCGACATCTGGCTTAAAGCCTTTCCTCATACGACATTGTTGATGAACTTTGACCAGCCCGAGGCGCTGGCCTACGGCACACAGCAAGGCGCCGGCTGGCGCCTGGATTGCCTGGGAGATATGCGTTTGTCGTCCCACGACAAATTTTTCTCGCCGGAAATGCTGGACGTGTATCCGCAACAAGTGGTGCGTGCTGGGATTCAGAATGTCTGGCAGCGCAGCCCCGTTTCACTGGAAAGCTGCGGAACTCCGTGGAGTTGGAAGAAGGATGGTTTTGATGTGTCCTACATCCTCGACCAGGCGCTGCGCTGGCACGTCAGTTCGGTGAATATCAAGTCTTCTCCCATCCCGCCGGAATGGCAGCCGCAGTTTGAGGCCTTCGAAAAGAAGATGGGCTATCGCTTTGTGCTGCGTCGCATGGAATATCCAAAGACGGTGAGGCCAGGGGAAATGATGCCCATGCACATGTGGTGGCTCAACGCCGGCGTTGCCCCGATCTATCGAAAATACCGGCTGGCTGTGGAACTGCGTTCCGCCAATGGCAGCGCGGTGATTCGCGTACCCGGCGATGTGCGCAAGTGGCTTCCTGGAGATGCAGTGGTCGACGATTCGCTATACATTCCAGACAACCTGGCTCCAGGAACCTACACGGTTCGCGTGGCCATGCTCGATCCTAGAACGCAATTGCCAGCGATCCGCTTTGGCATTCAGGGGCGTCAGCCAGACGGATGGTACGACATGGGAACAATCGTGGTGGCAGCACGAAAGTAGCATACGGCGCGCGTTGTATGGGCGGTATCTTCAACGCATGTTCTTCGTCCGTTTTGAAGATACGGGGATTTCTCGTTCCCACTTTCAAGGGAAGAACTCCGCTTTTCCACCACGCATGCGTACTAAATGTTCGAGATGCGATCCCGCGCCGTCTGAACTAATCCACGCTCGCGCATTCCTATCGGCCACAGGCTGAAGAAAATTATTCAAAGCTTCTCTTTTTGAACGGTTTCATTTCTGTCCGTTTAGCAATCTTCATGGCTGGCTGTACCAGCAGCTGCTTCGCGGAATCAATTCGATTCAGCCTTCAGCCAGCGG
>JAJXZK010000094.1 GCA_021780095.1 Acidobacteriota bacterium | reverse complement strand
GGCATTCGTCAGCGGGTGAAGCATCTGCTGGATGTACCGCCGCAGTTGAAGGCACGGGTGGTGTTCGACCAGTCCATCTTTGTGAAGATGGCGGTAGACAATGTGATCCGCGAAGGCGGTATCGGATTGCTGCTGACGGCGTTGATGATTCTGCTGTTCCTGGGGAACCTGCGAGCCACGGTGGCAGTGATGCTGTCGATTCCGCTCTCCGTTCTGGCTGCATTTCTTTTGTTGAACTCGCTGGGAGGCACGATCAATACGATGGTGCTGGGCGGCTTAGCACTGGCGTTGTCGCGACTGATCGACAACTCCGTGGTCGTGCTGGAGAACATTTTCCGCCACATGGAAATGGGCGAGGAGCCCATGGTTGCGGCGGAGCAGGGCGGCAAGGAAGTGCAGCTGGCGGTGCTGGCGGCCACGGTTTCCACCTCGATCGTGTTTTTTCCCGTGGTGCTGCTGAGCGGGGTGAGCAAATACCTGTTCACTGCGCTGGCCCTGGGCGTGGTGCTGGCGATGGCGGCTTCCTACATTGTGGCCATGACGGTGGTGCCGTTGTTCTGCGCGAAGTTCATCAAGTTCGAAGGGCACGGGGAGCATGCTTCCGAAGAGAGCGCGTTGCCGGAAGTGGCCGACGAGGCGGCCGACGGGCATTCTCATCAATCCCCATTTGGGTATGTGGTTTGGCGGTTCAACCAGTTTTTCCTCTGGATCCAGTCGAAGTACGACGGAGCCATCCTGGCATGTCTCGATCGGCCGGTAGCGGTCACCATTGGATTCACGGTCTTCGTGGTGGTGAGCCTGGCGCTGTATCCGTTTCTGAATCTCGCATTCTTTCCGCGCACCGATCCGGGCCAATTCGTGATCGACATGAAGGCGCCTCCGGGCACACGGCTGGAGCTTACCGACCAGTACTGCGCACGAATTGAAAACATCATCCGGCAGGTGGTGCCACCTTCCGAGCTGAACATGATCGTGTCGAACATCGGCGTCTACCCGGATCTTTCGGCGATCTATACAACCAACACGGCCATGGACAATGCCTTCATCCAGGTGAGCCTGAACAAGGAACACAAGGTCGGCAGCTACGTGTACATGGCGCGGGTACGGCGACGGCTGCGTCGGGAAGTCCCGGACGTGCAAGCTTTTTTCCAGACGGGCGGACTGGTGGACTCGGTGGTGAACCAGGGCAAGCCGGCGCCGTTCGACATCCAAATAAGCACGATGAACCTGAAGCAGGGGTACGCTGTGGCGCAGCAGATTGCCGCCAAGGTGCAGGGCTTGAGGCTCGTCAGCGATGTATTGATCCCGCAGGATGTCGGTTATCCGGGCCTGGAGTTGAATGTGGATCGTCAGAAAGCGGCGTTTCTGGGCCTGACGGAAAAAAACGTTGTGGACGGCGTGATTACGGCGCTGACCTCCAACGGCATGATTGCGCCCAGCTACTGGGTCGATCCGAAGACGGGCAACAATTACATGCTGACGGTGCAGTACTACAACAGCCAGATCCAGAGCCTGAAGGACTTCAAGCAGATTCCATTGCAGGCGAGTCATTCCACGGCGCATGTGCCGCCGGGAAGCGCAATCAAGCCGGGGCAGATGTCTCCGCCGCACGACAACGTTGTGCCGCTGGAAGCGGTGGCGAGCATCAAGTACATCAACACGCCGACGGTGGTGGACCACTATCAACTGCGCCGCGTGTTCGATGTGTACATCATGCCGAAAACCGAAGACCTGGGCCGGGTGGGCAAGCAGATCCAGAACATCGTGAACCAAATCCACCCACCCCACGGAACGCTGATCAGCATTGCCGGATCGATCAACGATATGAGGGACAGCTTCCGCAGTTTTGCCGTCGGACTGGTGCTGGCGGTGACGCTGGTGTATCTGATTCTGATGGCGCAGTTCGCTTCCCTGTCGGATCCATTCGTGATTCTGCTAGCGGTGCCGCCGGGCATGTCGGGCGTGCTGCTGTTCCTGCTGGTGACGGGGACTTCGCTGAACATCATGTCGCTGATGGGCTGCCTGATGATGACCGGGATTGTGGTGTCGGACAGCATTTTGATTGTGGACTTTATCGGAATCCAAAGAAACGCGGGCAAGCCGCTGAAACTCGCGATTGGAGAAGCCTGTCGGGTGCGTCTGCGGCCCATCATGATGACTACGCTGGCGACGGCGCTGGGGTTGATTCCGATGGCGCTGGGCCTAGAGGCTGGCAGCGAACAATATGCGCCGCTGGCGCGAGCCATCCTGGGAGGACTGACCGTTTCGGGCGTGGTGACGGTGTTCCTGGTTCCCACTGTGTATTACCTGATTCATCGCAATCAAGGACATAACTCCGGCGGGAACAACACGCTGGATCTGGAGGTGCAAGCGTAATGCAAACCCACCCACGATTTTCTTCCACGGCAGTATTGGCGATGATCGCGATCGCGTGCTGCCCATGGCCATTGCAGGCGCAGAAACTGGCGGATGCTCCGTCGGCTGTGATGTTGGCGAAAAACATTGAACAAGCGGACACGGGCGCGTCGCCGGTGGCGCCGCACGCGTCGGCGAGGGCGAGCGACACGCTGAGCGAGACGACGCCGGACATGGGATCGGGCAAGAAGCTGACAGGAGGTCGTGTCACGTCAATTCCGGCGCAATTGACGCTGCACGATGCCGAACAAATTGCGATCCGCAACAACCCGCGGATCCGTGTGGCGCAGTTATTGGCACGAGCCCAGCACCAGGTGTATCGCCAGACGCGATCCGCTTACCTGCCGCAGGTGGTTGGTGGAGCGGTGGGGGCGGAGGCGGATAACGGCGGTCGATTCACCTTCGACGGATTGCGCTCGACGCGACTGATTACGCACGCCGGGGGGGGCCTGGATTTTCACCAATTGCTGACGGATTTCGGTCACACGACCAACCTGATGGCATCTTCCAAGCTGTACGAGAAGGCGCAGAATGCGCAGACGCAAGCCAGCACGCTGGATATCGTACTGATTACCGATCAGGCGTTTTACAACGCGCTGGAAGCGACGGCGTTGGTCAAGGTTGCGCAGCAAACCGTGGATACGCGCAAAACGACCGACCAGCAGATTACGGAGCTGACCAACAACAAGTTGCGATCGACGATCGATCTGGCATTTGCAGACGAAGACCTGGCACGGGCACAATTGCTGCTTCTGGACGCGCAGACGCAATATAACAACGCGATCAATGCCCTGACGTCGGTGCTTGGATTCGACCGGCCGATGGCCTATACGCTGGAGGAAACCACGGGTACAGCCTCGATCCCTCCTCCGGACCAGGACCAACTGGTAGATATGGCGATGAAACAGAGGCCGGACTTGATGGCGCTGGATTACGACCAACAGGCAGCGAAGAAATATGCGCGCGCACAGTGGGAACAACTGATGCCGACGTTACAAACGATGGCGGTCGTCGGTGGAACGCCCATCCGCGACGACAAGTATTTCACCAGCAACTGGTTCGGCGCGGTGGGTGTCGATCTTGAAGTGCCGCTGTTCAATGGATTTCGGTACACGGAAGAGGCGCATGAGGCCGAAGACCGGGCGCAGGCGGCGCAGGAGAATGTGCGCGACCTACGCGACCGGGTGGTGCGCGATGTTCGCGATGCGTGGCTGCAGAGCAACACGTCGTACCAGAAAATCGCTGTCACCGAGAAGCTGCTCAAGGCGTCGAACATGGGGCTGCAGCTGGCGCAGGCGCGTTACAAGCTGGGGTTGAGTTCCATCGTGGAGCTGAGCCAGTCGCAACTGGAGCAGACGCAGGCGTCGATTGAAAACGTGAATGCCCGTTATGAGTATGAACTGTCGCTGGCTGCGTTGAGTTATCAATTGGGAAATCTCCCGTAGAGTCGGGCGCAAGGGCTAAAATCCTACGTTTTTCTCCTCCGGGCGGCACGACTAAAGTCGTGGCCTAATACGAGGCTGCGGCCGAGCGTACCTCAGCGCCTGAAGGCGCGCTATGGGTCTAACCCAGTTCCCCGGACTGAAGTCCGGGCTCTACCCGCAACCTTCCAGGGTCGCCGCGCGGAGCTGGGATGTGCGAGCGCGTTGAACTATCCACTGGGGAATCTGCCGTAGAGGGAGACTTCCCTGCCACTCCACTACGCTGAAAAGTACCGGGCCGTCCGGCCGGAGGGCCCGTCCGCGCCAGAACGACGCCAATTCCACACCTAGCGCAGGAATTCATCTGGCATTCATCTTCTGTTTTTGGGATATTCACGCAGCGCTGTAAGACTAAGCGCGGTGTGAATAACCAGCCCTGCCAGCGACATGTACTCGCCACCCCCCGAGAACCACTGCGCTTTCAGAGTAGGACGGCGGGGCATTGCACCTTCCTGGATCTTCAATCAAACAACACGAGTGAGAGGCCGAATGAAACGCGGACCGAATAAAGTTAGAGCCCTGATTCTTGCATCCTGTGTGGCGATGATGCCGCAGGCGGGCATGTCTGTATTTGCGCAATCGAGTGCAGGGACCACAACCGTTCAAAAAAAGAGTGCGAGGAAGAGGCCGACCAGCATCGAGAAGCAGATGCAGGAAATGCGGCAGCAATTTCAACAGCAGCAGGAAGAGATTGACCAATTGAAGCAGCAGCTGCAAAGCCGCGACCAGCAACTGCAGCAGGCGCAGGACACAGCGCAACAGGCGCAGCAGGCTGCGCAACAGGCGCAAACCCAGGTGCAGGCGGTGCAACAGAGTTCCAGCTCAAGCAGCGAAGCCTATACCAACCTGCATCAAGCGGTGCAGAATGTTCAGGCGCAGGCGGAGCAGGCCCAGCAGACGGCGACCATGGCCGACCAGGACCAGAAGCAGTTGAAGAAAGCGGTCACGCATCCGGATGAGATCGCCTACAAAGGGATCACGATCTCGCCAAAAGGCAGCTTCCTGGCGGCTGAAACCGATTGGCGTGGCGGAGCGACGGGCGGCGGCTTGAATACGCCCTTTACGGGAGTTCCATTACAGAGTTCACCAGCCGCGCAACTCACTGAGTTCGACGGTACCGGCCGGCAGTCGCGAATTGCCCTGAAAGCCACGGGCAAGTTGGCTGACTGGACCATGACCGGGTACTACGAGATGGACTGGTTGGGTACCGGCATCACCTCCAACAACAACCAATCGAATAGCTACGTAGTTCGCCAGCGGCAACTATGGGCGGACGCGAAAATGAGCAATGGCTGGGACATTTCCGGTGGCCAGGGCTGGTCGCTGGCGGCTGAAACGACGCAAGGCTTGACTCGTGGAACGGAGATCCTGCCGGCAACCATCGATCCTCAGTACGAAGCCGGCTTTGTTTGGACGCGGCAATACAGCTTCCGGGTCGCGAAACAGTTTGGAGACAAGATGTGGCTGGGGGTATCGGCGGAGAATGCCGAGACACTGAATCCGGCGGGCAGCAACCTGCCGACGAATTTGCTGATTGGCTCGGGTGGCACCGGCGGCGGGCTTTACAACCCGACGGCAAACTATTCCTTCAACCTAGCCCCGGACATGGTGGCCAAGCTGGCTGTCGAGCCTGGCTGGGGACACTGGGAACTATTCGGGGTCAGCCGCTTCTTCCGCGACCGCATCTATGCGGCGAATCGCCTGCCGTACAACGACACAGTGGTTGGGGGCGGCGTCGGCGGAGGCTTCCGCGGGCCAATGCTCAACAAGAAAGTCACCATTGGGCTGAAGGGTCTGTATGGCGAGGGCGTGGGCCGCTACGGTTCGTCGACTATCGCCGATATTACGCTGCGTCCGGACGCGACCATTTCTCCGCTGCATGGTTTCTCCGCTTTGAGCACGATTGAGTTGAATCCGAACAAGCGCTTGAACGTTTACCTCAACTATGGCGGCGACTACATTGGCCGTGACTATGCGATCGTGGGCGGCAAGCAGATTGGCTATGGCACATACACCGCAGACATGTCGGGTTGCAGGATCGAACCGGCATCCACCTCCGCGAACCCGGGTGGGGCTCCGATTACTCCGAGCAAGTGCACCGGCAACAATAAGGACGTGCAGGAGTTCACGGCGGGCTACTGGTTCTTTATCCATAACGGAGCCAAGGGCGGTTTGCGCCAGGGAATCCAGTACAGCAACATTCGGCGTGATCTGTGGTCCGGTCAGGGGGGCACGACCAACCCTGGCGGGGGCGCCCATGGCACCGACAACATGGTGTTCACGTCGTTCCGTTACTACCTGCCGTAACCGCGGCAACGCAGTTGAAAGAAAAGGCGTAGCTCGCTGCGGCGAGCTACGCCTTTTCTATTTGGGCCAAGATGGCAAGCCCTTTACGCGCGCTTCGGGCGAATCGTGGTGTTGGCAGCGTACCTCAGCCCCCGCAGGCGCGCCACGGATTCAAACTCGGTTTCCCAGGACTGAAACCCTGGGCCTGCCCGGGAGATGCAACGGGGTTATTTGAGTCTTGCCAACTGCTGGGCATAGAGGGGATTGTTGGGAAATTCCTGCGCGAGAGACCCGAGCAATTTGCGGGCTTTCGCCGTGTCATTATCGCGAACAGCAGCGACAGAAAGCAGCAGCTTGGCCAGCGGCTTGAGGTAGTGACCCTGGGCGGCGGTCAATTCCAGGTCTTGTTCACCGAGCACCTTGTTGGTTTCTCCGCCGGCCATTTGCAGGAGCCAGCGAACCGGCGCCGGCTTCAATCCCAGGATGTAGTTTTCCATACCGACAGCCAGATAGGCATCGTAGGCGTGGGGATCGACGGCGAGCAGACGATGGGCAAAGGCGCTGCCGGCCTTGGTGAATTGAAATCCGGCAATATCGCGACGCTCAATGAGCGACGCATAATCCGCACGCAGACCAAAGGTGAGAGTCTTGGCAAACAAAGCGGTGGCATCGCTGGGATGTTTCGCAAGAATTGTGTCGGACAATCCGTCCGCTTTATCGAGAGCGGCGTCGAAGGCCTTCTTTATGGCCGGATCAGGAACGGTTTTGTGTTGCAGGTAATTCGTGTCGTTGGTGAACAGCTGCATGTCGAGAACGCCGGTGCGGTGAAACTCCGAAAAAAGATAGGCTGCGGCATCGGAGACCGGTCCCATGGGATCTTCGGGATGCTCCACCATATATTTCGCGAAGACGGCATGTGCTTCAGGGAAATGCAGGTTGTACATTTCGTGGAAACCCTGATCCAGCACGGCAGGAGTTTCGACGATCTGACTCTGAGACCACAAAGGCTGAGAAGTGGCGAGGCTGAAGCACAAGGTAACTGCAGGGATCAGAAGCTTAAACTTCATCGCGAACATTCCAGTTCCCCAATCGATCCAGATCGAACGGCCTCCAGGGCCAGCTTTCGTACGGCATGCAATATGTTGGGATACAGCGTCATTATTTCACTCTTCCGTGAAGGATTTTACAGCGCGGGTGCAGCGATCGAATGGCGGTCAGCCCGATCTCCGCGACGATGGGTGTCAAGAAAGGTACCGAACTTGTAGTAACCTGATGGCGGTGGGCTGCGTCTACTAAGAAAGCTCTCAAAAAGTTCACTCACACATACTTGGATGGTCAGTTTTGCAATTGCGGCAACCCCTAACTTTTTTTTCAATACTTTTGGTGTTTTGTGGGGTGGCTTTCTCGTCACCGTACAAGGCGGACGGACAGGGGCCTGAAGCGCGATGGCACCCCGATACTGTCGCCGCAGTGGAAGCCGCCTCAACGCAGCTTCCTACCGCGCCCGCACCCCAGCAAGCCCCGAACTCCAAGGCTCCACAAACCGGCGTGACGGGATCGCCAGCCATCCCCGGAAACAAGGGCGACCGGGTTCACTACGACGCGAACAGAAACCCGGCGCAGAGCTCCAACGAGCCTCGGCCCGACTACGGGCAGCAGCCGCGACGCATTATGGGCTGGATTCCGAACTATCGCGCCGTCAGTGTAGGGTCCAAGCCGCCGCCGCCGAGCTTTAAAGAGAAATTTATGGTCGGAACGCAGAATACCTTCGACTACTCTGCGTTTATCTTCAATGCGGTGGATACTGAAATTCCCTACGTCTCAAAGAGCTATCCGGAATTCGGCAATGGGATGGTTGGGTACGGCCGATACTATTGGCACGGATTCGTGGACAAGGGCATTGGAAATTATATGACCGATACGATTGTGCCGACCCTGACCCGGCAGGACTCGCGTTACTATGCGCTTGGAACCGGGCACTGGTATGTCCGCGCTCTCTACGCGTACACGCGGGTTTTGATTACGCCGAACGATGCGGGGAGAAACACCGTCAATTATTCGGAGATTGTTGGTAAGGGCGCAGCTGCCGGATTGGGCAACCTGTATTATCCGGCCCGCTATCGGGACTGGACGAAAACCGGGCAACGTTGGCTGGTTCAGGTGGCGATCCGCGATGGCGGCTTCAACGTTTTTCGTGAGTTCTGGCCAGATATCGCAAAACACGTTTTGCATCTGAGCGCGAACCAGTAGAGGGAGAGGGTCGTGCCGGTTTGCTCTGGCATGACCGCGCTGATTATTATCAGGCCATGTTGAAAATAGGATTGCCCGCAAATATCTCTGAGGATTTCCTGCTCGATTTCCCGAAAGAAAATGTTGAACTAGTCCGGTTGTCGGACACCCTGGACCATCCGGTAGAGGTGGATTTCTGGATTCCGCCGATGTTCGGATGGCTGGCCACGCCGATGTTTCCGTATCTACGTGGGGTAAAAGTGATCCAGTGTTTGCTGGCGGGGGTGGACTGGATTTTGCCGTGGCTGCCAAAGGGCATTCTGCTGTTCGATGGGCAGGGGCTGCACAATATTCCGGTCGCGGAGTGGATTGTCGGGGCCATTCTGGGGAGTCTGTGGCGCTTCCCTCACTACCGCGATTGCCAGCACGAGCAGTATTGGGATGGGCAGGTGTTGCTGAAGGGCCCGGGTGGGGCAGCGCCCGCCGCGGAGGAGGCGAAGACGAGCGTGCATTCGTATCGCATCCTGGCGGATGAGCTGCACGGCAAGAAGGTGATGATTATTGGCT
Organism: Acidobacteriota bacterium; assembly: GCA_021780095.1. The sequence continues at coordinate 24 of JAJXZK010000094.1, read as the reverse complement.
ATGGCGGGATTGGTGCGGAACTGG
>JAJXZK010000459.1 GCA_021780095.1 Acidobacteriota bacterium | reverse complement strand
GGCGATGAGGGAGCAGCCAGCTGCGACGCCAACCAGCCGGCGGCGCAATTCGGCATCGCGGCGAGCGGGTTCGCTTCGACACCGTACAACGTGGCTGTCGGCGGCACCGATTTCGGCGACAGCTATGCGGGGACCACTGCACAGTATTGGAAAGCGGCCAATAACGCCGCCTATGGCTCCGCAAAGGGATACGTTCCGGAGATTCCGTGGAACGATTCCTGCGCCAGCACGTTGATCACAAACATTGAGGGCTACAACGTGCCCTACGGGAAGAACGGCTTCTGCAACTCCGCAACCGGGAAGAAGTACTTCTTGACGACGGGAAGCGGAAGCGGTGGTCCGAGTGGCTGCGCGTATGGAGAGACTTCTCCCAAGGCAAATACTCCGGCGGTCAGCGGCACTTGCCGAGGCTACGCCAAGCCGGCCTACCAGGCCGGTACCTTCGGCGTACCAAATGATCACGTCCGAGATTTGCCGGACGTTTCCCTGTTCGCTGCCAATGGCGTATGGGGACACTATTATGTGTTCTGCTATACCGACCCGGCGACGGGCGCCGGCGGCGCGCCATGCACCGGCAATCCGGCAGGATGGTCGGGCGCCGGCGGCACATCGTTCGCCGCTCCCATTGTGGCTGGCGTGCAGGCATTGGTGAACCAGTCGCAAGGCGCTCCGCAGGGTAATCCAAACTACGTGTACTATTCACTGGCCAGGTCGGAATTCGGCGGAAGCGGAAAGAATTCCTGCATCGCAACGCTGGGAAGCGGGATTGAATCTTCCTGCATATTTCACGACGTCGCCCAGGGCGACATGGACGTGAACTGCCTGGGCAAATTCAACTGCTATACCCCTTCCGGTACCAACGGCGTATTGTCGACAACGAGCAAGGCATACTCCAAGGCCTACGGCAGCAAAGAAGGCTGGGATTTTGCCACCGGGATCGGCACGCTGAATGTCGGCAACCTGGTGAACAATTGGAAATACGCGTTTCGATAGATTGACGCCCGTTTTAGGGTGACGCAACAAGGGCAGGCGCCAAGCCTGCCCTTGTTCTTTCGGTGCGCAACCCGTGGTGAAAGAAAGTTACGTACATGGGAACGCAAACGCGGACAAAATAAATTCTGCTGGAGCGCGCGCCTTTCGTTTCGCAGCGACGAATTCCCACACCCGTCGCGGCGGGACAGACCTGGGGCGACGAGTTTCGCCGACGAAGACCATTCCCTCTAGCGCGGAAGGGTCTTCTTTCCCGCGACCTTCACCGTGGCCGACACCCCGTTGGCATCGGTGCCCGGCTGGCGGCCGCCGACGAACAGCGTGTAGGTTCCGGGCAGGATCACGCGATCGCCGTTCTCCACCACCTGGCTCCATTGCCGCGCTTCCACTTTGACTTGCACGGGCACAGTCGCGCCGGCGGCCACATGTACACGCGCAAATCCAGCGAGCGCATGAATCGGGCTGGTCTTGGTTTTCGGGTAGGTGAGATACAACTCCGCCACTTCGTCCCCATCGACCTTGGACGTGTTGGTGACATCGACATCCACCGTGAGCGGATCGCCTGCCTTCAGTTTCCCCGTCGAGACATGCAGCTTGTCGAATTTGAACTGAGAATAGCTCAAGCCATATCCAAAGCCATACAACGTAGCCCCGTGGAAGTAGCGATAGGTGCGGTCCGCCATCGAATAGTCCGTAAACGGCGGCAGCTCGCTGGTCGAGCGATAGAACGTGACCGGCAATCTGCCCGCGGGATTATTGGTGCCGAGCAGCGTGTCGACAATCGCCTGACCTCCGCGAGCGCCGGGATACCAGGCTTCAAGAATGGCGTTGGCATGCTGCGCGGACCAGTTCACTGCCAATGCTGAGCCATTCATCAACACGACAATCAACGGCTTGCCGGTTGCTGCCACGGCCTGCAGCATCTGTCGCTGCACATCCGGCAGATCAATGGAGGTGCGATCGCCGCCAGAAAATCCTGGAATGTGAATCGGCATCTCTTCCCCTTCCAATCGCGGAGAAATTCCTACGAATGCCACAACAGCATCCGCCTGTTTCGCGACGTCGACGGCCTGCTGACGCAGCGTGTCCACTGGCGGATGCCAATTGAAGCTGACCCCTGCGCCAAACAGTGGAGATTGATGCGAATATTCCAGGCGAAATTCGTGCGGTCTGGTGTCGGCAAAATGCACCTTGAACTCTGCTGGATTCTCGTGCCCGCTCTTGTCGTGAGAAGTTCCGGACGAGACTTGCTTGCCGTCCACCCAGATGCTGTAACTTTCAACGTTGTCGCAGGGATAGCAGTCGGCCAGCTTGACCTGGAAGCTGATGTCGCCGGGAGCTGGCGGCGTCAATGTGCCAGTCCAGCGAACAGAAAATGCCTTGCGTGGAATGCGGTTGGGATACGGGCTCGCGCCATCCCAGTTGCTGTCGATGTTGTCCGACGTGGAGGTGATGCCGGGCCCGGCAAACTTGGCGTTCGGAAAGGCAGTCTCCGTCAGGCCTTCCGCGCCGTCGGCAGTGTGGAAGACATTCGGCGGTACGGGTAAGGACAGTTGCTCCACGTAGGGCGCGCCCTGTACATCCAGAACGCGAAATCGCTTTTGCGCGGCTAATGTTTTGAATGCGGCCAACGGCGTTTCGGGATCGATGGGCGTTCCGTTGTAATTTCCCTCGAGCGCCGCGATCGAAGCTGCGTTCGGCCCAATCACCGCGATGGTCTTCACGTTCGCGTCGAGCGGCAACGCGCCATCATTCTTCAGCAGCACCATCGACTCATCGGCGGCTTTCAAATCAAGCCGCGCGTGCGTGGGCGCAAATACGACAGAGCGATTCAGCGCTTGCATGGGCTGGTCCGCCATCGGCGCAAGTATTCCCATGCGAATGCGCGCCGTCATCAGGCGCTTCACGGCAATGTCGATCTCGCTTTCCTTGATCAGCCCGTCGTGAACCGCTTTGACCAGCGTGGCATATTCGTCGCCGCAACTAAGGTCCGTTCCGGCGCGTACCGCATCGACAGAAGCTTGCTCGACGGATGGCGCAAATTTGTGGCCGTCGGCGATGTCGCCGATGGCGCCGCAGTCAGAAACCACATAGCCATTGAATTTCCAGTCGTCGCGCAATGTTTTCTGCAGCAGCATGGTGTTGGCGCAGGCCGGCGCCCCATCGATAGCGTTATAGGCGCACATGATAGAGTCTGCGTGGCCGTCGACAATGGTGGCGCGAAAGGCCGGCAGATACGTGTCCTGCAAATCGTGCGCGGAGACATCCACGTTGAAACGATGCCGCTCCGACTCCGGGCCGCTATGCACGTCGAAGTGCTTGGGTGTGGCGATCGCCAGATACGTGTCGGGATCGTCGCCTTGCAGACCGGTCACAAACTGAACGCCAAGTTGTCCGGTCAAGAATGGATCTTCACCATATGTCTCCTGCCCGCGACCCCAGCGCGGATCGCGAAAGATGTTGACGTTCGGCGACCAGAAATCCATGCCGTAAAAGATGGCGTGATTATCTTCCCGTACGGCGGAGTTGTATCGTCCGCGCGCCTCGATGCCGATCGTGTGCGCTTCTTCGTGGATCAGCGGAGCATCCCAGGTTGCCGCCATTCCAATGGCCTGCGGAAACACCGTTGCATACCCGGATCGCGCGACGCCGTGCAGGGCCTCGCTCCACCAATCGTATTCGGCCACGCCGAGACGCGATATCGCGGCCGCGTGATTCTGCATTTGCGAAACCTTTTCCTCCAGCGTCATCTTCGATACCAGATCGTCCACACGTTTCTGGATCGGAACCGACGGGTTCAAATACGGGGCGGCAATTTTATCGGGGTTTGCCTGCGCAAGACAGCCGGGCACCAGGATCAGCATGGCCCCTGCGGCAATCACGACTGCAGCGAAGCAGAGTTTCATTCGGCCATGAGCGCCGTCGAGCAAAAACGATTTAGACATAATCTTTCTCCTTATTTCGCGTCGAGAAAATCTCTACCAATCAGGCGTCTATCAATCTACTGTGCATCGGTCGCCATGACAAATTCCGGCATTCTGAAGCTGAATCGCGTGACCCTGTGGACGCGCCCAGGCTGCGGTGCGAAACGTGCAGAAATAAATGTGGCGGGCAGGACGAATTCCGCATCTCAGTTCCCGGAGATATCGTATGACGACCCACGAGAAGCCCGCTTTCAGCGCGATCCTTTCCGTCGTCCTTTTTTTCGGCGTGGCGGCTTGCCATGGAACATCGAGCGCTGGCGTAGCGACGCAAACCTCAGTCAGCCAGAATGATGCAAGCGATCCTGCCGACGCCAACAACGCACCTGTCAACGGGCCCGCATCGGCCTATGACAGCGGCGCAGCGCCCACCGCGACGGAGCCGCAGGCCGCATCAGACCAGTCCTACTCGTCGCAGCCGGCCGCACCGCAGCAGTACAGCCAGAATGAGCCGCCGCCACCACCGCCGCCGGACCAGTCTGGCTACGATCAGGGAGGATACGATCAAACACCGTACGCCCAGGGCTATGACGACAGCGAGGACCAGCAGCAGGTTTATGCTCCCGAGCCGCCACCGCCGATGCCGGAGTACGAGCAGCCGTATTGCCCGGGCGACAACTACATCTGGACGCCGGGATATTGGTATTGGTCGCCAATGGGCTATTACTGGGTGCCTGGAGCGTGGGTGCTTGCTCCTTATCTCGGCGCACTATGGACGCCCGGCTATTGGGGATTCTTGGGGGGCCGTTATCTCTGGTACGGCGGCTACTGGGGCCCATACGTCGGCTTCTATGGCGGCATCAACTATGGCTTCGGCTACTTTGGCAATGGCTATCAAGGCGGCTACTGGAATCGCGGCGCTTTTTATTACAACCGCTCCATTACGCGGGTTGGCGGCAACATGCGTCACGTCTATGCGCGCCGAATCCGCTACAACAACCGCAACCGCGTCAGCTACAATGGCGGACCTGGCGGAATGAATGTTCGTCCAAATCAATCCCAACTGAATGCGGCCCGCGCGCGCCGCTTCGGCGCCATACCGGCGCAGCGTCGATTGGTCCATCAGGCCCAGGGAAATCGAGCGCAGTTTGCCAAAACGAATCGTGGAAGGCCCGCCGAGGCGGCGTACACGCGTCCTTTGAACGGAGGGCGCAAAGCACCGGCTCCGCGCCCGCAGGATTTTCGTCGGGCGATTGGTGGACGTCCCGTGACCGGTGCGCGGGCCGCAACCGGGACGCAACCTACCAATGGCAAGCGTACCCCGGAACGGCTGCAGTCCCATCCTGAATCGCGGCGAGCGCCACAGCCACGACCCGAGTTCCGACCTGCGCCTCAGCAATATCGACCATCGCTGCAGTCCCGTCCCGAATCACGACCAACGCCGCAGCCCAGGCCAGAATCTCGCCCGGCCCCCGAGCCCAGGCCAGTTCTTCAAGCCAGACCGGAATCTCAACCCGCTCCGCAACATCAAGACTTTCGACCTGCGCCGCAGCGCCAGCAGGACAATCGAGGGCCAAACTGACGATAGGCAACAGGTTGTGTTAGCCATCAGCGGCACGACTGCCACGGGCCGGTTGCGCAGACTCGGCTGCATTTCCTGTTCGACGGCGGCGAACTAGGAGTTCAGGTCGAGAGACCGCGAGCGTCACACGTGGCGGGCCGGACACAGGCGTCACCGACCGCGCTGGATTCCCATTCGAAGGGCCCATAGTTTCGCCAATGTTTCGCCTTATTGTGCGCTTGCCACATATCGAAGCGCAATGGATCCTTTGGATTGCGTAGTTATTGCCACGTTATACAAAAAGTTAGCTTTAGATTCATTTTTTTCAATCCAAAGTCAACCTAAGTTCGTAAAATGGAATCTATCGAGACAAAGGTACCAACTTCGCTACGGGGTGCAACGCTATGGCAACGGCAAACTTGGCAGCGTTTCGCGACGGATGGCAACACCTCGAACCGGCGTTGCCGCTAGTAATGGGCGGAGCCAGCATCCTGATCTTGCTGGGGTGTGCAGTGGCCAGCTGGGTATGTCCCTCCAGAAAAGAAGATTGCCTGTTTCGTCGCCACGTGATGTAGTGGCGGCGGCCTTGCTGAATGCCCCTCATACATGCAAGCGCCCCCTGCCGTCCTTTCCTGATCTGATCCCTGAAACCCTCGAATTTCTTCCAGGTCTTTCCTATTGGCGCATGTTCCGTCGTGCCAATCTCTCTATAATCCAGTCGTGACCGTACAAGCGAAACTTGAGGAACTGGAACGCCGCAACGCTCTGGCCGAAGAGGGTGGAGGCGCGGCTCGACGCGAGCGTCAGCATCGCGAGGGCAAGCTGTCGGCTCGGGAACGCATCGAACTGCTGCTGGATCAGGGAACGTTTGAAGAGATGGATCGGCTGGTCACGCACCGCTGCACTGACTTTGGCATGGAGGAGCAGAAGGTTCCCGGCGATGGCTTTATTACCGGTTATGGGCGGATCCACGGGCGAATCGTGTTTGTTTCAGCGCAGGACTTTACCGTTTTCGGTGGATCGCTTTCCGAAACGAATGCCGCCAAGATTGTCAAGCTGATGGAAATGGCGATGCGGGTGGGCGCGCCTATTATCGGGCTGAACGATTCTGGTGGCGCGCGTATCCAGGAAGGTGTCGTCTCGCTGGCCGGCTATGCGGACATTTTTCTGCGCAACGTGCAAGCCTCCGGAGTGGTGCCGCAGATTTCCGCCATCATGGGGCCATGCGCAGGCGGCGCGGTGTATTCGCCCGCCATCACGGACTTTATCCTGATGGTTGATCAAACCGCCTACATGTTTGTGACCGGCCCGGACGTGATAAAAACCGTCACGCATGAAGAAGTGACGAAAGTTGTGCTGGGCGGCGCGATCACGCACAACGAAACTTCCGGCGTCGCCCATATGATGGCGCACGACGACGCGGAATGCCTGGCGATGATTCGCGAACTGCTGACCTTTCTGCCGCAGAATAATCTGGAGGACCCGCCGCGCAAGCCGACAGATGATCCCATCGATCGAGCGGATGCGGAGCTAGACACGCTGATTCCGGACCAGCCGACCCAGGCGTATGACGTGAAGCTGGCCATCCAGCACATCGTCGACGACGGCTATTTTTTCGAGATTCATGAACGCTATGCGCGGAATATAGTCGTTGGATTCGCGCGGATGAACGGTCGTCCGATCGGCATTGTGGCCAATCAGCCGTCGGTTCTCGCTGGAGTCATTGACATCAATGCCAGCAGCAAGGGAGCGCGTTTCGTGCGATTCTGCGATGCGTTCAACATTCCTCTGCTTACGCTCGAAGATGTTCCCGGTTTCTTACCTGGCACGCAACAGGAGCATGGCGGCATCATTCGCCATGGAGCGAAATTGCTGTATGCATATGCGGAGGCCACGGTTCCCAAGCTGACTGTCATCATGCGCAAAGCCTACGGCGGGGCCTATTGCGTGATGAGCTCAAAACATTTGCGCACCGATCTGAACCTGGCATGGCCGACGGCGGAGATTGCCGTGATGGGTGCGGAAGCGGCCGTCAATGTTGTGTATCGGCGCGAGATGGAAGAGAGTGTTCGGCAAGCGCAGGCGGTGTGGCCTTCCGGTCGCGCATTCACAGAAAAAGACAAGGCGAAAATTCTTGCCGATACGCGGCAGGAGAAAGTGCACGAATTTCGCGAGCGATTTGCCAATCCGTACATTGCTGCGGAGCGCGGGTATGTGGACGCAGTGATTCGTCCCAGCGAAACGCGCTTGCGCCTGATTCGCGCGTTGGAGATGCTGGATACCAAGCGCGAAAAAAATCCTCCGAAAAAACACGGCAACATCCCGCTGTAAGAACGGAAAACTGGAGAAAAGATCTGATGCCAATACCCGACTACCAAAAGGTCATGCTCCCGTTGCTGAACATCGCTGGTGATGGCCAAGAGCATGCCGTGCGGGGCGCAATTGATCACCTCGCCAAAATGTTCAGGTTGTCAGATAGCGAGAGGAAGGAACTTCTGCCTAGCGGAGTGGACAACGTATTCGACAACCGAGTGGGCTGGGCCCGAACATATTTGAAAAAAGCGAAACTCATCGATTCACCCAAACGTGGGTTTTTTCAGATAACTGATCGCGGACGAACTGTCCTAAACAGCAAGCCGGAGAAGATTGACGTCGCGTTTCTGCGCCAGTTTCCAGAGTTCCTTGAGTTTTGGAGTCCCCAAAAAACAGCTGGCGAAAAGTCATTTGAAAACGCTGTGGAGATCACTGCTGGAACTCCAGAAGAGACATTGGCGGCTGGATATTTGAAGCTGCGAAAGCAAGTTGAATCTGACCTATTGGCGCAGGTAAAGACTTGTCCGCCCGAGTTTTTTGAGCGTTTAGTCGTTCGCCTTCTCACTTCTATCGGCTATGGGGGCTCCCTTACGGACGCGGGTAAAGCAATTGGGAGGTCTGGCGACGGCGGTGTCGATGGCGTGATTAAGGAAGATAAGCTCGGACTGGATCTTCTCTATATCCAAGCCAAGAGGTGGGGAGATAGCACTGTCGGCAGGCCAGAAATTCAAGGATTTGTGGGGGCACTGTACGGCAAGAAAGCAAAGCGCGGAATATTCATCACGACCTCGACATTTTCGAGAGCGGCAATAGATTATGCCGAGGGTCTAGATAGCAGAATTGTACTAATAAATGGGACGCAGCTTGCGGAGCTTATGTTCGAATACGGCCTCGGCGTATCAACGGTCAACAGTTACGCCATCAAGCGAATAGATTCAGATTTTTTTAGCGACGACGATGCTTCCAGGGGCAGCGCAGATCCCACGGGCGAAACAAGAAGCTAGCAACGTATGCATTCTGAGCGCCGGGATGTCACCTACTCCTAATTGCCGACCGCATCCAGCGTCGCATTCACGTGAATGCTTCCTCCGGTGATATTGATGGTGCGGCTCCAGTCGGTAAAGCCCTTCTTGCTGACGGTAAGCTGATGACTCCCCGCGCTGACCTGCACCGTCGAAGGCGTGTTGCCAACAAAATTGCCATCGATTGCGACGTCAGCCCCT
>JAJXZK010000081.1 GCA_021780095.1 Acidobacteriota bacterium | reverse complement strand
TTCGGGCTCGCCTTTTTATATCAGCTTTTCACTACCCCGCGTACCAAAGGAGCATAGAACTGTGAGCCGTTTGCTGAATCTCATCCAGCTGGACAAAGAAGAAAAAGCAAAGCGCGGACTCATCCATACTCCCAGCGAAATTGCGCAGCAACCCTATACCTGGGCCACTACCTTCATGAACTTCCAGCAGCGTCGCCCGGAAATCCAGGCTTACCTGCAATCGAAAGGAATAGGCCCAGTTGCCGTGGCGACCGTTCATCGCCCCATCGTTTTCCTAGTCGGTGCCGGCACTTCCGATTATATTGGTCAATCCTTGGTTGCGCTGCTCCGCCAGAAATGGCAATGCGAAGTGAACGCAATTCCCAGTACAGACCTGCTTACGAACTTTGACGATTTCATCCTTCGCGACACCAATTATCTCTGGATTTCCTTCTCGCGGTCGGGCGATAGCCCGGAAGGCGTCAACGTTCTGAATAAGGCGCTCAAAGAGCGCCCAAATATTTCCCACCTTGTGGTTTCCTGCAACGCGCAAGGGAAAATGATTCGCGATCATCAGGATGATCCGCGGGTTTTTGGCCTGTTGCTGGACGACGCCGTGAACGATCGCGGCCTGGCCATGACCAGTTCGTATTCCAACATGGTTGTCTGCGGACAATGCCTGGCGCACACTTGGACGCTGGAGGAGTATGAACCGATCCTGCAGTCTTTGATTGCTGCTGGAGAAAAATTTCTTGATGTGGCATCGGAATGCGCGGCTAATCTTGCCGAAGGCCCCTATACCAGGGTGTGTTTCGTGGGTTCCGGCTCCTTGAAGGCCGTCGCAACTGAGTCTGCGCTGAAGGTATCTGAGTTGACCGCCGGCCGCATTCAATCCATGTCTGAATCAACGCTCGGATTGCGCCATGGCCCGCTCGCGGCCTTAAACGCGGAGACTTTGTTCGTCAGCTTCATTTCCAGCGACAGCCGCCGCGAACGCTATGAAGCCGACCTTCTCCGTGAGATTGGGAAAAAAGGCGTGGTCCAGACTCGAGTTGCAGTTGCCCTTCAACCCAGCAAAGAAGTTGAGAAAGAATGTGAGCATTTCTTAACGCCGGGGTTACAACTTCTGATCCCGGACGCATATCGGCCCCCACTCGACGTGATATTCGGTCAGTTATTGGGGCTTTTTTTCTCGATTCACTGCAAACTAATGCCGGATGTTCCCAGTCCCAGCGGCGCGATTACCCGCGTCGTACAGAATGTGCAAATCCACTAATATCTTGTGGATTTGCATGACCCCACACGCCGCAGGCAACGCACCCCTGAACGTCGCCGGTCGCAAAGAGCATGAAGCGTGCAGGGAATTGATGCGGAGTTTGTTATGTAGAAAGCTGCGACGTGGTTTCCAGAATTTCCGGCAGGGCTACTCTCAGGCAATAGTAGCCGAACCGAGAACTGAAGTGGTGAAGGTAAGGGCCTTGGAGAATTGGATCGGCGACGCGTTCCATGTTAAAGACGGAGATAGAGTTCGTCAGTAGGTATCGTGAAAACCTTTTTGAAATCCCTAGCGAGCGCAGGTAATCCTTGAGATGCTGAGTTTACTGTTGGCGATTTCATTCGCGTTGACACGGCTAGGCCGCGCGCGTATGATCCGTCCTGCCCTAAGGGCTATCTGATTTCGCAAGGAGGTAAGGAGATGGTGACACGAGTGATTAACTGCACCATTCAACCGGCCAGAGTGGATGAATTCAGGAATGCAATCAATGACGAGTTCCTGCCGCGCATTCAGGCGCAGGGTGGGTTTCTCGAAAATATCGAGTCCTGCGATCCGGCATCGGGCGAATATTGCTGTGTAACTTTGTGGAAGAGCGCATCCGATGTCCGGAACTACGACAATGGTCTGTTTCAGGAAATTGCCGCCAGGCTTGTTCCCATGATGCAAGGAACGCCAACTGTGCGCACCCTGCCGGTCGAGAACTCCTCAGTTCACAATATTCGGGCGGGAGCGCAAGCTGTTGCATAGCGCTTTCCCGAGTTGCGGCGCAGCGTTGAAGCTGCGCCGCAACTGCAAGTCGCTGACGTTCAGGTGCGGGCTTCAGCGTTCGCGCCAGCTCGTAGAGAAAGAGTTCCTATCGTTCCAGCCCGACAGCATCTTCGAAAAGCTCGGACGCCACAAAGTCTGGAACGTCGCCCTCCGACCGCTCCGCAAGCGGCCAGCCTGCCAGGATCAGCATCGGCGCCGCACCAGGCTCGACATCGCCCAGCTCACCCAGGGTGCTTCTTCGACTCGCTTCATCCGGCAGCGAAACGTGACTCATCACGAGAATCGGTAAATCCGTCGGCAGCCCTGCCTGCAGCATGTCCCACGCCAATGCGCGAAGGTCGCGACCAGGCATATAAATTCCCAGCGTGGCGTCGTTCGGCAAAGTGCCTCGCCAGAACGACGGGCGATCTTCGCCATCGCCGTGCGACGCGTGATGTGCCGTCGTCAAAATCACCTTCGACGCGCTGCGCCGATCAGTCAGGGATCTTTTTGCGGCAGCGGCGGCGGCAAACATGGTGGTGACGCCGGGAACAACTTCGTATGGAATCTGCGCTAGCTCCAGCGCTTCCATCTCTTCGCCTGCGCGGCCAAAGATCAGCGGATCGCCGCTCTTTAAGCGCACCACACTGGCGCCACCGCGCGCCTTACCAATCATCAACTCGTGAATCTGCTGCTGCGTGATCCGTCGGCTGCCGCAACGTTTTCCGACACTGATGACTTGCGCCTGATCGCCGGCGCGGTCGAGAATGGCTTGCGGAACCAGGTCGTCATGCAACACGACATCCGCCGTCACCAGCAAATCCGCTGCCTTCAGCGTCAGCAATTCTGGATCCCCCGGTCCCGCGCCCACCAAATACACAGTTCCCTTCACCGCTGTCGTGCGCGCAGACTGCTTCTTCGGCTGACGCCCCGGAAACGCCAATTGCCTCGATGGGCATGCATCCGAACCGCATATTGGCCGATGCGCAAGCGTATGCAGCAGCGTTTTGCACTCACTTCCCGCGGGATGCGCCGCCAGAATCTCACGCCTTAGATTGCCAAGCTCATCCAGCCAGGTTGCCGTGTCCGGCGGCAACTGCGCGTCGATCTCTCGCCGCAATCGCTGCGCCAGCGCAGGGCTTTCGCCAGCCGTTGAAATTGCGATTTGCAGCTTGCCGCGCTCGACAATCGACGCAAAATAAAAATCGCAATTCGGCGGGTCGTCGACGGAGTTGCACAGCAGTCCACGTTTCTGCGCCGCGAGAAATACCTGACGATTCACTTCGCGAGAATCGGTTGCCGTGATGACGAACGCTTGTCCCTCCAGGTCAGCCTCGTGAAAACGTCGAAGTTCCAACGCAATCGTGCCATTTTCGGCAAGCTGGCGCACTTCATCGCAAGCCAATGGAGCGATCACACGCAGCGTCGCCCCGGCACGCAGCAAGCTGGCGATCTTTTGCAATGCGACGTTGCCTGCGCCAACAATCAGGCACGGCCGCCGCTCAAGCTTCAGAAAGATTGGAAAAAGATTCATCTTATTTCCTTGATCATTCATGGAAAGTCAACCCGCTGTGTGCGGAACAGGTCCGGGCGAAACATCCCGCGCCACAGGTGCGATGGAAGCACCAGCCAGTTGATCTCGTAGATCCGCATCGCTTTGGCGCGCGAAATAACTGCGCAGATTCTCGCCTTCGGCGCGGCTTGCCAGATATTGCCGCAATAACCTCTCCATGGCGTCGGGGACTTCCGTTGCCGCACAACGATATCCCACTGGGCGAGCGGCTCTCTGGTGCGCTCCAACGGCGCCTCCAACGCAGAAATAATACGCATCGACCAGCTTGCCTTCGTGCTTGACCTTTTTGCCCTCAATGCCGATGTCGGCAATCCAGTGTTGGCCGCAGCTGTTCGGGCAACCAGTCACATTCAACTTCAACTGTTGATCGAACTCGGGAACGCGCTGCTCCATTTCTTCCACAAGCCATCGAGTAAAGCCTTTTGTCTCCGTGATGGCGAGTTTGCAAAATTCAGTTCCCGTGCAGGCGATGGCGCCGCGCCAGAAATTTGACCCTTCCACGCGCAGTCCAGTCGCCTCCAGTTCCTTCCGCAACTCGCCGGTCCTTGCATTGGGAATATTGATCAGCAATAAATTTTGCATCACCGTCAATCGCACATCGCCGCTGCCATATTTCTCCGATAGTGCTGCAACGTCCGCGAGCTGGTCTCCGCTCAGACGTCCGCGCAACACGGAGGCACCAACATAGCTGAGTCCCGGCTGTTGCTGCGCATGAACGCCCACGTGATCGCGAAATACATCGTTCGGCAAACCTTCTTCTGCGGCCGACTCCAAGCGATATCCCAGCCTGTCTTCCACCTCGTATAAAAATCGATCCGCGTCCCATCCCTGTTTCAGAAATAAATATTTCAGTCGGGCGCGATCGCGGCTTTCACGCAGCACCTGCTGATCGCGGAAAATCTCCGTCGCTGCAAGAACCGCCGGCACAACCTGATGAGGATGCAAAAATGCATTCAGCCGAACAGCCAGATGCGGCTCGTTGGAAAGTCCTCCGCCGACGCGCATGGAATATCCAATCTCATCTCTGCCATGCAAATTTCTCCGCACCGCCGTCAATCCAATGTCATTGATCTCCGGATAACTGCACCACGAGGGGCAACCGGTGATTGAAACTTTATATTTGCGCGGCAGATTGTAAAAGTCCGGATTCGCCGTCAATAGGTCGGCGATCTCCAGCGCCAACGGAGAAGCATCCGCAATCTCATCCGCCGCGATCCCAGCCAGCGGGCATCCGGTCACATTGCGCGAGACATCGCCGCATGCACCTTTTGGCGACAGTCCCACACCGGCGAGCACATCGACAATTTCCGGCAGCGATTCAATGGTGAGCCAGTGCAGCTGAATGTTCTGCCGAACCGTAACGTCGGCGAGATTGCGCGCGTGTTGTCGCGTCAGATCCGCAATGGTACGCAACTGGCGCGAATTCAAAATCCCGTTCGGCACGCCAACCCGCATCATGAAGTAGTCGGTGGTTTTGCCTTCGCCGCCTCGGCCGCCGGTGACGCCAACACCATCGCCCTGGGTATAAATTCCCCACCACTTGAAGTAAGCGGATGCCCACTCCGGCACCACGCTGCTGCGACCCTGGCGGGCAAACTCGCGCACCTCATTGAAAACATCCCAAGGATTTTTCTCGCGTTTCAGGCGCTCCATCCGCTGCGCCGCTGTTTCCTTCACAACCGGAGCAGTGACCACCTCGGCCATCGTCGTCGAATCCGTCATTGTCCCTCCTGCAATGTAAGAGGAGAGGCATTCGTCTCCGTGAATGTATGAATTCCGCATTCGAGTTTCCGGCCTGACCAACGTCCGGAGCGCGGGTTATTCGGATCTTCCGGGATCGAGGTGCATGGTTCGCAACCGATGCTGGCATAACCCTGATCGTAGAGCGGGAGGTATTCAATCTGATGACGCGAAATGTAGCTCCAAACCTGCTTGAAGTCCCAGTCGGCGAGCGGGCTTACTTTGAGCAACGTCTTTCCCGTCGGCAATACGTGCGGCTCCAGCTTGCGAAGATTTATTCGCGTCGGCGATTGTTCGCGCCGCAAACCGGTAAACCAAATATCGTACGGCTCCAGCCCTTCCATCAATGGCGCAACCTTGCGCAAGCCGCAGCAGCGCGATGGGTCAGTCTGGTTCAGAATGCCAAAAGCAGATTCCTGATCCGCGACCGACTGCTTCGCCTGCAGCGAAATCAAATTCAGTCCCCATTCCTTTGCGATTCGATCGCGGTACGCATACGTTTCTTTAAAGTGATAACCAGTGTCGAGAAACAGAACGGGAATGTTCGGCGCAGCCTGACGCAGTAGATGCAACACGACCATGTCTTCAATCTGAAAACTGTTCGTCAAGCAGGCTTTGCCTTCCTGCTGCAACACCCGTTCCACCAGTGCATCGGATGCGAGAGTCTCTGCTGCGTTCAAATCGATGTCAACGGTATTCATCGGTTCTCCCTTGGACGTGAAATTCGCAATCCCTCAACCCATTCGACGATCTGCTGAAGCAGCGAAGCATCATCCGCATCGCGGCTCAGCGCGTCCACATCCAGAATGCGATCCGACTGAATCGTTGAACTCAGCAGGTTTTTCTTTTGCTCCTCGCCTTGATGGCTCGAATACAAAACAATCATTCCCGCGGAATAGAGTCCGCGCACCAGCGCCTCGCTCCACTCGCCAGGATGCTGCACGTCGTCGATCCGCACCACGTGCAACCCCGCCTCAAACAGAGCGCGTTCCAGTGGCGCCGCCAGGGAGGCCCGCGTTCCAAGCCACACCGCCCCCGGATGGTGCCCACTGCGATGGGCTCGCTCCGAAATCGCTACAGGAGCGCTCCGCAATTCTTTTTCTTTCTCCGATTCCTTCAATCCCACGCCTGCGAACTCACGATCGGTTCGCCGCGCTGTCTTCTCAAGATTTTCGGTGATCATGCCTGCGCCCACGGTGGCGTTGGTCAGCGGATCGATCAAGATGAAGCTGCCGGAATTGCGGTTCTGTGAATACAGGTCGAACGAGAGGTTTCGCGTCGCTTCGAACTCCACGATGCCGATATCGTTCAGTCCAAGCTGCGACGCAAGCGGGCGCTCCATGGTATTCACGTCGATCCGGCTGCGAATCTTTGTCGCCTGCACTCGCACTTCATCCGTGGCCTGCCGCAAGATCCATCTCTTTTGCAAGTCGAGCGGCGTCGCATGCAGCCAAACAACATTCGCGGTAAACCGGCGCGCAATATTCGGCAGTCCCTCTTCTGAAACCAGCAGATCGCCACGGCTCAAATCCAACTCATTTTCCAATTGCAGCGTGACCGACGATCCCGTGCCCGCCTGCGACAGTGGCCCGTCAAATGTGACGATGGAGCGAATCCGCGTTTTCTGCTTCGAAGGCAGCGCCACCACGCGATCACCCGGGCGGACGGAACCGGCGATAATCTGCCCCGCAAATCCGCGGAAACTGTCGTCCGGTCGAATCACATATTGCACTGGAAAACGGAAAGCTTCCGGACTGTTCGAATCCGCGATAGGAATTTCTTCCAGATACTCCAGCAGGCTTGGACCGGTGTACCAGGGAATCATCGTACTGCGAGTCACAACGTTTTCGCCTTCGAGAGCACTGATCGGAATGCAATGAATCGTCTGAGCTCCGGAAGAAGAAATCTGCAGCGCCAGTTCCTGCAGGTCGGCCTCCACGCGCCGAAACACTTCTTCGGAGTAGTCGACGAGGTCCATCTTATTGACTGCCGCGATGATGTGAGGAATCCCCAGGAGCGCCGCAATCGTTGCATGACGGCGCGATTGCGGCAACACGCCTTTGCGTGCATCGACCAGCACCACAGCCGCATCCGCCGTCGAAGCGCCGGTCGCCATGTTGCGCGTGTACTGCTCATGCCCCGGGGTGTCCGCGATGATAAATTTGCGCCGCGCCGTCGTGAAGTACCGATACGCGACATCGATCGTGATGCCCTGCTCCCGCTCGGCGCGCAGTCCGTCGGTCAACAGAGAAAAATCCATTGGTCCTGTCGAACGATTCAGCTTGCTTTGCTGGATGGACTGAAGCTGGTCTTCGTAGATGGCCTTCGAATCGTAGAGCAGCCGCCCGATCAAAGTGGACTTGCCATCATCGACGCTACCCGCAGTGGTGAAGCGCAGCAGGTCTCGCTCCAAATGCTGCGAAAGAAACTGCTCGAATGTATGGCCGGCGTTCGTGCTGGTCGCTTGAGGATGCATTAGAAATAGCCCTCGCGCTTCTTCATTTCCATTGAGCCTTCCTGGTCGTGATCAATGGCACGGTTCTCCCGTTCCGAACGATGAAAGCCGAACATCTCTTCGATGATTTTCGGTAACGTGTCAGCCTCGGAGGCGATGGCACCGGTGCATGGAACGCAGCCGAGCGATCGCATGCGTACCTTTCTTCGTTCCGTCTTTTCGCCCGGAAGGAGTGGAATGGGACCTTGCGTCAACAAGACCGATCCACCGCGCACCACCACCTCGCGTTCTTTCGCCAGGTAGAGCGGCACGATGGGAATATTTTCTTTGTAGATGTAAAGCCAGACGTCCAGCTCGGTCCAATTCGACAGCGGAAAGATTCGAATGTGCTCGCCCTTGTCGAGTTTGCCGTTGTAGTAGTTCCACAACTCCGGCCGCTGGTTGCGCGGGTCCCACTGTCCAGCGGCATCGCGGAAAGAATAAATTCGCTCCTTGGCGCGGGATTTTTCTTCATCCCGCCTGGCCCCGCCAAACGCTGCGTCGAAACCGCCCTCAGCCAATCCATCCAGCAGCGATCGCGTTTTCAGCAGCCCGCAGCACTTCTGCGTTCCCAGCGCAAATGGAGTGGCCCCCTCATCGAGAGCCTGCTGATTTTTGTGGACGATCAACTCCGCGCCAATTTCCTTCACATAGCGGTCGCGAAACTCGATCATCTCGGGGAATTTGTAGCCTGTATCGACGTGCAGCAAGGGAAACGGAATTCTTCCCGGATAGAAAGCCTTCTGCGCCAACCGCAGCAGAACGGATGAATCTTTACCGATCGAATACAACATCACGGGTGCCGCAAAACTAGCAGCCGCTTCGCGGAAGATGTGAATACTCTCCGCTTCCAGCATCTCGAGATGGCTCAATCGCGGCACGGATGGCAATCCTTCCACGCTAAAAGCGGGAAGTTCATCGCATTCCTCTTCGTATAGATATTGTGTCATCGGCAGTCCTATTCCCCTTCTTGGTAGGTGCTGAACGGGTGGATTCTGCCAAATAAAAAACCCACCTGAACGGCTCTTCCGTCGGTGGGCGTCTAATTTGGGTTACTTCAAAGCTTTTCAGCTTTTTATGCTACCCCGACCCTGCAGAAGGCACTGGATTGTGTCCGCATGATACACACGCAACACAGACAGCCCGTTCTGGTAGTCGAGAAATTCATTGCTACGATCACTCTAATGGCTACGACCATC
>JAJXZK010000424.1 GCA_021780095.1 Acidobacteriota bacterium | reverse complement strand
TGCGGGCGAAGGGCAGTTGCTCCGGTCGTACCTCCTTGCCGCGCTCGGTGATCAATCCGCAACGATCGACAGCGTAGATACAGTTCCGAGCCGCCTCTTTTGAAATTCCTTGATCCAGCATCAGCTGCACCAAAATGTTCGCGATTCCAATGCCTGCAGTACCGAAACCGAAAATGACAATCCTCTGTTGTTCCAGCGACTCGCCGGTGACGTTGAGCGCAGAAAGCAACGTCGCTGCCGCCACCGCTGCCGTACCTTGGATATCGTCGTTAAACGTGCATAGCTGGCTTCGATAGCGAGCCAGAAGTCGCGCGGCATTCGAACCGGCAAAATCTTCCCATTGCAACAGCACATGCGGCCAGCGCTTCCTGACGCTTTTCACAAAGGTATCGACGAACGCGTCGTACTCCTCGCCGCGAACCCGACGATGCCTCCACCCGATATAGATGGGGCTCTTCAAGCGCTCCTCATTGTCCGTACCGACATCCAGCAGCACAGGAAGACAATGCTCTGGATGAATGCCGCCGAGCGCGGTGTACAGCGCCATCTTCCCGATCGGAATGCCCATTCCGCCCGCGCCTTGATCGCCAAGTCCCAAAATGCGTTCGCCGTCGCTGACGACAATACATTTCACATCGTCAAAGTGGAAGTGGCTCAGAATCTGATCGATGCGATCTTTGTTGGGATAACTGAGGAACAATCCTCGTGGCTTTCTCCATATTTCGCTGAATCGCTGGCACCCTTCCCCGACTGTGGGCGTATACACAAGCGGCAAAAACTCGTCGATATTTTGCAACAATAACGCGTAGAACAGCGTTTCGTTCGCATCCTGCAGATCGCGCAGAAAGGTGTACTTATGGAAGGAGGTTGTCTGCTGGCGCAATGCCTGAAGCCTGCGCTCTAGCTGCTCTGCCAGGGTCCCGACGTGCGGCGGCAGCAATCCGTGCAGATGGAATATATCTCGTTCGTGATCGGAAAAAGCCGTTCCCTTGTTGAACCGCGGAGAATTGATCAGATCATATCCAGACAGAGAAATCTTGCGGACCTTGCGGTTGGCTGTCTTCGGCCGACGCTCGCTCACTTCCATTGCATTCTCCAGTTGCTCGCAATCGAACCTGCGACGAAGCGATCGAGCAGGTAGAGAAAGTTCGGCTGGCAGTTCATGCCATTGCATCCTGCGGCACTAGAACTCTCCACAACGAATGAGCTGGAATCCATCTTCGGGACGCACGCACCCTTCCAAAATGCGGCGCATGAAAGCCTTTACGACGTGCCCTTGCGCAATGTGCCAACGCTAAGGTCCTTGCTTGGCTCCAACCAGACCGCATCATTCTGGGACTCTGAAAAACGTTTCCGCCCGGCGTTTCGGATTTCTGTATCGGGGACTTTGATGAGCGGAGTGTAGCGGGGATGATGCGACTCTTTATAGGGATCGTTGCGGGCAGCGTTATAGCAGCAAATCATCGACCAGCGAGGGTTGTCTGAGCGATTCTGGTCGGATCGATGCAGCAGGTTGGCGTGGAAAAACAACGTGTCTCCGGGTTCCATTTCGACATGGACCAGGTCCAGCCTCTTGAGAGATTCGTTGACCCGCTCCATATCCGCACCCGCCTGCTCACCTGTCGTCACATGGTCGATTCGGCCCATCTCGTGCGATTTTCGAATGACCTGCATGCAGCCATTTTCCCTGGTGGCGCGGTCGATCGCGATAAACGCGCTGGTCAGCAAAGGAAACAAAACGCCGTTCTGATACCAGTACCCATAATCCTGATGCCAGGCCCACGCGCCGCCCACCTTGGCGTCTTTCATGATCATTTTGGAGTGGTAATGGTAAACCTCGCCACCCAGCAACTTCTCCACCGCACCCACCATGGACTCGCTTCGCGCAACTGCCCCATAGATCGTATCCGTGGGATGGTTCCACAACGAGAGCCGAGTTGTGCCGCCTTCGCCGTCCGCGCGTCCATAAGAATGTTGATCGAGTACCCGATCTTCTCGCGCCGCCCTTCCCAACAATCCAATCTCCTCCGCATCCAGAAAATTCCTGACTAGAACAAAGCCATCTTCCCGGTACGAACGTTCTTCCTGATCGGTAATTCCACCCTTTGCCATGGTTCTTACCTCTAGTTCGATTAAATCTTCTTGTCTGTGACCTGGGCAAGCGTCGTATCAGGCACGCCCCGGCTCAGTGCGCAATTGAAGTTCTGTACGTCATGCAGCGCGAACGTCGGCACACTCGCCTCCTTCTGCATTTTCACGCGCAGAAAATCCGCACCCTGCACATCTTCCAGCACGAAACCAGGCCGAGCATCCGGCGCCAGCGACGTGATTTCAATGTGGCTCATATCGATGTTTTTTACGTGACGCAGATAAAATCCCTGCCCGGGTGTAGCTCCAAACATGTTCGGTTCCGGGTATTGATTCTCCACCTCTGGCGGATGCAGCGCGGCCTGCTCTCGCGTTCCGCCGCCCTGGTGCTGAATGAAGACATCGCTGATCTTGATATCTTCGATGGCGTGATCGGGAATGCCGCTCAATATCGAGCACTGCTGCGGATTGACGTTCGACGCGACAATATTGCTGATCAAAACCCGCCGCAGCTGACCCACCGGCACATTCGCCGGACCCCGCATTCTGGCGCCGAGCCTTAGAAAAATGGGCGCAGTCACAATATCCCGCATTGTGATGTTGGTAATCGCAACGTCTTCGAGCAGCGCTCCGTCCACAGTCTCCAGCGCCAATCCATGACAGCCTTCAAACACGCAGTTGGAAATAGCGATATTTTTAAAGCCGCCGTTCGATTCAGTGCCCAGCTTGATGCGTCCAATGCGAGGAACATCCTTCGCACCCGGAAATTTTTTCAGCGTTCCATCCAATAAACTGCCCATCTCGTAGGTACCGGTCACATAGCAGTTAGAGATGGTGACATTTTCGGTGGAACGGGCATAGCCCAGCGCAAACGAGCTCTTCGGCACAATGGCATCGTCCCATGGAGAATTCACGGTGCAGTTCGACACGCGAACATTACGACAGCAGTCAATATCCATGCCGTCTCGATTTGTATCGATGGTCAGATTGTCGATGGTCAGGTTATCGACGCCGGTCACCAGAATGGCAAACCAGCCCCCTTGCAGGATCGAAAAGTCTTTCAGGAACACGTTGTGGCAATTCTTCAGCGCGATGGACTTGTTGCCTCCGCCGTGCGGTTCCGCGCGAGAGTGCTCATGGCTCGACCAGCCGCGGTCCAGACCTTTGCCCCAGATAAGGCCGGGACCGGCGATCCCGCAATCGTGGAGATCCTCCCCCCAGATAAGGCTATTGTGAAAATGGGAATGACCGTAGTCCTGATACTTGAACCATGGCTGATCCGGTTCGGGCGTATCGTAGCCGCCAGAGTTTCCCTCAGCGGGCGTCGGTGCGGCTAAAATTGTGGCGCCGCGATCGAGATACAACGTGACATTGCTCTTCAGATGGATGGAATAACATGCATATGTCCCCGCCGAAAAGTGAACCACTCCCCCACCCGCGGCCGCTGCCGCGTCGATCGCTTTGTTGACGGCTGCCGTACCGATGGTGGTACCATCGCCAACCGCACCAAATCTGCGCACGGGATAGACGCTGCCGCCTGAATGCATTCCCGCAACCTGGGCAGAATCGGCCGCCCGCAACGGATTTGCGATCATCAAAGAAGCGGCCATCCCGCCGCCGGCAAGTTTCAGCAAGTCTCTTCGTGGTGTCTGCATGGCTCTCCTTAAAATGAATCTGTAAGCGTGCTACTGGACTTTTCCGCGAGGTCGCAGCCGGTTCAATTCGACGGCGCAGGCGATGGCATTTTGAGCTGCGAACTTGAGGTTGTCGGCGACGATCCACAGCCAAAACCGGTTGGTCTCCTTGGGCCCATTGCCTTCGCCTGAAGTATGTTTCGATCCTTCTTCTGAAACCGGATCGGACTCCGGCGGCGGAAACACCGGTTGCACCAGGATCTGCGCTTCCTGCTCTTCGACCGCCTGCACATTACCGGGGAATGCGGTGGCGTCCGCCACGATGCGCACATGCGAACCCGCCAGCGCCTTGGCCAGCGCGCCCGCTGCGACCGGATGCGGAAACTCGACCGAGACCGAAAGCGCGTATCCATGAAATACCGGGACTTGGATCACTTGCAGCGCCAGAGGCGAGGCAGGAATCGAAGAAATCTTTGCGAAGTGTCGACGAATTCTGTCCGCCGCCGTAGAGAGTGCCGCTTGTCCTGCAGCATCGAACGAAACAGCCAACGTGAATGCGGTCTGCCCGCCAAAAACCGCTGTCGGCAATGGCTGGAAGGAAAGCAAGCTCGCCGTTTGCTGATGCAGCTCTTCTAACGCCGAGTGCCCGTACTCTGACGCTGGCTGCAAAAGGGTTGCCCACAGGCCATGTAACGGGCCAACTCTTTGGGCGCGCGCCGCAAGCATCGCCAGCAGCACAGCCACCGGATGCGCGGAGACCACGACCCGCGTATCAAGATCCGGCGTCGGCGTCTTCGCCAATCCTCGCGTTCCGGTATTGGCTTCCCCGGCCGGTCGATCCGGAACCCAGGGTGCGCGCACTAGAACACCCGGCGCCTTCTCCAGTTCCCCGCTCAGGTCCACGATGCAGGCTCCCGCTTTCAGCGCCTGCCGCAAATGCTTTTTTGTAATCGCAGCATCGCACGCGAAAAATACAAAATCGCACCCATCGAAGGAACCGGGCTCGATTCGCTGGATTAGAGTAATCTCATCGTCTACGGCCGCCAGCTTGCCGTGGACATCCTCATCATCGTCTAGCAGGCGAGTGTCCGCGGAGGCAAATGCGGACAAGGCCAGCTCGTCGCTCAGGGCCTTACCGAGCAATGTACCCGCACCCACCAACGCAATTCTTAGCAACTTATCTGACATGGAACCTCGATATGGTTTTCAGCCCGCGACAACCTCAAACACCCAGAAGCGTTTAGGTGGGGCCGATGGTAGGAGCGGAAATCGTTCCATCCGGTTTCCGAATCCGTCGATGCCGCGATGTCCAGGTATAGGCCGCCCGCGCCACCAACCCGGAAAACATATAACCTAACGCGGTCACCAGCAGCAAAACCTGAGAAAACAACAGCAGCACCGACACCGCCGCGCCAATCAGCACCAGCAACTGAAAAGGATGGCGTCCGGTCAACGTAATCTCTTTCCCGCTCCAAAAACGCCATGTACTGACCATCAGAAATCCCACCAGCCCGATCAGACCAATCCAAACACCTGCTTCTACAGCATTTGAAACCGGAGTGCCGAGGAAGCAGTGAACGCACGCCGCAATCACTCCGGCCGCGGCCGGAATGGGCATGCCGACAAAATACTTTCGATCGGGACGGCCAGGGTTTTTCGGCTTCGCATCGGCGCTGGTATTGAATCGCGCCAGGCGGCAGGCGCCGCAGATCAGGAACAGAAAGCAAACCACCGCGCCAATCTGCAACAGCTTATGTCGCAGCAGCGGATCCATCGTCGGCGGCAGCATACGGAAACCCCAGCTGTACGCCAGAACGCTGGGCGCCACGCCAAACGTAATTACGTCGGCCAGCGAATCCAGCTCCTTGCCAAAGTCTGACGCCGTGTTCGTCATGCGGGCGATGCGGCCATCCAGCCCATCGAAGGGAATCGCCAGGCCGATCACCAACGCCGCGTGATCGAAATGATGTGGCTCGGTCGGCGAACCTTGCAGGCTCTGGACAATCGCGTAAAATCCGGCCGCAATGCTGCCTGCCGTAAACAGCGACGGCAGAATGTACATGCCGCGCCGCGCCGGTCTGCGCTTCCGGGTGTCAACTTCCGTCATCGAACCGGCCCCGTCACCAAGCCGAAGGACGCCGCATCGGCAGAGACCGTCGCCAACAACTCATCTTCGATGTCGCTGGAGGACATGATGGCAAGAATGGACGAGCCGCCCTGAACGTTCTGTCCCACCCTTACCTGGACTTCGCAGAAGAGAGGAAACACAACATCGACGCGAGAACCAAACTTGATCAGCCCCACTCGCTCCCCGCGGTGCACCCAGTCACCCACCTTTTTCTGGAAGACAATGCGCCGCGCCAGCAGCCCCGCGATCTGCGTGAACGCCACGGTGCAAAGTTCGCCCGCAACTTCGACATAGTTGCGCTCATTCGCGATCGCCGACTCCGGGTTCATCGCGTTCAGGTATTTGCCCTTTTGGTAATCGATGAGCTGCACGTTGCCGGCGATCGGAGCCCGATTGACGTGCACATTGAATACGTTCAGAAAAATGCTGATGCGCCGCTGCGCTCCAGCGACCGTTTCCACCGTTTCGATCAGCGTAACTTTGCCGTCGGCGGGAGAGACAATGAGGCCCGGAGCTTCCGGTATGGCCCGCTCGGGGTCGCGGAAGAACCACACGAAGAACGCGGCCAACAGGATGGGAATTGCTGTCAGCAACAGTGAGTGCGTGGCGACCCAGACAAGGACACCGACCGCCCCGAAGCCTAACCCGTAGAAGTATCCGTCACGAACCATCGCGTAGAACAGATTATACGGTTCGCCGGGATAATCCTAACGAGCGCATCTTCCGTTTCGTACTACGTCGACGGAGCGGTACGTGCGAATCCCGCCATCTGATCTTTCAATTTCAGTTTTAGTTTTTTCAGTCGCGCTGCTTCTATCTGCTCGGTGTCGCTCAGATAGGGCTGGGCCAAAATGGCTTCTAATTTTTGGGAATATTGCCGGTGCTCTTCCACCAGACGACCCAAAGGGGTGGCTTCGGACTGTGAAGCCTCAACGGAAATTTCCATAAGGAAGTTCCTCCTGATTCCGTATTGACAGCCAAGCTACCACGGGTGTCAACCGGATGCAATGGAGAGATTTCAACAGGATAAAATCTCAGCCGGTCGAGGCTACAGGATCAGGCGTTTCTGCATCTGAAGCCCATCTTCCGCCGGTTTGCGATAGTATCCAGGTCGGTTCCCAACGACAGAGAACCCAGCCCGTTCATAAAGGGCGACGGCCGGCCGGTTGGATTTTCGGACTTCAAGAAACATTGCCGCAGAACCGTGGGCGCGACACCAGAGCAGTCCGGCCGCCAGCAACCGCCGCCCAATCCCCTGCCGCTGCCACGACGAAGCCACGGCCATATTTTCCAGGGTGGCCTCCGCTGCGCCCACCGCCAAAATGGCAGAAAAAGCAGCAAATCCCACGATCCCGTCGATCGGGGCAACGGGTGTGGAAAGCGAGCTTTCTCCTCCAGCTCCAGAGGTTGACGGTGTCGCCCCAGTAACGCAGGCGAGAAACATGGCCTTTGCCTGCAATGCGCCGTCAACTCCGTCGGTCGCCACATACGGATACAAACCCGCGCGCGACCAATGGGCCGCCGTAGGCAAGGCTTTCGCCAACTCCCGCACGGATTCCAGGACAGCCTCGACCTCGTCAAGCTCTGCGCGGCGAACGACGACACCCGAAACCGGCGTCGCGACATATGGCCGCTTCACGACGGTACATCCTCGCCGCACGCACCCTGCGCCACGGGCTCGGCTTTCGTCCGGACCACAACCACGGCGTCCGAACGACGCAGATAGTTCGCGTCAGCGCTGACCGGGTCTTGACACCGCTTCGCTCGCCATTCCTCCATCGCCAGCGGCAGCGCATCTCGCACCGTAGGGGATGGCACTTCACGGAATCTCGAACCAGCGACAGAATCGAATGCCGCCTTCACGGATACCTCCGAAACAACGACCAATCCACGCTCCTGAACAAGTTTTTCCGTCAGCGCGTGGAGCGTCTCAAACGACTCCGCTACGCGCGTCTTGCCCGCGTCTCGATAGACGCCATCATAGAACTCTCCCCGACCGGCATCGAGCACGATATGCATCGCCACGTCGGTACGCTCGCTGGCTGGAAGGTCCGACGCGATGGAAGCCAGTATCGCCAGGCGAGACACCGTCAAAATTGGCTTTC
This sequence comes from Acidobacteriota bacterium, assembly GCA_021780095.1. Next base: position 1,067 of record JAJXZK010000424.1, on the reverse strand, counting down.
TCGCCGCTTCCGCCATCGCCTTCACCGCGCTCAGACCCACTCGCAGCCCGGTAAACGATCCCGGTCCCGCGACCACAGCAAATGCATCCACATCCGCCAGTCGCCGTTCACTCGCCCGCAGCAGTTCAGCAATCGCAGGGATTAATTCGGCAGAAAACTGGCGCGGATGCAAATCCATCACTCCCAGAATTTCCGCCAGGTGATCGACTGGGTCAGCGCCGCTCTCATCTGTCTCAGCCAGCAGAACTCCGCCCGTAGGTCCAGCGGTATCGACAATGAGCAGCAACATCAGATTGCTACGTCCGCGTCGGCATTCTGGCAAATCTCCACCAATACGCCGCCCGTACTGGAAGGATGCACGAAGAAATACAAGTGTCCGCCCGCACCAATCTTCAGCTCATCGGAGACCAGCCGCATGCCCGCGCATTTCATCTCCGCAAACACATCTTCTATGTCATCCACATGCAGTGCTACGTGGTGCATTCCCTCGCCGCGCCGCTCGATAAATCTCCCGATCACAGACTCCGGAGATGTTGGCTCTAACAACTCGATGCGGCTTTCGCCGGCTTGCACGATCACCGCCCGCACCTGCTCGTGCTCCACAAATTCCGTGGGTCCTACAGGCATCCCCAGCAACTCATAGAAGCTGCATGCCTGGCGCAAATCGCTCACTGCAATTCCAAGATGATCAATATGAAACATGGTCCTGATGTTCAACCTTTCCGGCGCCAGGTCGTTTTGCCCTGCCCCACCGTTCCCTCAGCTTGTTAGACGCTGCGATCGTCTCGGTGCAAATCCAGCAGTCTCCGCACCAGTCCCTCCACCAGAAGGTATGGATCTTCCTGCCGTGCCGCCACCGCACGCGCATGTGCTTCCAACTCCGGCTTTCCCATTCGATGCTGCACCAGTTCGCGCACCAGTTTTTGCCGGATCATTTCTATCAGGCGAGCCTGCCACGCCGCCGTCCTCTTTTCATCCAGCTTCCCGGCTTTCCGCAGCGATTCGGCACATCGATCAATCGCCTCCGCCAGCGCCGTGGTTCCTTCTCCGGTGGTGGCGACGGTGCG
>JAJXZK010000336.1 GCA_021780095.1 Acidobacteriota bacterium | reverse complement strand
CGCTTCCTTATCGCCTGCGGTGCGCGATGCGGCATGGCAAGCTTCGCAGAAGTTTCTCGCCAGTATTGCTCCGGCGCTGGGTACGTCGCCGGACGACCTGGTCCTGACGAAAGGCGAAGTCCACAGCAAGAGCGGACACATGCAGCCGATCAGCTTCCGCCGAGCCGCCGCGAAAATGGACACAAGCGACGTCTCCGCACAGGCGCGGCGCGTCCCGGACTACGACAAGAAACATTACGACACTTATGGCGGCGTCGATGTGGCCGAGATCGAAGTGGACACGGAACTCGGTATCATCCATGTGAAGCAATTCTTCGCCGTGCATGATTGTGGTCGTCCAATGAATCCGTCGCAGGTCATCAATCAAATTAACGGCGGCTTGATTCAGGGAACTTCCTACGCACTCTACGAGAATCGATTGCTGGATCCAACGTATGGCCTGATGGTGAACCCGAACCTGGATCAATATAAGATCGCCGGTTCTCGAGATATTCCCAAGCTGCACGTACAGCTGGTGGAGTCCTACATCGGGCAGAGTTCGACCGACGCATCGGGCATTGGCGAAGCGGCAGGAATTATTTCTGCCGCCGCGGCCATAGGCAACGCGTTTTATAACGCCACGGGAGTTCGCATCCGCAGCACGCCGATGACACCCGCGGTGGTGCTGGAAACCCTGAGCAAGGCCCCGCAAAGGAGTAACGCATGAACCAGTTCGTACTCGCAGACTGCACCACCGAAAGCGGCGCGCTGGCGCAACTGAGCCAGAATGCGAAGGACGGCATCGTGGTTAAGGCCGGCGGAGTCGACCTGCTGGACCGGATGAAAGAAGGCCTGGAGACGCCGAACAAGCTGGTGAATATCCGCAACATCTCCTCGCTGCGCGGCATTCGCGAAACTCCGGAGGGCCTGCACATCGGTCCACTGGCCACGCTGACGGAAATCAGCGAGCACCCGCTGATCCGTTCGCAATACACAATTTTTTCCGATGCCTGCGGTAGCGCGGCCACTCCGCACATCCGCAACATGGCGACCCTGGGCGGAAATCTGCTGCAGGAAAATCGCTGCTGGTATTTTCGGTCGAAGGATTTTCAATGCCTGCGCAAGGGCAAGGAAATCTGCTTCGCGTTCGGCGGCTTGAACCAATATCACTCCATCATGGACTATGGCGGTTGTCCAGCCGTCGCGCCGTCCTCGGCGGCGGTAGGGCTGCTGGGCTTGAATGCCACGGTGGAGCTGACCAGCGCGAAACGCGGCAAACGCGTGGTCGGCATCAAGGAGTTGTACGTACTTCCGGAGGCGAACCCGACGAAGTTCAACGTGGTCGAGCCGGATGAGTTGCTGACTGCTGTGATGATTCCGAAGCCAGCCGCAGGGACTCGCTCCGCGTATCAGAAATACGGCGAGAAGCAGAGCTCCGACTGGGCCATTGCCGACGCTGGCGTGGTACTGGAGATGGACGGCGATAAGTGCCGCCGCGCTGTGGTAACGATGGGCGCTGCATCGCCGGTCGTGCGCCGCTCGCCGCAAGCGGAAGCCGCGCTGACGGGCAAGCCCATCACCGAGGAAACCGCACGCGCCGCCGGCAAGGCCTCGATGGAAGGCGCGCAGCCACTTTCAATGAACGGGTACAAAGTTCAGATGTTTCCTGTGGCCATCTATCGCACGGTTTTGTTGGCTGCCGGGAAAATGGGTCGCGACCCGCGGGCCGCGGGATGATTTGCAAGGAGAGAAAATGATGAGTGCAACTGAAACCGCTGCTGAACTCAAGTCGCCGCCTTGCCGCTGCCTTCGCACCAAGAACGCCTACGGCACCAGCCCGCAGACGGCGGCCCATTGGCTGCCGGGAGTCCATGCTTCTTCCTCTTACTGGTGTTTGCTGACGCAGGGTCCTGCCGGTCCTGATGAGAACTATGTTCATCTGGCCCGCTGTGGGCCTGGCCGCGCGTGCTACGACGCACCGGAGGAATAACCACACACTCCCACGAATTTTTTCCGCGCTCGTGCGTCAGGTTTGACACACTCATCAGATGACTCCTGCGCATCTCGCTTTAGCGAAGAGTTGGAAACGGCTGGATGGCGTCGACCTCATCAGAGGAACTGCCATCCTTTTGGTACTGATGAACCACGTGAACATGCAACTACTGTTTGCGCAAGTCCCGTACACGCACGGACTACCGAAACAACTTGTCTCCTCGCTGGTGTGGAACGGTCAGTTTGGCGTGCAGATGTTTTTCGCTGTTTCCGGCTTCCTGATTACATCTACAACGCTGCGGCGATGGGGAGCGCCTGACAAAGTTCGGCCTCGCGATTTTTACCTGCTCAGATTCGCACGCATCGCGCCGCTGCTTCTGCTGCTGTTGGCGGTTCTCAGCGCGCTTCACCTGACTCACGTAGAACATTTCGTTATCCGCCCGCAAACCGGAGGGCTGGGAACAGCTTTGCTCGCGGCACTTACGTTTCGCGTGAATGTGCTTGAGGCTACGCGAGGATATCTTCCGGGCAGCTGGGACATTCTTTGGTCGCTGTCTGTCGAGGAGACATTTTATTTCTTTTTTCCGCTGGCCTGCAAGTTGTTCGGACGCGGGAAACTTTTGCTCGCGCTGCTGCTCGGCTTCGTGATTCTAGGCCCATTTGGCCGGACCGTCCTCGCCCATGGCAACCCCGTCTGGCATGAGTACTCGTATCTGGGCGCGATGGATGCGATTGCACTCGGCTGTCTGACGGCGCTCCTGGTCGCCCATGTGCCGCTTACGCGCAAACAGCTTTTGATGTGCGGCATCGCCGGCGCGATCCTTGTAACCTTCAGCCTGGGTTTTTCGCGCACGCCCTACGCCTGGGGCTTGGATCGCAACGGGCTGGACATGACAATTCTAGCGGTGGGAACATGCTTGCTGATCGCCGTATCCGCGGAGACGCAATGGAGAGGGCTGCGAATTCTCGTTCCGATTTTGTGGCTCGGGCGGCGTAGTTATGAGGTCTACCTGACGCACATGTTTGTCGTCATCGTGGCTTTCGGCTTGTTTGTGGCGCTTGGCAAGCCTTTGGTTGCGGTTCCCGCGCTATTCGTAACAGTCATTGTTCTCTCAGGATTCCTTGGCGATGCAGTGGGCCGCTTCTACTCGGAGCCGATGAATATTCTTTTGAGAGACAAGTTTGGAGATGGCGCAAATCGGCTTGGATCTGTCGTTGATCGCTCCGGTGAGGCGCAGCCCGAAAGCCATCTTTCCGCCTAACGACGTTGCTTTCGTTGCGACGGATTGCACGGACTTACTAAACCTCAGCTCTCTGGAATGGAGATTGTCCGCTTCACGTTGCCTTGCGCATCGAGCAATTGAATTGTCGGCTGCCCGTGGACGTCCAGGCTGATCTGCAGGCGCGGGTTGCCTTCCTGATCTCGCAATGTCAATCCCACGGAGCCATCGTTCTTCCGTTCGAGGGAGGCTCGTTTACGCAGAGAGGGAAATTTCTTCATGAACGCGGTCCATGCGGTTTTTCTTGCCGGACCGTGCGGCATGGCTTTGATGCGCTCAGCTTCGCGATACATCTCGGGAGTAATCGGTTTCTGCGGCGCATCATTCAGCGCGATGCCCGCAGTTCTGCTTCCATCCGGCGATAACTCGGTCCCAAGAACGAGAGTTTGATCCTGATCGTACTGATCGAAGCTGAGATGGCCGAAGCTGGAGGGCTTGCCATCGACGCGCGTGCCGCCGTAGATAAGGCCGCCGTCCTCCGTCCCCTCGTTGTTGATAAAAAGCATGCCGGCAGAATCGCTGCGATCCGGGCGAGCGATTTCTTTTCCATGGAAGAAGCTGCCGGGATATTCGGCCCGATCCGAAAGGACCAGTCGAGGCGTGCCATCGGGCTCGACAACGTCGATGCGGTGTACCTGGATTCGGTCGAAGTCGACAGTCTTGCCGGCACCATGAACCGGACGCGCGAAATTGATGCAGGAGGTGATGAGGAATACTACGGTGATGGTTGCGGAGTAGATGACAAGAAACTGCGGATGCTGAAAGACGCGCTTCAACACGGTGACCTCCATTCAGGCTGCTTCGCCTCAGGGAACAGTTTACATGGATGCGCGGCTAGGCAAAATGTAAGTGGGGGATATTCGTCGAGCGGTGGGAGAATTCTCTACCAGTTCGCGTTGTGGTGTGGGGATGCTGGCGATTGGATGTTCGTTGAGGGGGTTGGATTCAAGCTAAGCCAGATCGGGGCAAATAGCGATCTAGATCGCTTGAGACATGTTTGCCGTGCGACTCCGTCCGCGAGGTTGACGGGGAGTTCGTGGGCTTGCATTTCCGTGCTGTGGGTGGTTCACTTGTCTGCGTCATGAATCGTAGAAAATTTCTGTGCTCTACTGTTGCGACGGCCGCTGTAAGAGCGTTCCCGAAAGTTCTTCGAGCCGACTCCGTTGCGAGTACTTCCGCGCGCCTCACCATCGAGATGAATCAGACGGGACAGCCGATTCCTGAAAACTTCTTGGGCCTTAGCTATGAGACGGCGCAGTTGTCAGACCCGGGCTATTTCTCGGCGAAGAACGATGGTCTTGCAGGATTCCTGCGTCCATTAGGCAAAGGTGTGCTGCGCATTGGCGGCAACTCCAGCGAGTATGCATTCTGGACGCCGCATCCTTCAAAAAATGCAGCCGCACAGTCGTCCGCCCCAATCGGCCCGGATAAAGGCCATCATGCCCCATCCAACACTCAGACCACCCCGGAGTCCATCCGCAATTTGCGGCAGTTTCTGGACATGGTGGACTGGCGTGCGATGTACGGGTTGAACTTCGGCAAGGGCACTGCGCGGCAAGCCGGGGATGAGGCTGCTTTTGTCTATGACACACTGGGCGATCGGTTGATCAGTTTTCAGATCGGCAATGAAGACGATCTATTCCCGCACAATGGGCTGCGTCCGCCAGGGTACAGCTACCAGGATTTTGCAAGCGAATGGAAGCCGTTCTATGACGCGGTAAAGGCGCGAGTGCCTCAGGCGAAGTTCGCAGGTCCGGATACGGCAGGCACCAGCGACTGGCTGGTCCAGTTCGCGCAGCAGTTCGGCAAAGACATTGTTGAACTGTCCACGCACTATTACGCTCTGGGGCCGGTCAGCAATCCTGCCATGAACATTCAGCGGTTGCTGAGTCCTGACAATCCGCGGTGGGTTTCGGGGGTGCCGAAAATTCGACAGGCAATGGCGGAATCGCATCTACCCTACCGTCTGACGGAAACGAACTCCTGCTATGGCGGCGGCAAGCCAGGCGTCAGCAATACTTTTGCGTCGTCGCTGTGGGCGCTGGATTTGATGTTCCAGTTGCTGGCGATCGGCGGCACCGGCATCAACTTCCATGGCGGCGGATATGGATGGTATGCGCCCGTCGTCGGCACCCTTCAGAACGGTTTCGTCGCTCGTCCGGAGTATTACGCCCTTCTTGTGATGGCGCGGTTGCTGGGTGGTCGCATGGTTGCGAGTCAACTGGATGCCAGCGATGCGGGACCACTGTTTGTTGCGTACGCCGCGCTGGACGCTCAGCGCAAACTGCGTGTCGTGGCAATTAATAAGGATGGCGAAAAGAAGGTACGTCTGAAGCTGCAGGCGAATTCTTCCGGCGAGCGTGTCTCGCTAGAACGACTGATCGCTCCGAGTTTAGACAATGAGCAGGACACGACCTTTGCCGGCTCGCCGGTTGGCGCCGATGGCTCATTGAGGTCAAGCTGGATGGAACATATCGCCGTCACCAACGGAGCGGCGGAATGCGAAATTCCGGCCGGAAGTGCGGCTTTGCTGACCTGGGAGTAGGAACGCACCCGCGTCGCTCCGCCATCAGTCATTGCGGCTGATAGACAATTATTCGCGAGCTGAGTTGGCGATCCGCCCTTACGGATGATCTCCGTGGAGTATTCCAAAATTGGACCAGTCTGGGGTCTTCAAACTTTCGTCACTCGCGGCCGGCGCCAAACCGGGCTACACTCGGGGTGATATTTCACAACTTCGCGCGAGCCGTATGTCTTCGCCCGATTGTGCTTGTCCCCCTAGTATCTGGCATGGAAACTCACATCATCCTGGTTGTTGCCTCGGTCCTGCTCGCCGGCGGATGCATCGGGCTGGCGATTGTGCGCCTGACCAATCCATTTTTCAAAGGCACTGGCTGGCTGGGCGCCTGCTTCGCTTCCGGGGCGCTGGGGGCATCTATCTTCATGTTGCGCCTGAACAACTTGGGGAGCATCGCTGTTCTGGTCGCGTACCTTCTCATCCTGCTGGCCTTCGTTCTGCTGTATGTCTGCTTCGTGGAGCTTTCCGGTTCAGAGCGGCATGTCCCCAAGCTTGGAACCGGGCTCCTAGTGCTGCAGGTGCTTGTCTATCTTGTGTTTCGACATTTTCACGGCCTAACGCAAATCACGGTCATGGTCTTTTCAATGTCGGTCGCATTACAGGTCTGCGAAAACGCGTCTCTGCTGATACGCACCAACCCGAACCGCATCGATTCGCCCGTATGGTTCAATGTCACCCTTCTGCTGATTCTCGCGGCTTTCAATATTTTTCGCAGCCTGCTTGTTCTTCTGCACGGTTTCCATGGAAATCCACAGTCCCCGAACCCGTTAGAGGCGACAACGGCTCTCGTGTTTCTTGGCGCGGCTATCGGTCTGGGGTTTGGTGTGTTCTGGATGGAGGGCCACCAGATCCGACTGGAACTGGAGAAACTGGCGAACATCGATCCGCTCACCGGCATCCACAACCGCCGGTCATTCACTGCCTTGTGCGAGCGGGAACTACTGAAAACTTCCCGGACCGGAGATGTTTTTTCGCTGATCATGTTCGATGTGGACCACTTCAAGCAGGTGAATGATCGCTACGGTCATCGCGCTGGAGATGCAGTCCTCTGCGCAGTCGTGGAAAAGCTGCGAAATTCTGTGCGCAATATCGACATCGTCGGCCGGTGGGGAGGCGAAGAGTTTGTGGCGCTATTACCGAAGGCGGACGCCGAGGCGGCGATGATCGTGGCGGATCGATTGCGGTACCATATCGACTCCGTTGCGGTGCCCAGCCCTCGCTTGCGTGACAATGGGATACGGCAAAACATCACGATTACGGTCAGCATTGGAGTTGCCACGTACTTGGGGCATGATCCCACCATTACAATTCAAGATCTGCTGCATCAATGCGATTCCGCCATGTATCAGGCCAAGACCGAAGGGCGCAATCGAATCGTCGCGCTCGACACGAAACTCATGCTGGTCCGTTGACTGGATTGCAGGATCATGGCCGGATTCCGATGGCGCTGACCATGCGGCCGGTAAAACCATGCTCGGCGCGATGCGAGAAAAAGTGCCCGGTGTCGCAAGCCGTGCACAGATTCAACGCGTAAATCCTTTCGGGCGCGATTCCCGCATCCATCAACTGACGCCGGTTTGCTTCCACCAGGTCAAGGTGCAGGCTCGGTCCCAGATTGCTGTGTCCGGGCGCGCGCGCCGTCAGGAACAGCATGGGATATTTTTCCTTGATCGGGTCCAGGTCAAAGACTTCTTCAAACAGTGTGTCGGCGTAGGTGAATTGGGAAGCGAATTCCATCCGTACTTCTTCTCCGACGGAGTAACAGCAACGCCCAATTCCCGGCCCGATGGCAGCCGTCAGATCGCACGGCTGGCTCCCAAACTCCGCCCGCAGGCTACCGATCCCGCGCTCGACAATGCGCGCAAGAGTTCCTCTCCAACCAGCATGAAACGCAGCGACTATTCGCTGGCGTACATCCACAACCAGCACAGGAATGCAATCTGCGGTCTGAATGCCGAGCAGCGCTCCGGGCTCCGTTGCGATCCATCCATCTCCCCGCAGGGGTTCCGTTGTGCTGGCGGATTTTTCTTCTGGGCCAGTTCGATGCACCAACCCGGAATGAATCTGGCGCAGGAGCCGCAATTCGGTAATCTTGGTTCGTCCTGATTTCGACGTGTCGCCAGAGCCGTCGAGCAACGCATGCACGAAGAGTTCTCGATTGCCCTTCACATTCTCCGGCGAATCAGCTGCCGTCGATCCTAAATTCAGTTCGCCGCATGTTTGTTTTCCATCGCGCGGCCGATAGACGGTGGATACACCCCCAACCCGCGTGCTAAAGCCGTGGATGAGCCAGTCATACTGCTGCCACTGCGGCACGCGAAGGATCGTCGGCCCGACGGTCTTGATCGCTGGCTTTTTCGGCGCTGATGTGGCCGGCCCCGAGCGCTTTTTTGCCGACAAGGACGATTGCTTCTTGCTGCGTCCACCGCGACTGGCCGCGATGCGCTTCCTGTGCGGACCGCGGGTCAGGCCTCCACGCTCGAATAGGGCGTCGAGTTCCTTGATTCTGGTGCGGTTGGATTCAAAAGTTGTTTTCGCTGACACCACTAAATTTTATGCTGGGAGTTGATCCTGGGATACATGCAGACGCGAAAGGCCCGCGTTGGCGGGCCCTGCATCGAGGCTAGCGAAGATAAATTGGCAGGAACTTACAGGATGGGAGCCACTCGGTTTCCCGAGCGACAATGATAGCGGGATAGAATTCCGAAGGAGGGCTGCTGATTGGGATGCCTCATCTTGACGATCTATAGTGCAAATGAGAGGCCAAATTCGCGGACGTGGTTCGATCGGTCACATATTTCGCCATCCCATGAACCAGATCCAGAGATAACTCCTTTATAACCATTAGTTTCCAAGCAATCCACGCCGCATCTTATGACCATCCTCCGACGATAATGTCCCGCGGCTGTCTACTAGAAATTAGTGGTATCTGCATGCCACTAATGGGTAGATCGGTTCTTCCTTGGCCTTTCGGTGGCCATCTCCTTAGAGGCATTCTCTTCCAACTGCATTTGCTTGATTTTGTTCAGCAACGCCTTGTAGCTGATCTGCAACCGCCGAGAGGCTTCGCGTCGATTCCAGTGTGTGATCTCCAGCATTTTCTGGATTGCGTGCCGTTCCGCCTCCCAAGCAGCGCGTCGGCCGACTTCCAGCAGTGACAAGTCGGAAGTGTCTGGATTTCCGCTGGCCGCAACCGCTGGCAGGTGGACTGCGATGGGTT
>JAJXZK010000286.1 GCA_021780095.1 Acidobacteriota bacterium | reverse complement strand
CGTTTCGCGGAGGCGCCTGCTCTATTTTACGAGGGGGAAGGGCGGCGGCGGCAGGCAAATCGTTGAAGGAGTATGCAGCAAAGTCGAAGGATTCTATAGAAGCGTGAAATGTCGCAAACTATGGATGCTGAGTATGTTACATGGAATTTGTTTCCAGGAAAGATGCACATTGCGTGCCAATGACGCGGTCGAGCGCATGCAAACGCCTGTTCCCCTTCTACCGGTTTTGGGTGGAATGCTGTCCCAGGGGTGGGGGCGAGGGAGCAGGGATTGGTTCATCCCGGGCAGCCGGCGCGCCGCTTCCTCCGGTTATTGAATTTCGAACATGTCGCCAATGTTGAGCTGGTGATAGCGCTTTTGCAGGTCCTGCGAGAGGTACATTTTCAGCTCTTTCGGATAACCGTGAGTCCAGAAGTAATTATCGTCGCGCACCTGGTAGGTGCCGAAATGCTGCGGAAAAATGTAGGACGGCTGCAGTCTGTTAATGAGAATCATCGAGCGGTCGGTGTACATGTTGTGGATCGTGGGCGAAATGAACAGGACATCGATGTTCTTCAGGTTCAGGTGCTCTTCGGTGAGCACCGAGTCGCCTGGCTCGAGAATCCGCTTGCCGCCGATATTGAACAGATAACCGCAATTGTGCGCGATATTGAAGACAAAATCGGGTTCGCGAGTGAGCACGGTGAAATCCTGATTGCCGTGAATCGCATGGATCGGCTCGACATGAATGCCCTCGACGTCGAAGGGATGCAAAGGCTCGGGAACGATGATCCGGTCCTTCGGAATATGCAGCGAGGCGACCTCCTTGAGACAAGGCCGTGGCAGCACAAAGATGGTGCGGCTTCCCTGGGCAAGCCCTTGGATGGTGGGCACATTGCAATGATCGCCATGCTGGTGCGTGACAAACTCGACGTCCAGTACACCCGCCAACTGCTGCGGCGTTAACGGCGGCGGCTGGATCTTGGGATCGGATTTGTCGCTGGCATCCAGGTCGAGGTCGGTGGCGATCAGCAGGTCTCCGGACTTGATCAGCCAGCCGGAATTGCCCATCCACCAGACGGCCAATCCCTGATGGTGGCCCTGGATCTGTTTGAGAATCGCTTCGCTCGATCGATTCTGCTGCGCACCCACTGGCACGCAAGCGGCCGCGATCAACAAGACTGGCAACAGCGCCTTCGACACGAATCCCATGCGTCTCCTTTGCCCCGGCCCGTACCGGAGCCAGCTTTCTTTCTATTCTGCACGATCCTGCCACCGCGAATCGGAGAACAAAAGTCCACAGCGAACTGGATGTACCTTGGATGGTTGCCGAGGCCGACAAACTCCAGCGATCGAGAGCGCGTTGCCATCGCCTTCCATGTAAGCGAAGATCGGGTCAATATAGTTGGGATTTTCTATGGCGGTCAGGACTATGACGCAGTCCTGACCGAAGAAGAATGAGAAGGCGGGGGGTGGGAGAAGGGCGAGTCCTTCCAATCCCACTCAAGCCAACCCGTTCGACTTCGCGCAGGGTAGGCTTGAATGGGGCAACCAGCGTAAATTTCAGTTTGAGTTTCGCTTCCCCTCCCACCCAAGCCAACTGAGGGCTTGGATGGGGCACCCGGCGGGTTTGCATGCGGCGTCCGGCTGTTCTTGTTTCACCGGCTTATTTCCGGGTTTCCGGCCCAATTGGCGATGTAGGCACCTTCATTCCAGGCCACCCGTTCGGACCGGAAATCGTGTCGACTCTGGCCGTTTGAACCAATGAATATTCTTTATCCAGCGAGTCTTGAAACCAAAGTTCTACCTTGGTTCCGGTGACCAAATCTGAAACTGACAGCCCATCTAGCCGAAACATCACCCAGCCGGTAGTCTGTCCATTAGTTGGGATCAGTTGATCGCTCTTTAGTAAAAGTGAATCTTCGTTATAGAGAACCACTGGGTCCGATCTGTTGGGAGAACGGAAGATCAATCTTGGGGCTGTAACCATATTGGGAGGCGGGAAAATAACTCTCCCGTCTGGAATGGTTATTCTCGCTCTCCAATTGTCGACCACGCTCGGCGCACCATGGTTTTTTATCTTGATCACGAAAGCGATTCGGGCAACCTTGCCCTCAGGCTCTGGCCATTCCCCAGCAACATCGCCCAGTATTTGGCCCTCAAGCTCGGGAGTCAAAGTTTTAGATAGAGCAATGTTCTTTTGCTGATATTTCCGAATTCCATCTACCAGATCCTGATGATCCTGATAATCGGTGTGGATGACAGCCAACGCAAACAAGAATGTATACGCTCCGATCATCCAATATGAATCAGTCCTGATCGCCTTCCAATTCATCGTGTCCAGTCCTTCTTTCCGGACACGCAAAATTTCTCTGCCGATGAATATGAAGAGCGGGACAAAAACTCCCAGCCAGTTCTGAGATATGATAGACGGCGTGTAAAGCACGCTTTGCCAAACCAAATGCCACAAGTGAGGAAGCATGACCCATTGTCTGCTGTTCGCAGCTTGTTCGCCAAGCGTGGAATTGACAAAATTCGGGCGGAACGAAGAACGGTTAGCCCTGTCGACGCCGTTCCCTTATGCCCTATGGAAAAGACCTGACCCACTACCAGAGGTGGGGGGGGAAGTATCGAATCTGGGGGAATTACGGTATTCTAGAGGGTGTCCAACCGGAGCGTTGGGGGGTGTGATCTCATTTGGCAGAAGTCAAGATTCAAGAAGGCGAGCCGCTGGAAAATGCGTTGCGCCGGTTCAAACGCAAGGTGCAGCAGGAAGACATCATCAAGGAAGTCAAGCGGCACTCGTACTACATGAAGCCAGGCGAGAAGATGCGCATGAAGCAGGCGTTGGCCCGCAAGCGCAACCGTAAGAAGGCTCGCAAGGAACAGACCGACTAATCACACAGTCGATAAAACAAACGAGGCCCGAACCGCTACGGCGATTCGGGCCTTGGCTTTTATCCCGTGTTGCGGAGGCCGGCGGCGATGCCGTTGATGGTGGCGGCGATGGCGCGCTGCAGGGCATCGCTGGTGTCGCCGGCTCGCTTGCGCCGTAACAGTTCTACCTGGATCAGGCTCATCGGATCGACGTAGGGATTTCTGACGCGAATGGAACGCGAGAGGACCGGATTGGTTTCGAGCAGAACTTTCTGCCCTGTGACGGCCAGCACCGCGCGGCGGGTGCGTTCATACTCTGATTCCAGACGAGTGAAGACTCGATCGCCCATGCCGCGATCGCTTGTGAGCAGAGAATATTGTTTGGCGATGTGAAAGTCGGCCTTGGCGAGCGCCAATTCCACGTTGCGAATGAGGTCGATGAACATGGGAAATTCCCGCATCATGTGCTGCAGGATGGGAAGATTGCCTTGTGCGATGGAATGTTCCAGGGCGTGCCCGACGCCGAACCATCCCGGCACACCGTGACGACTCTGCATCCAGCCGAAGACCCAGGGAATGGCGCGCAAGTCGGAAAAATTGCTTTTGGCCTTGCGACGGACGGGGCGGGAGCCAATGCGTGCAAACTCCAGCTCGTTGACCGGAGTGGCTTCGGCGAAATATTGCAGGACATCTTCATCTTCAGGAATATTGTTGCGATAGAAACCGTAGGCGGTGGTGGAGAGTTCTTCGCAGACTTCCTCCCAGCCGGGCATCATTTCTCCGGTGCGATGACCGCCTGGACGATTCGCCTCCGGACGTGCCAACGCATCGAGCGAAGCGGCGACCATCAGCTCCAGGTTCCATTCCGCCAGCACCACGTCAGAGTATTTCCAGTGCAGGACCTCGCCCTGTTCGGTGATGCGAATTTCCCCGTTGAAGTCGCCAATGGGCTGGGCATAAATGGCGCGATGTGTGGGTGCGCCCCCGCGACCGACTGTGCCGCCGCGGCCATGAAACAGGCGAAGATCGATGCCGCATTCTCGAGCGACCGCGTACAGAGCACGATGCGTTTTATATAGTTCCCAGGTACTGGTCAGCATGCCACCGTCTTTGTTGGAGTCGGAGTATCCCAGCATCACTTCCTGACGGCGCTGCCACGATTCAAGCAATGGTTGATACGCGGGCGCGGTCCAGATTTCGCGGCAGATGGCAGCGGCTCCACGCAAATCCTCAATGGACTCAAACAGCGGTACCACGCGGATGGCCGCGCGATTTTCGCCGGCCATGCAGGAGACTTCATGGGTGCGCGCCAGGTGCAACACGCGCCACACATCTTCTGCGGAGGTCGCGCCGCTGATGACGTATTGCTGAATGGTTTCGACCGGCTCTTCACGCTGAATTTGAGCAATCGCGCGGAAGGTGGCTAGAACGTCGGCGGTCTCGCGCGACAGCGGGGTGGCGAAGTTTTCCTGCGAGGAATTCCGATCGCAGTTCTCTTCGACTTCCCGCAACGCCTGCGTCAGTTGGCGAGCATGCGCGCGAATATCCAGCGTATGCAGGTGCAGGCCAAAGGTACGCACTTCGCGGACCAGCGGATCGATCAGGCCGCGCGCCAGGCGAAGACTTTTCTCCTGCGCCAAGCTGTTCCGCACCAAGTGAAGGTCGTCCAGCAATTCCTGGCTGGAGCGATACGGCGGCAAGCCAACGGGCGCTGACGAATCATGCAGCTCCCGCGCGGCGGCTTCCAGCCGCATGCGAATGCATAAGACGAAGCGACGATGCAGCTCATGAGGATAACGTTGATCGATGCCCGCTCCAGAACGCTCCAACTGCGACGCATAACTATGCAGTTTTTTCTCCAGCGCGGGGCTGAGGCCCACTCGCTGAATGGAAGGAGTGAGAAGGTCGAGGATCAACTGTATGCGAGCGCAATAATGTTCAATCAATTTGCGCCGTGCCATGGTGATGGCCTGCCATGTCACTTCCGGTGTCACAAATGGATTGCCGTCGCGGTCGCCGCCGATCCAGGAACCGAATCGCACCATTTGAGGCAAATCATTTGCCTCGATTTCCAAGCCGTACTCGTCGCGCAGTGCGCCGGCGATTTCCTCGAAGAGCTGGGGCAGGGTTTCGAAGATGGCGATGTCGTAATAATCCAGGCCAAGTTTGATTTCGTTCTGCACCGTGGGGCGGTGACTGCGAACTTCATCGGTCTGCCATAGCGCCGTGATTTCCGCGAGGATGTCATCTTCGCGGGCCGCCAGTTCCTCGTCCTGCAATGGAATTTGATTTAGGCTTTCCAGCGTTTCGCCTAGGCGTCTTCGCTTGAACAGAACGGAACGCCGCGCGACCTCGGTCGGATGGGCGGTGAACACTGGGATGACGCAAATTTTCGCGAGGAAGCCCATGGCTTCGCTGGCGGTGATGCCAGCCTCGCGCATGCGTCGAAGAGTGCCGCGCATCTCTCCGGGCTGCGGCGGCCTTTGACTTCCAAGCAGGCGATGGGCGCGACGACGACGCTTGCGGTGATTGGTCTCTGCAAGGTTGATCAGTTCAAAATAGAACGCAAAGGCGCGTGTCAGTTGTTCCGCGAATCCGGTATTGCAGGTGGCGATGCGGGCAATCGCTTCCATCAGCAGAAAATCGGCCTTCTTCGCGTCGCCTTGCGAACGCGCTTCGCGGCCATCGGTGGTGATGCGACGCAAATCCTCCACGGCATGAAACAGCGCATCTCCCGCCTGCTCGCGAAGTACGCGGCCCAGCAATGTTCCAAGCGAGCGAACGTCGCGGCGCAGGGGAGTTTCCTTGCGCTCCGGATCGAACGATTGCAATTCTTCCAGGCGCTCCGCCCAGTTTTCCGGCTTCCACAAAAGGTCCATACGTACTTGCATTATGCAGGAGCGAGCAGGCACTTTCCTAAGGGGTGGAGGAAGAAATCGCGGCCTGTTCCTCAAGCTGCACGACCAATTCTTCCCATTCGGTCAGCATGGATGCATGGTCGGCGCGCATCTGGTCGAGTTGGTTCTGCTGCGACTGGTAGTGTTCGGCAGAAACATACACGGCCAACTGCTCTTCGGTGGTTTGTATGGCCGCTTCGATACGAGGAATTTCTTCTTCCAGGGTGCTGCAGCGGTCCTGCATCTGCCGCAGGCGAATGGGATTGATGCGGTTGACGCGTTTGACGGCGGCGTTTTCCTCGGACGGGCGGTTTGGCGAAGAGTCGGATGGCGCCACGAGCGGAGAATTTTCATTCGACTTCTTTCCATCCGCTGCAGAAGAAGTTTTTGCGGCCGTTTCTGCCTGCCGCGATATCTGCCATAGATAATCTTCGTAGTTTCCGGTATAGACATGCACGGCGCCATCGCGAATTTCAAAAACGCGCGTGGCCAGCGCATCGATAAAGGCGCGATCGTGCGAGACGAACACGACGGTCCCAGTAAAATTCCGAATGGCTTCCAGTAGAACTTCTTTGGCGCGCATGTCCAGGTGATTCGTCGGTTCATCCAGCAGAAGAAAATTTGCCGGACTCACCAGCAGGCGTGCCAGGGCGTAGCGGTTGCGTTCGCCGCCGGAAAGAACGCCGAGTGGCTTGAACACATCCTCGCCGGAAAAGAGAAAGCATCCCAGCAGGCTTCGTAATTCGGTCTGGGGAATTCTGGGGGCGCTGCGGCCGAGGTCGTCGAGCATGCGGGCGTCGGCGTCCAGTTCCTTGTACTGGTCCTGGGCGAAATACTGCAGCACAACATTGTGTCCCAGGCGAAGCTGGCCGGTCGTGGGGTCGTCCATCGCTGCCAGCAGACGAATCAGGGTCGATTTTCCAGCGCCATTCGGCCCCACCAGGGCGATGCGCTCGCCGCGCTCGATGGTGAGCTGCACGCCGGAAAATACTTCCTTCGCACCGTAGCTTTTGCTGATTTGTTGCACCTCGGCGACGGTACGTCCGCTGGCTGGCGGCTGCGGAAAGGTGAAGTGAATTTCAGTTTCCGCAGGCGGCAATTCGATGCGCTCGATCCGCTCCAGTTCCTTCACCCGGCTTTGCACCTGGCGAGCTTTGGTGGCTTGTGCTCGAAAGCGAGTGATGAACGATTCCAAATGTTCAATGTGCTCGCGCTGGTGACGATACGCGGCCTCCAACTGGACCTGCCGCTCGGCTTTCTGCTGCAAATACTTTTCGTAATTTCCGGTATAGCTGTACAGGCGGTGATTCCACAACTCGACAATTTTGTCGGTTGCGATATCCAGGAAGAATCGGTCGTGCGAGACCAGGACGTAGGCATGCGGATAGGCGTGGAGATAGCCTTCCAGCCAATTCCTTGCTTCCAGGTCCAGGTGATTCGTAGGCTCGTCGAGCAACAGCAGATCGGGTTTTTCCAGCAGCAGCTTGGCCAGGGCGATTCGCATCTGCCAGCCGCCGGAAAATTCTTCCGTTTTGCGCTGCCAGTCTTCTTTGGAAAAGCCAAGGCCGGACAACACGGTGCCGACGCGCGCCTCGATGGTGTAGCCATCCAGCGCGTGAAATTCGGCGTCGCTTCGCGTCAATTGCTCGATGACGGCGGCATATTCGCCGGAGTGAGGCGGCAGGTCCGCCAGCTGCGAATGCAGGCGTTGAATTTTGTGCTCGAGCGCCTGGGTCTTGGCAAAGGCCGACAAGCATTCGTCGAAAACGGAGCGTCCCTGCAATTGCAGGCCATCCTGCGGCAGGTAGCCGAAGGTCATGCCGCCCGTCGACTCCATGGAACCATCGTCCAATGAGTCAAGACCCGCCAGGATTCGCAGCAGCGTCGATTTGCCTGTGCCGTTGCCGCCGACCAGCCCGGTGCGCTCTCCTGGAGTGATCTGCCAGTCGATTTTTTCAAACAGAAGTTTGTGGCCGAAGCGTTTGCCGGCGCGGGTTAGCTGCAGCATTGTGTTCGCGGTCGAAGCGTGGATTGAAAGCGCATCTCAATTTATTGTCGCATCGAACTATTTTTGTCGGCATTACTGAGAAGTCGCTACGCTGCATCCTACGTATCAGCAACATTTCACCGCATCTTGCACGCGCGACATTTCAGCCAACTGAAATGACAAGTCCGCACGGATTGGTATACTCGCAACGAATCGCTTTTTCGGCAGGACAGGCAAAATCAAATGCCATCGATGAAAGACACCTTGGGAGTTCTTCTGGCGGGCGGGGCCGGCGAGCGGCTCTATCCGCTGACTCGCGATCGTGCCAAGCCGGCTGTTCCATTCGGCGGTAATTATCGCATCATCGACATCACACTCTCCAACTGCATTAATTCCGACCTTCGCCGGATTTACATCCTAACGCAATACAAGGCGCTTTCTCTGAACAGACATATCCGCGAAGGCTGGGGTTCTGTGGTGGCTACTGAGCTGGGTGAATTCATTGAAATTCTGCCACCGATGCAGCGGGTCAGCTCGAATTGGTATATGGGGACAGCGGACGCGGTGTATCAGAATATCTATTCGATCGGCAGCGAACAGCCCAAGCGAGTCCTGCTGCTTTCCGGCGACCACATTTACAAGATGAACTACGGCCGCATGGTGCAGCAGCACCTCGATTCGGGGGCCGATGTCACGCTGGCGACGCTGGCCATCGATCCATCGGAAGTGTCGCGTTTCGGCGTGGTCGAGGTGTCGCGAACCGGAGAAGTGACCGGCTTCCAGGAGAAGCCTCAGCAAACCAATATGCGCTCGCCTTTCAATCAGGACAAGGTCGATGCGTCGATGGGTATTTATCTTTTCAATACGGATGCACTGCTGCCGGCCTTGATCCGCGACGCCGAAGATCCCAATTCGCAGCACGATTTCGGGCACAATATTCTTCCGACAATGCTGGGTCAGTACAAAATGTACGCGTTTAATTTTGTTGATGAGAACAAGCAGGAGGCTCTGTACTGGCGGGACGTGGGAACGCTCGACGCCTATTACGACGCAAATATGGACGTGGCTTCGGTGACCCCAGTGTTCAACCTCTACGATCAAAGCTGGCCGATGCGGACCCGTCCGCTGCAATATCCGCCGGCGAAATTTGTTTTTGGCGAACCGGGACGTACCGGCATGGCTATCAATACCGTCATTTCTGCCGGCTGCATCGTTTCCGGCGCCACCGTGCGCAACAGTGTTTTGTCGCACGATGTCCGCGTAAACTCCTATGGGGAAGTGGACTCGAGCATTCTTTTTTCCCATGTCAGGATTGGACGCCATTGTCGC
>JAJXZK010000148.1 GCA_021780095.1 Acidobacteriota bacterium | reverse complement strand
CGAAGACAAAGTAAGAAAGGAAAAGCAGGCCCAAGAAAAGAAGCACATATTTGAGAGAGCGGCTGACGGACTGATACGGATCAGCTACCTCAATAAAGGAAACGCCGAGAGACGTTGCTTCGAGACCGGTGATGGAATCCGCCGATCCTTCGGCGCGAACTCCGCGGGCGATAAAGGGTACAGACCACTCCGCAGAGAAGCCCTGTCTCGACACACTTCGCTTCACAGGCAAGAATCCGCCATCAAATCCCGGGCTTGGCCAATCGCCATGAGCGAAGACTTGCGTGGTTTTGCCATAGGAAAGCACCGCGATTCGTTGTGCTCCTGAAAACCGCAGCGCTGAGGTTACGTTGAACTCCGCGCCTGGCTTGGCGAAGTCTGCGGCGGGTGTTCCGATCAGCGTCAGACTTATCGGCAGTCCTTTGTCTTCGCCAATCGAAATACTCGGACCAGTCTGCGCTGGAACCAGCGTCGAGGTCTTTCCGGCGACCGTTAAGGTCGCATTCGACAATGCCCCCCTTGTATCGCTGACTCCAACGATCATCTCAGCGCGGTTCCAATCGAGAACGGCGCCTTGCGGCAACGCGTCCGGTACACCGGTTAAGTTGAAGCTAGCGTCAAGGCTGGCATCGGCCTGGAAAACTGGAACCTTGAAAAGGGAACGCCGTCGCTCTCCAGTTGTGGTCTTGAGTACGGCGGTGGCTCGTGCAGGGAACACAAAATACATTCCGTGCTCTGCCGGGTCACTAGGATTCTTCGGCATAATACTGTAAGGAATTGCGAGGGTTGGCCCCAAGAAGGTTTGCTGACCACCGACTCGTTGACTGATGTCACGGATTACATTGCCCGCGCGATTGGTCCTGTCCTGCACGAGTTCTCTGACAAATAGCGCGGGAATCATCATGAGCAGGGCCAGCCCGCACACAACAATGAGCTTCATGCCCATCGATCGAGATCTGATCCTGCCTGGTAGGCCTAATTGCAATGGTGACAGATCGTTCATTTGAAGTTTCTCCGTTTTAAATTAGCTTTACGATGCAAAGCAAATGGGCAAAATAATTGATGATCTGAGAGTGCGATTGCATGTGCCAAATATACTTTGTGGTGCAAAGTGAGTGAGCAAAAAAGTTAAGCCTGCGATGGCTTCAGCGTGCGCACCAACCTCGACACGTGCTCATTTTTACTGACTTTTGCCGCATCGCGAACCACTTGTTCCAGGGAAGAGAGATATTCGAAATATCGCTTGCGGCCCGAAGCAGTGATGCGGCAGAGGGTCTGCGGGCGATTGCGATCATGTCCCTTGATGATCGCTACCATTTTCGATTTCTCCAGTACCTGCAGATGGCGGCTCCGATTGCCGTCTGTCGGTGCACAGAGTTGTTTCAGGTCAGCGAAAGCGAGTCCTTTCGGATTCGAAACCAGCGAAGTCAGCACGCTAAGTCGGGCACGCTCATGGATCACGCGATTGACCCCTTCATATGGAAATGGCGCTTCGTCGGCCCTAGATCTCGCTGTCATCTTGGCTCTCTTCCGCTGTGAAATACATAATTCCCGCGACTAGAAACTGCCCGACTCTGTATGAAACTCTCATGGTCCACTGTGAGAGCGCGCGGCCAGGTCCCAGTGCAATCGAAGCGAGCCCTTGTCCGGATGTGTGCATGGTCTCAGCGAACGGCCCATCTATACTGGTTCTTTCAGGTGTGCTTGTGGGAAGAAGCGATCGAAACGGCCAAGCGAGCACCGACTGCCAACATCGAAATCATCTTAGGGAGCCACATCTAAGAGCTGGGCGATTTCTTCGCAGACGTGCGGGAAGCAGCCGAAGGTTTCAAGGACCATCTTTCGCGATGCGGTCAGTGTCGCCCGAGGCTGACGGGGATATGCGGCACGCTCGAGCACTTTGGTGTTCCCAGAAAACCGTCGATCAGTCCCTTGCATCAGTTTGATTAGTTCCTGAGAAACCGTCTAGCGAAAAGAGCTAAATCATGCCGGGTCAGATCATCCGATTCAGATGTTGCCAAGATCGATTTGCTTATATCTATGACGCGGCGGCTAAACCGCACAGGTCGATACCATCCGTCGAAGGAAATTCTGCGATATAGCTGCTTGAGGACACCATGAAATGTACTAAGCAGGAAGCTCTGTTGATCCTTGGGAAGTGGTTTGAGGAACACTCGCTTGTGCTGTTGAACTTCCAAGCGACTCCTGCCACCGAGGCGATCTCCCTCAAAGGGCGGATCACTCAGTTGAGAACGGACAATTTCCTCTTCACAAGTCCAATCGCCAGCGTAACCGTGCCATTTGAGCAAGCTACGTTTGAGTACGAAGAAAAATTGTTTATGGATTCTCCATGCCGAAAGGAAACATCTGGGCCATGCCTTCGCGTCGGATTGCATTCATCTTTATGTCCAACTCAGTCGGGGCAGGATCACGCGTTTTCCCAGTTGCAGTCTTTCTTAAGCATCTCTGAAGCACTCTAGCTCGCGGTCGAAAACCGCCAGAAAGAACATTTCCGAATGGAATTTCACATATCTAAAGCGATCCGAAAGACATTGGGTCTCGAAGATCTATTGTTTAGTTTTGATGGGAATGTAGTTTTTGGCAACGTCGCCGCCAGCCGGAAGCTTGCACAACGCCTGAGTGAACTCCGGGGATCGGGTGCCCACGCTGAAAGTACGATGAACGCAGGCGCGCTGTTCGCCATGGGATTGATCGACGAACTAAGCCACGCGCTCATCGCCCGCTATCGCCGTGAGATAGATCCGGCAGTAATGTCGGAGGCGGTTCGCTGGTTCGGCGGGCAGCTGACCCAGTCCGAAATGGAACGGCTTCTTCTTGCCTTCGTCGAGCAATTTCCCGGTGTGGCCGTCTATCGCGGCGAACTTAGCGCCGCGCAATGGTTACACGGAAGTACAGAAGGAATACCCAACCGGCAGATTGCTTTCGAAGAAATGTTGCTGTTGTGGCTCGCCAACGGAAACCCAGCCTTCAAACCCTTTCGCATTTTGTTTGAGGATCACGACCTGAAACTGCAAACCGCCTATGAAAGTGTGACCACGCGCCTTCCAGGCTTCTTCCTTACCCGTCCTCCAATCGCGCGGGATCTAGGAAGCCTGCTGGATGCACTGCGTGCGCCGATACTTGCCTCACCCGATTCGCTTGCTGGGCAACTGGACTTCATCCGGGAAAACTGGTCTCAATATCTTGGGGACGATCTGCGCAGAGTATTGCTGGCGATCGATGTTCTTCGTGAAGAAGAAGTCGCCATCTGGATGCGGTTCCATCCTCCGGGTCCCGACAGGCATCGGCATGGGCAACCCGGACGCGGAGGAGAAGGATTCCTTGGAGACGAATATGTCGGGTTCGAATCGGAGTTCGTAACCGGCCCGGATGGGGTCAGGCGGCGCCGCTACGCCGCCGGCTACCAGGCGCCGCTGAATGAGTACGAAGCGTTCAGCGCGGACCAGGCCTGGATGCCTACCGTCGTCCTGATCGCGAAGAGCACCTATGTCTGGCTGGAGCAGTTGTCACAGAAGTACGGCCGCCACATCTACCGGCTGGATCAGATTCCTGACGAGGAACTACAGTTACTGGCGGAGCGAGGCATCACCGGCCTGTGGTTAATTGGGCTTTGGGAGCGAAGCCGTGCGTCGAAGACGATTAAACGGCTGCGCGGTAATAGCGATGCCGTGGCATCAGCCTATTCGCTGAAGGATTATTCCATCGCTGAAGATCTCGGCGGCGAGGCAGCGTTCGAGAACCTGCGCTATCGCGCCGCCATGGCCGGCCTCCGGCTGGCGAGCGACATGGTCCCCAACCACATGGGAATCGATTCGAACTGGGTAATCGAGAATCCGGACTGGTTCCTGTCCCGCTGGGAGAGCCCGTTTCCTGCCTACAGTTTTGAGGGACCGGATTTATCCACCGACAGTCGCGTCGAGATCAAAATTGAAGACCATTACTACGATCAGTCCGATGCGGCGGTCGTCTTTCGCCTCCGCCGGTATCGTGAGGGCGACACCCGCTTTATCTACCACGGCAACGACGGGACAACCTTCGCCTGGAACGACACCGCGCAGCTCGATTACTCCAAGGCCGATGTCCGCGAACATGTAATTCAAGTGATTCTCAACGTAGCGCGGCGCTTTCCGATTATTCGCTTCGATGCCGCCATGGTGCTTGCGAAGCGTCACGTGCAACGCCTCTGGTTTCCACTCCCGGGAGCTGGCGGCTCGATACCGTCCCGCGCCGAGAACGCTCTCTCGGAAGAGGCCTTCGACGCATTGATGCCCCGCGAATTCTGGCGCGAGGTCGTCGATCGCGTCGCCGCAGAGGTACCTGGAACCTTGTTGCTTGCCGAGGCGTTCTGGCTGCTGGAGGGCTACTTCGTTCGCACGCTGGGTATGCACCGCGTGTACAACAGCGCATTTATGAACATGCTGCGCGACGAAGAAAATGCCAAATATCGCTCTTATCTGAAAAAAACAGTGGAGTTCGATCCGGACATTCTCAAGCGCTATGTAAACTTCATGAGCAATCCCGATGAGCGCACCGCTATCGATCAATTCGGCTCGGGAGACAAGTATTTCGGCGTTTCTGTTCTGCTCGCAACGCTGCCGGGTCTGCCGATGTTTGGCCACGGCCAGATTGAAGGCTATACCGAACGTTATGGCATGGACTTCAAACAAGCACGACTGCAGGAATCTCCGAACGAGGGCCTGATCGCGCGGCATCAGCACATCATCGCTCCACTTTTGAAGAATCGTCAGCTGTTTGCCGAAAGCACGAATTTCGTGCTGTATGACTTCTGGACCGGCTATAGCACGGTGGACGAGAATGTCTTTGCCTACTCGAATATGCACGGCGATCAGCGTGCAATCATTCTCTACAACAACAGCTACGGGTCCACCTACGGCACGATGCACATTTCGGTTGGCTTTCTGGAGAAGCAGACTGGCATGCTGCAAC
The DNA here is from genome assembly GCA_021780095.1 of Acidobacteriota bacterium. The sequence continues at coordinate 4,109 of JAJXZK010000148.1, read as the reverse complement.
AGAAGAGTCTGGCCGATGGGCTTCGACTACCATCCGATGAATCGACCATCATTGGATATCGCGATTCGATCCTTGGCCTCGAGTACCTGCGCAGGGCATCGGCATTCCGAAACCACGGCCTCACGCTCGATCTGCGAGGATATCAACACGTCGTTTTGCTGGATTGGCTCGAACTCCGGCCGTCGTCCTCCGAGCCATGGGATCGGCTTTGCGATGCACTTCACGGTTCCGGAGTTCACAGCGTGGATGAGGCGCTGTCTCAGCTTCGTCTGCGACCAATCGTGGATGCATTGCACAAGGTAATTAGAGATGCGAATGTACATGCGTTCTCGGACGTGGCCAAAGAGTTGGCTGCCCGGCCACGCAAACCGGAAAGGGGCTCGAAGAAAAGCAAGCTCTCCAACGGTAAAAAGGCACACGCCGCCAAACAGCCGCAGCCTGCCAGGAATGCAGAATTTGATGTCGATCCAAGGCTGGCGGCTTTCATGGTGGAAGTACAGGCCTTCGCCCGAACAGCGACCGGACTCGCGCAGGTAGCATCCCAGAAAAACGATGCGGCTGCTTCGGATTCTTTGCCTGATTCAGCTCGTTCAAAAACGTCAAGGCCAGAACCCTCCGAGAAAAGAGAACGCTACGCCGAGATTGCCGCAGCCTCGGTTCATTTACCGTCTATGATCACGGCATTTCCTGAATCGCTACAGGCCGTGGCTCGTTCCGTGCTGCCCAATAGCGATTCGCGCACCGCTGCCCCTGATGTATGGGTGCCCATACTGGCCTGGATCGCACTTCGTGTGTTCCCTTCGCCAGCTTCTTCACTCGCGCTCTATGATGAACTGCGACTCAGGCACGCGCTGGCTGAAACGTTTTCCACCGTCGGGCTGCACGGCGAGCAGACCTGGCGAGCAGCGGCGATGGTGCGGGTCCTGCTCCGAATGAACACTGAATCCTCCCCTGAGGTTGCGATCCGCTCAGAAGAGTTCTGGCACGATCCAGATGTTCGCTGGCTCGCCGGGATCAACACCAGCGGAGGAAAGGATTACCTTCATAAGGAAGAGCTCGAAGCCCTCATCTGCTGGCTTCAGCTACCGGCCCTGGTGGAAATCTCAAGGGGTCCGGCACCCGTCTCTGAGGCTGCGAATGAAATTGCCGCGACAGCCGTAGTTTTGACCCGCGCTGCCGAAAACGCTGGCTATGATCTTCGCCTCTTTCTCGATCTCCTTGCCGCCGAAACTACCGAGGACAAGTCTGATATCAGCGCTGACTCGTCAACAACTCTGCGTGAACCTAACACTGTGTAGATGGACGCGCTTCGACATCAGTCAGATGACGGTACTCCCCGAATGGAATGGTATGACCTACCAGCGGGCAAACATCTGGTCCTGACATTTCAAGACAACCGACTGATCTCTTGCTAAATAAAAACGCCATAACAGGGAAATGCCACTCACTGATACCTTGGCACAAATTACCTGTTTGGTTGGGCACGAAGGATTTGGACTTGAGTTGAAAACCGCCGTAGATTCCACAAATAGCGTGAGCCGAATCGCTCGCGCCCCTCCTTCCGCCTTTTTTGCGGCTGGTTTCTAGCAGCAGCCTGCTGCCCCGCCAACGATGATCGTCACAGGGCAATGCGCGTCGCCTGCACCGCTCACCACAATCACCGTACTGCGCTGCTGCCAGGCTTCGCGGACCAGACACTCCACCCGGCGTTCTTTACTGTTGAAGCGCAACACTTCGTCGCAACCAACCTCCAGCAGGAAGCCTTCGAAGTCGCCGAAGTGATCGTAGATCAAGCCGACAATTTTACCCCTTGACTCATGCGCACCCTTACCTCCACCCAAACCGCCAACCCCGCCACCGGCGGTGGTGCCTGCACCCGGGACATCCCCATAGCCCGACGGGAGAATCGTGCCGGGATCGCCACCCATTCCCGTCACGCGTCCGCCCAGTTGCTGCAGATATCGTTGGAACACGGGATACCAGCGGCTGACGGTCGGGATGGACTGCCCAATCCACTGCATCACCGCGAACAGTCGCTCCTCGCCCAACAGAAGCGCCTTCTTGGTGCTGACAGGAATGGAAACCTGGAAGGTGCCAAATGTGCGTCTCCAGGTGAAGGACGAAGTTCCGCCCTTTGTACTACTCGCTGCGAAGGAGTATGAACGAACGTTGATCGTTTGTCCGCCGCGCTGGTTATTGTTCCCTCCACGCATGTAGAACTGCTCGCTGGTCACCTGCCGAACCAGAACATCGTAGCGATCGCCCTTGTGAACCGTGTCCGGCAACTCGATCGACATAAGCCCGGCGAAGTTTGGACCCGTGCCCTGTGGCACCGGTAGATAGCCGATGCCTGCCGCCGGCATTCGCAACGTGTGTGGATCCACCTGCGTAATGTTGTGCGTGGTGTACATCTTCCCGGCCCAGTCGAGAATCGCCGCCGCCGTCGTGCCCGGCAGGTAGAAGCTTGCGGTGGTGCCCGCTGGCACACTGCGCCAGTCGAACATCAGCTCGTCCGGCCGATTATCCGTTTTCAGCGTCATGGGCGAACGACGCACTTCAAATGTCTGCGGTGCGATGCGCGACGTATCGACGCCGGGATTGGGCACATTCACGAAAGCCAGATTGCGCTGCGCCAGCTTGTCGGAGATGGACGGGTCTGCATTGGCCGGGATCGGATCCAGGTCATACGCGATTTCTGCGATTAGGCATTGGTGCTGGCTGCGTACCAACTGCTGGATTGAAACCAACGGGCTGAATCCATTGAAAGGGCCGTCGGGAATGTCGGCTGGATTGCCGCCCACCATTCGCGGCGGGAATCGCAAGTCTGCTGGTTGGTTAATGTCGAGCCAACAGCCATAGTACTTATCCACCTCGGCGCCAAACTGGTCCGGCTGAATGTCATGCACGTTGAAGGTGTCGGTCTGAGTCGTCAGACTCGCCGTATTGGCCACACGGGGCGTTGCGAAGAACGGAATCGTCATGATTTCGTCCGCATCGATACCGAGCAGTGGCACCTTTGTCGTCCCCGAAGTGTGCGAACGATATGTCGTGCTGGTGTCATACGTGCAGTTGGTTTGCTGCGCCGGCCACATGCGGAAGAAACAACGCACGCCCTTCGCTACCTGGGTATCGCGGTAGCGAACGCGGGCAATGGCGAAGTTGTACACCGCTTTGCCACTTCCGTCGGTGGGCGCCAGGCTCAATGCAGAGTTGTCTTCATCCTGGGGCAGGCTGTCGAAGGCACTCCCCAGCGCCCCCGGATCCGCATTCAGGTTTGCCAGCGCTTTCTGGATAAAGGTCGTGGCGACAACCTTGGCGGAGCCCGTAGTCGCAACTGGGGAGGCGAATCTTGTTTGTCCCGCCGTTAGTTGAAACACACGCATATCCACGCTCAGGTACCACTCCTGGCCCGCGGCTACGTCGCCGTGCTCAATATGCGGATCGGGCGTGTCGAGCAACTGCAGCACCGCCGACGCGGTCTGAGTGGTTCCATCGGCCGCGAAGCTTGCGCTGATGGCCACATTCTGGGTGGCGCCGGTGAACACAGAGGTATCCGTGAAACTCACGCTGAATGGGAAGGTGAATCGCTGGATGGCGCTGGATGGCAGGCTGGGATCCTGCGGCACTGGCGAACCGGTCGATTGAAATTGCAGCGCTCCATTCGGGTTAGGAATGTTTGGGATGGCGCTCCCGATCATGTCGCGGCTGTATCCCTCTGCCACGATGAAAATAGCATCATCGACAACGGCAGGAGATCCGCTCGGGTTGATCAAGGCTTGAATCTCGCCTTTGCCAAAGGTGCTGCGATCCATTAGGAAGAAGATGTCCTGCTTCCCCACCGTAACGGCCATGGGATCGGAGGCAATTCCGTTCGCGGTGACGCGCAGATTCCACTGGCCGGTGGGCGTATCGTCTGGAATGAAGAGATGCGTGCTGACTAGGTTGTTCTTCGTCGCGACCGCCATGGTGGAGTGATTCGATGTGCGCAGATACTTAACGGTCCCGTTGCTTTGCTCCAGCCGCGCAATAGGATAATTCGTCGCCATCTGCGCGTCATCGCCATAGCTGCACGCCTGTGAGAGCCCGTTGAATTGTGTCCCGGAAATCAC
>JAJXZK010000157.1 GCA_021780095.1 Acidobacteriota bacterium | reverse complement strand
ATGTAGGACGGAATGACAGAAGCAGAGAAATTCACAATTTGTGAGGGTTTGCCATATCCCCGCGGCGCCTCGTGGGATGGGACGGGAACGAATTTCGCCATCTTTTCTGCTCACGCAACCAGGGTGGAAGTGTGTATTTTTGACGACAAAGGAGAACATGAACGCCAGCGCATCGAACTGCCGGAGTGCACCAACCAGATTTGGCATGGACATCTGCCGGAGGTCGGTCCGGGGACCGTTTACGGGTATCGGGTCTATGGTCCCTATGAGCCGGAAAACGGCCATCGATTCAACCCGAACAAGCTATTGCTCGATCCCTATGCGGTCGCGCACATCGGCGAACTGAAATGGAATCCGGCGGTCTTCGGGTACAAGATGGAGTCGATGGACGACTTGACGTTTGATGAGCGCGACAGCGCGCCTTTCATGCCGAAGTGTGTTGTGGTCGATCCGAATTTCGACTGGGGGGGAACTCCTGGACGTGCAAGAAAAGGCAGTCAAAGGCAACTGGCCGTCCCCTTCAACGACACCATAATTTACGAGTTGCATGTTCGCGGGTACACAAAAAAACATCCCGCGGTACCGGAACATCTTCGCGGAACCTATTGCGGTCTGGCACATCCGGCGGTGCTGGATTACTTCAAGTCTCTCGGTGTGACATCCATCGAATTGCTGCCGATCCACGCCTTCATCAACGACAGCCATCTGCTGGACCAGGGGCTGACAAATTACTGGGGATACAACAGCATCGGTTATTTTGCCCCGGATCCGCGCTACGCCTATGACCCAGCGCAGACGCTGAGAGAACTGAAGGAAATGGTCGCACACGTCCATGAGGCAGGCCTGGAGGTCATTCTGGACGTGGTCTACAACCATACGGCGGAAGGCAACGAGCGTGGTCCAACACTGTCCTTCAAGGGCATCGACAATGCCAGCTATTACCGGCTGATGCCGGACAATCTTCGCTATTACATTAACGACACGGGCGCGGGGAATACCGTGAACCTAAGTCACCCGCGAGTGATTCAGATGGTCACCGATAGCCTCCGCTACTGGGTAGAAGAGGTGCAGGTGGATGGATTTCGCTTCGATCTGGGAACCATCCTGGCGCGCGAACCGAATGGCTTTGATAACCAAAGTGGCTTTCTCAAAGCCTGCAGTCAGGATCCGGTGTTGAACACGGTCAAGCTGATTGCCGAGCCGTGGGACTGCGGTCCGGGCGGGTACCAGGTTGGAGAATTTCCTCCGGGTTGGGCGGAGTGGAACGATAAATTTCGCGACGACGTTCGCGGTTTTTGGAAGGGAGACGGAACGGCAGCGGCGTTAACGCAGCGTCTCTGCGCCTCTGGCGCCATCTTCAATCAACAGGGTCGCAGACCATGGGCAAGCATTAATTTCATTAGTGCCCATGATGGCTTTACGCTCAATGACCTGGTCTCCTATAACGAAAGACACAATGAAGCCAACGGCGAGGCAAATCAAGATGGAAATCCCAATACCATCTCCTGGAATTGCGGTGTCGAAGGTCCAACCGACGACCCGGAGGTCAACCGGCTGAGACGCCGCCAGATGCGAAATATGCTGGCCACGCTGCTGCTCTCGCAGGGAACACCCATGATGGTCGCCGGCGACGAATTCGCGCGGACGCAGCATGGCAACAACAATGCTTATTGCCAGGACAACGACATCAGCTGGGTGGACTGGACGCTGCTGAAAAAAAACGAGGCGCAGGTTCAATTTGTCCGCAAGCTGACATCGTTGCGCCATCGCTATCCTATCCTTCGGCGGAATTTATTCCTGACGGGAGAATACAACGAGGAACTGGGCGTCAAAGACGTAACCTGGATCAACGCCAACGGCCATGAAATGGAGGACGCCAACTGGGGCGATTCCGGCATGCGTTGCTTCGGGATGCTGATGGATGGCCGCGCCCAGACTACCGGGATTCATCAGCGCGGGCATGAAGCCACACTGTTGTTGGTGATCAACGGCCACTTCGACCTGGTCAAATTCACCTTGCCGGAGTGTCCCGGCGGCAATACATGGAAGCTTGTGATCGACACCAATCTGGAGGGCGCCGGGACGGAATCCATCGAGAAGGAGATGTTCGAGACCGGCGAATCCTACGACGTGACCGCACGATCGCTGTTGCTATTCGAACTGCAGCCAGAGTCGATACCCGTGCCTGCGAACTAGAAAAAATATTTATGTAGAAAAAGTTAGGGGAAGAGTCATGTCTGGCATGGCGCTTCCCCATAAGCTATCCACAATGGAGCCGTTGTTGCTTGCAACCGAGGGCTCAGTGATCGTCGTAAGCCCTCTTGAACTTCAACGGGCGGTCGGTTGCGAATTGTCCCGCACCTACTTCTTCTGCAAGGTTTGGATATAGGCGACTACAGCTGTGATCTGCGCCCCGGTCAATTTGTCGGAATACGCAGGCATTTTGCCTTTGCCATTCTTCGTGCCTTCTACCAGTTCCGCCGCCGACATTTTCAGCATCGCCGGCGAACTGAACGACGGCGTCTTCGTCGCTTTGCCCGCGGGAGTGTTGCCGCTGCCATCCGCAGCATGACACATGGCGCACTTTGCCTTGTAAGTAGCGGCTCCAGGGCCTTGTGCGAACAACGTTATCGCGGAACATGCCATCACGCTAAGGATTGCGACTGCCATTCGAGATTTCATCTTTCAATCTCCCTTTTGCGTTCTAGTGCTGCCATCCGTGAACCCAGGTTAAAACTCATAGTGCAAACCCATCGTCACATTATTCGCATGAAAATTTCGAGGCGAAGTTTCACCGGCAGGCGATATGGTGAGACCCGTCTGAAGGCCCGCCAGTGTAGGAGAGTTGCAGGGAACCGGGGTCGCCGGAGACGTTGGCGTGGGATTGGAAGTGCTGCATAGAGCTGCACCGGAAGGACCGCCCTCGCCATAGCCGTAGTAGTTGTATTCTGCTCTAACAATCCATGCCTTACGAACCGTCCATGCAAAATTCACGAAGGGAGATTGATACGTGGAGACCAGCGAGCCGTTTACATCCCGGGCATCGTTAAAGAATCGGCTACCGTTCACGGAGCTGACGGTATATCCAATATTTGATTGGATCCGGTTGGTCGGCGATACATGGAGAGCCACCGATCCGTACTGGGTAGGAGCATCCATGAAATCCTTGACCGGCCCGAACATGTAGTACTTGGCTCCACGAACGGTCCCGTCCGGGCAGGCCGTACCGCTCGGCGTTGCCGCCCCGGGCTGGGTAGGGCTGGAGTCGGCCAGGTAGCAGATATTGGTAGACGCGTACACATCGCCGTAGGAGTAGTTGAAGTCGAATCCGTAGTGTGCATTCGGCGACATCACGGCACCCACACTCACGACCCGGCTGTGATCGACATGATCCAGCGGTCCGTCTGGAGAGGGCGTGCCGGTGTTGTGGGTGTTGTTATGCCGCTCGACGTCATTAAACGCGCCCGAAATCGTCGCCCAAGACCTTGGCCGGATGATGGTATGCACTCTGTAGCGCTGCATTTCCCGCGGAGTCATCGGAGTGAATGCATTGTCGTTATGGAACAGTCCCAGGCTGCCGTTCAGATCCCAATGTTCCGAGGGACGCAGGGCGACGTTGAAGATTCCTCCGTTTTCGTGAATGGTGACGGTTCCGTCGTTGGTCGCGCCCGGTGCCAATGGAGCGTTATGAGGAATGCCTTCCGCGATGATGTGCGTTTGGTAACGATAGGTCACCGAGAAGGTCGCGCGGGACCAGCCATCCCAGGTCGCCATCAGGTTGTTGGTCAGGAACTTCTGGCCGAAAAAGCCTGGCTGAGGCGTGCCGTTGGGGTTGCCCTCAACCGTGGCCGGTTTTCCGGGCGTCAGCGGACCCGAGTAGTTGATGGTCTCATTTGGATTGGGCGGGGTAACCAGCGTCGACCCTGTGGAGATATTTGCGACGCCCGGTTGCTGGACGTTGGAGAAGACGATCTGATCGGCAACACTGATCGTTTTTGTCGCGTTCCAATTGATACCGTAATCGATGGCCACGACCTTCCGCTTCGCGTTCGCGTTGCCTCCGAACGTGATGGAACGAACCGCCCCGGACAACCCCTGGAAGTTCTCATAGTATTTGGGAAGGTTCATATTCGCTTCGGTGTATCGAACATCGCCGTTCATCGCGATATTCCGGATGCTGGAGCTTTGGAATCGGAAAATCTCTGTCGGATACAAAATGCGTGTCGGCTGGCTGCGTAGATAGCTGATGGCGACACTGCATGCTGGATTGATAATGGGCAGCCCGCCCGGGGTCTGCGCGGGCGACAGGATCGTGTAGGGTGCGACGCCCATGCTTCCCGTATTGCAGCTACCGAGGCCGTATGGCGAAAGGCTGTCCCAGCCGCCCGGAGCCACCTTTGTTCCATCCGACTCCTGAACGAAGAAGTCGCTCGGGGCCAGAGTAAAGTAAGAGCCGTTCTTATAATGATCGATCTCTTCTTCAAAGGTCAGCGTGGTCCTCGGCACGGGCTTCCAGTCGATCGCTCCGATGAAATCGTCGGTGCTGTTGCGCTGGTACTGTTCAAGCAGCTGAGTATTGGTACCGATCGAGGCCGCAAAGTAGGGGCTCGATCCGCCTGGACTCAGACTCGGGCCCTGAAAAACATTTTGCGAGTATGCGAGACGGTACGTCACCTTGGAGATCGGAAAGATCGTGAGGTTCGTGTCCGTCATTCTGCGCACGGTGTTGTACAGGAACGGCGATTGCTTCACCTGCGGCCATGCGAGCGATCCCGTGGGCGCATCGGTTGGGCCGATCGGGATCGATTGTCCCGATGGAATATTCGGGTTGCCTAGCAGGTTGTAATCGAAGTACTGCCGGTCCCGACGGAACCTTCCTGAGAACTGATAGATTTTGCCTTTGGAGAAGTCCATCGTTGCCAGGTCGTATGGGTTCCCGCCCCACCCGGTGCTGAAAGCCGTCAGGGAATCGACAAGGGTATGCTTTGTAGTCGGCAACGCCTGCATCTCAAAAGAACTGCCCAGCACGCGCGGGCCTGACTGGATATTGACCAGCGTGTCATACATAGCCCCACTGCCAGTAAGACTGGTCATGTTTCCACCCAGATTGATGGACCCGTGAAGTGTATATCCATTCGGGGCAACTGCTGATGAATCCGGCATTGCAACCTGGCCCACAGAGGTCCCTGTAGCGATCAGCAAGATCGCGATTCCAACGCTCTCGGCGATATGCAGGGGCATTGCGGAAGAGAGCTTTGGATAGTACCGCTCGAACAGCCCTTCTGTTTTCTTCATTTCAACCCTCACTTTGTAAAGAACGTCAATGCGTCCAAAAAAACCGCGAAGTTTGCCTTATTACCGAATGAAAGCGGCGTTGATGTTGGAGCCATGAATCATGGTGTGGCAACTGGTGCAGGGCGTAAGTTCTTGCGATCCTTTGCCCATTCCGTGAACGTTATCGGCACTAACATTGCTATGGCATTGGTTGCATAGCGTATTGATGCTCGGCATGTTCAACAGCCGCGCGTTTTGCGAACCGTGCGGGGTGTGGCATGCCATGCAACCTTCTCCCTTGACCACAGCGTGCTCGTAGACGAACGGCCCACGCACGTCCATGTGGCACTTCGTGCAGATCATGTTCTGGTCCGCCGTGATTCTCAAATTGCTGCCCTGGAACGTTCCGTGGGCATCGTGACAATCGGTACACTTGACTCCGCCTTCGTTCACCGGGTGGTGGAACGGCATGTCAAATGCCCCCTTCACATCGGTGTGGCAACTCATGCACAGCGTCGGCTGCGGCAGTTTCAGCAGGGCTTGTTCGCTTTGCGGCGCGTGAACGCTATGGCAGCTGATGCAACTCAGTCCGGCCTTTGCATGGGGCGAGCGCTCGAAATTCGGGTGTACTCCCGCGTGACAACCTAGGCAGGTGGTGTTCGTCTCTTTTGCAGAGCCCTTACTGGGCAGAAAGATCTTAGTAATGTCTCCGCCGCCCTCCACGTGCGCCTGACCCGGTCCGTGGCAGCTCTCGCATGTAATCCCCTTGCCGCTATGCGTCAAAGCCAGTTTCGAATGCGGATTGTTCGCAAAGCTCTTGCCGACCTCGGCATGGCAAGTGAGACACGTGTCGGAGCCCACATACCCGGGCGATCCCACAGTGGCCGATGGGGGAGTTTGTGGTGCGCTGGCTTGTTGGCCGGGTTTACTCGCCGCGCTCGCCAGCCCGGCATTCCAGAGTCCGGGGAGTGCGACCACCAACGCGACACATAGGAGCAATCGTTTCATAGAGCCTCCACGTTAAAGGTTCAGCAATATCTTTACTGGATCTGAGCCAATCCGCTCATAGTTCTTGAGCATCCTTCTCTCTCATCCGAAGTTAAAATGGGCTCGCAATTCTGGCGGTGATGGGTATCACCGATGATGCATCGCGCGCGAAACGCGTATCCGGATAGGCGAAAGTTCGCTTTGCCCAAGCCGCTGCGGACATGGCGTTCTGGCGGGATGGAGCTGATGTTCCGGAGGTCAAAGAAGGGGGCGCTTGGCGCTCGTGTTCGCGCAACAGCGAGTTACCGTAGTCTGCAATTTCGTCGGCGGTGCAGACTGCGGCAACGCTCGGGTATGCATTCCACCATGCGCACATTATTCGGCACGCCTGGAACGGCCGCTCACTTTTGGAATAATCCGAAGGCCTGATTCATGAGTTCGTGATCGGCTCGAGCCACGATGGCAGGGACGCAGCTCAGATGGAGATACCCTTCATTTTTTCTTGCTGCAAAAGCTCAACCGACGCGCCGTGGATACGAATCCATCCATTCTGACGAAAACTGGCCAACGTGCGCGTGACAGTCTCCCGCGTGGTCCCCACCATTTCCGCAATTTCCTGGTGTGTCAGCACCATATTGAAGTGCTTCCTCCCGTCGATTTCACTGACAGTCGCACCCCAATCCAGCAGCAGCTTTGCAACATTGCCGGCGACCGTGCCGGACAGGGCGACGCGACGCGCATTCACCACCAGGTCATGATTTTCATCCGCCAGCATCTGCATTACCTGCCAACTTGCATTGCGATGGCGGAAGAGAAAATCCAGAAAATATTGATCGGGGATTTCGTTCACGACGCATGACCCGTAGGCCTCTGCTGTAGTTTCGTAGTTGATCTGCCGGACCGCGGAATCCAGTCCCAGAATCGTACCCGCACCGGCGATTTTCAGCAGCAGGCTTTTTCCATCCTGCGAAGCGGTGGAGATTTTTGCCCGTCCAATGCAAAGGATTCTGACGAAATGAGGCAGATCACCCTGTCGCATCAGCGTTGCTCCGTCGCGATATTCGACGCGCGCGCTGATGGCATCCAAATCAGAAAGAGCCTCTGGCGGCAAGTTGTGAAACCCTTCGTGTCCCGCGTGACAATAAGGCTGAAGAAGGGAAGCAGGCGACAGTGACATGTTGCACCACCAATTGCGAGCATTCAACAATCTCAATCGACACTGTGAGGAGCGGTCTCATTGAGACACAGTTACATTGCGGGGAGAGCTTTGCCTAGCCGACATTGTAGCAAGCTAGAGCGTCGGTACCGATAAAATTCCGGGCGCTTCCATTTATGCCGACCATGTTCAAATGTAATCAGACAGACGCCCGCAAGATGGTAGAGAGAGTACTTGCAAATGAAAGCCGCAGTCTTCCATTCCGAGGAATCATCTTCTCTTCACACGTTGCGCGTAGAACAGGTTGATAAGCCGCAGGCAGAAGCCGGGCAAATGTTGCTGCGTGTGCGGGCGTGCGGGGTTTGTCGCACAGACCTGCACATCCTCGATCGGGAGCTTCGACCCCGGCTCGACAAGCTGATTCCGGGGCACCAGATTGTTGGAGAAATTGTTGAAGGTGCGACGCCGGAATTGCCGGCGGGAACGCGTGTCGGCGTGTCCTGGATGGGTGGAGTGGATGGAACGTGTTGGTTTTGTCGGCACGAAAAGGAGAACCTTTGCGATGAGCCGACATTCACGGGATACAGCGTGAATGGGGGCTATGCGGAGTATACGGTCGCGCGCGCAGACTTTGTCTATCCGCTGCCAGAGGCGCTGGATGACATGCACGTGGCACCCTTGCTGTGCGCGGGGATTATCGGTTTTCGAAGTTTGAGAGTGGCGGGCGTGGAGCGTGGAGAACGCGTTGGATTATTTGGATTTGGAGCTTCGGCGCATCTCGCGATTGCTGTTCTGCGCGCGTGGAATTGCGATGTGTATGTGTCGACGCGCGGCGCATCGCACCGCCAGCTTGCGGATTCTTTAGGGGCTTGCTGGGTGGGTGATGAACGCGAGATGCCGCCGGTACAACTGGATCGCGCGGTGACATTTGCACCTAGCGGGAAAGTTGTTGTGGCGGCGCTCTCGAGTTTGCGCAAGGGCGGCGTGGTGGCGATAAATGCAATTCACTTGGATCGAATTCCTGAATTCGACTATGACAAATTGCTGTGGGGAGAGCGGCAGATTCGCAGCGTGGCGAATATGACGCGAGCGGATGCGCGCGAGTTTTTGCAGATTTGCAGCCAAATTGGCATAAAAACCAAGACGACGTCATTTTCTCTGGATGACATTAATGACGCGATGAACGCGCTGCGTCACGATGCCATCGATGGCGCGGCGGTGATTGTTCCGTAGATTTCCAAATTGCAAAGCGGCGCGAAAAAAAATTCTTCGCGGGTTGGCGAAGAGAGTTTTTCGGCGAATGTTTGCTCTAGAAGAGGCCCAGTTAATTTAGTTGCGCTAGCAACCAATTTGGCCAATATAGTTGCTAAGGCAACTATATTTTGGAGAGGGTGCGGAAGACGAAATGTGGATAACTCGAGCGTAAAAGTGACCTAAGTTACCTGCGCGATGGCGTACCTGCGGTTCGATTAGGATAAGAGCAGCGAACCGAAGAGAGATTTTTGGTTGGGAACGAGGACGGCTCCGGTCCGAAGGACAGCGGAGCGCGATGCGACAAAAACTACCCCCCTCGCCACGGGCGAGCCAGAAAAGGAAAAGTCAGATGGGCAAACTTGTACTGCTGCGACATGGAGAGAGCGTTTGGAATAAAGAAAACCTGTTTACCGGATGGACGGATGTGGATCTGTCGGAGCAGGGAAAGTTGGAGGCCCGGGACGCGGGACGATTGCTAAGCAATGAAGGGTTCACGTTCGACGTGGCCTATACATCTGTGTTGCGGCGGGCGATTCGTACGCTGTGGATAGTGCTGGATGAGATGGACCGCATGTGGGTGCCGGTGGTGCGGGACTGGCGACTGAACGAGCGCCATTATGGCGCGCTGCAGGGACTGAACAAGGCGGAGACGGCGGAGAAATATGGCGAGGCGCAGATGAAGTTGTGGCGGCGGAGCTACGATGTTCCTCCTCCAGCGCTGAGTGAGAAGGAT
>JAJXZK010000265.1 GCA_021780095.1 Acidobacteriota bacterium | reverse complement strand
TTGCCGCGAGCAGAATTCCCAGAGCCCCGCCGATCACAGCCAACACACCGGCCTCTCGCATGGAGGCTCGCAGCAGGTCGCCTCGGCTGGCTCCCAGGGCGGAGGCCACGGCCATTTCCTGCCGGCGACCGACAGCGCGGGCGAGAAGAAGATTCATGATATTGATGCAGCCGACGAACAGCAGCCCCGCGACGGCGACGAGCAGGATGACAAGCGGCTTGCTATTGTTGCCCACCAGGTATTGCTGGAACGGAATCAGAATCGCCGACAACGTCATCTTTTCATCCGCGGAAAGGGTGGCGGATATGGAGCGCTGCAGCCCGTTCAGCTCGGCCTGGGCCTGGGCAAAAGAGATTCCCGGCTTGAGACGCGCCAAGCCGGGATAGTCGAACTCGCCAGCAACTTCCTTCCGCTGGTCTGCGGTGAAGACCAGCGGAACTAACGCTTGCGCAGATCCGTGGCTATTGGCAAAGCCAATCGCTCCCGACAGAGCCTGTGAGCTGGGCAGATGAAACGATCGCGGCATGACTCCGATCAGTGTGCGCGGGTAGCCGTCGAGAGTGACGGTCCGGCCCAGGATATTAGGATCGCTGTGGAATTGCGTCTTCCAGAGGTCGTACATCACGATCACGACGCGAGGATGGCCGGGCCTGTCCTCTTGCGGAGTAAATCCGCGACCGAGTTGGGGCTGAACGCCGAGCACGGAAAAGATCCCGGAGGTGGTGCGCAACACGCTAATCTGGAGCGGGTGGCCGCCCGCGCCCAGGGGAACGTTCTCAGGCTGCACTACTGCCATGGACTGAAAACTGTGGCTATGCTGCTGCCAATTTTCAAAGTGGTTGGCGTTCATCGGAACCGTGGGATAGAGGTCTTTGAATTCCGCCACCTGTTCCTGCATGACCACCAGCTGGCCCGGATTGGGATATGGCAGCGGCTTGAGGAGCACGTCATAGACCAACGTGAAGATGGCCGTGGTAGCGCCGATACCGAGCGCAAGGGTCAGCACCGCTGTCGCCATAAATCCGGGCGACTTGCGCAGTTGACGGAATGCAAAGCGAAGGTCGTTGCGCAGTGTGTTCATCGCGGTCCTACTCTTCTCGTAAAGTCTTTGCCGGATCAATACGGGCGATACGCCGCGCAGGGAGAAATGTTGCCGTTGCTGCCGCCACAGCCAACACTGCAGCGGTTGCCGCCAACGTGACCGGATCGGTTGCGCGGATGCCGTAGAGGAAACTCTTCATCGCGTGGAGGGCCAGCAACGATGCGGCGAGGCCCACGGACAAACCCAGGACGGTGGCGCATATGCCGGCTTGACCAATCTGCAGCATTGCCTGCCGCATGGAAGACCCCAAGGCCAGGCGAATGCCGATTTCTCGCGTGCGCTGGACGACCAGGTTGGCAATCAATCCATACACGCCGATGACGGAGAGCAACAACGCCAGCAAAGCCATCACACCCAGCAGCATAACCTCAACACGCTGCATCCCTAAGGCATGTTGTTCCAGCTCTCCCATACTGTAGAAGCCGGCAAACGGAAGCGTGGGGTCGGCCTCCGCGAGCGCCTTCTGCATTGCGCCGGCAATTCCTGCAATAGGACCGCGCGTACGCACAATCCAACTCGGCTGAAACCAAACGTGCACCATAGCGAGGAAACTGGAACCGACTTGCGCGGCAGGAACATAGATCGTCGGTTCAGTGGTCAAGGGCGCGTCACTGTTAAAGCTCGGAGTCTTCACTACATCGGAGACCACGCCGACGATGGCGAGGTGGTCCGAAGCACCACCGCCCGGCGCTCCTACGTGCCGGCCAATCGCATCGCGCGCTCCAAGATATTCACGCGCGAAAGACTCATTCACAATCGCCACCGGCTGGCTGTGCGCCGTATCGCTCGCGCTAAAGTCGCGCCCCGCAAGCTGATGAATTCGCAAGGAATCAAAATATCCGGGCGTCACATAAATCATGGTCGCGGTAAATCCTTTGCCGGCGTTGTATCCGTCCGCGATTTTGAAAAAATTGTTCAGTCCCCGCTCATACGGCAGGCTCAGTCCAATGGCGGCATTCTCCACACCGGGAATGCGCCGCATGGTTTCAAGGCTCGCCGTGAACAGATGCTGTACCGCCGCCGCCTGGTGGTAGCGCGCCTCATCCAGCGACACTTTCCCCGTGGTTACGTTGGCTGCGTCGAAGCCCGGCGGCAGTGTTTCCAGATAGATGAGCGAGCGAATCAGCAGACCTGAAGCCGCAACCAAGACAACGGTCAGCGCAATTTCTCCGGCGATCAGCAACGTTCGCGCGTTGTGATTTCCCGCGCCGGACGCGGCCCGGTTGGCGCTGACGGCCATGACGGAACGCAAATCGACGCGGCGCAGCGTCAGGGCGGGAAGCATTCCCGCCAATATGCTGGCGGTGAGAGAAACCGCAAGAGTGAACAGCAGCACTCTGCCATCGAGATTGAAATTGCTTGTCGGCAATAGACCCGCGGGCAGCAGTTTCTGCAACAACAGCAAGCCACCCTCGGCAATGCCCAAACCAGCTGCGCCGCCCAGGAATGCCAGGACCGTATTTTCTGTCCACAACTGCCGCACCAGGGCCCATGGAGTTGCTCCCAGTGCCATGCGTGTGGCCATCTCTACCTTGCGGCGCTGGGCACGCACCAGGCCCAGCCCGGCAAGGTTCGCACACGCAATCAGCAGAATGAAACCAACCGCCATCATGAGACCCAAAACAGCCGGACGTGTGGACTCCACCTCGCTCTGCTGCAACGGAAGATCTTCGAGATGGGCCTTCATGCCGGGATTTCGCGCCATGTCCTCCCGAATGTGAGTTGGCATCAGGCGACTCAACTGCGCATTGGCCTGTACCCACGTGCTGCCGGGAGTTAGGCGCAGCAGGGCGCCGTAGTTGGTGCCTGAACCTTCTCCGGTGCGGCTGGGGCGCAAAGGTGTCCATAATTCGGCGGGACTTGTCGATCCCAGGCCGAAAAGATCCATCGCGGGCGCGTGCTCACCGCGCGCCAAGACGCCGACGACCGTGAAAGGCGCGCCTTTCAGCAGAATCGCGCGGCCGATGATATTCGGATCGGAATGAAATGCAGTGCGCCACAAAGCATTGCTCAAGACCACATCGTTCGGTCCATGCAGCAGGTCATCTTCTTGCGTGAAGCCGTGCCCCAGCAGCGGGGGAGTGCCCAATACATCGAAATATTTTGTGGACACCCTCTGGGCAACGACGTACCGCGCGCCTGAACTCGTCTTGAGATTAATTCCTGCAGGAAAAGAATAGGTGGCAACGGACACCGCCGGCACGTGATCGCGCACCATCTCATACATCTCGCCGTCAACGCTGTCGCTGTCGCCAGACGCGTGGGCAGAATTGTAGTGGGTGATGAGCGTGCCCAACCGAGCCGGCTCTGGATATGGCAACGGCCGCAGCATCAGCGCATTTACCACGCTGAAGATGGCGGTATTGGCACCGATGCCGAGGGCGAGCGTCAGCACCGCAGTCACCGTAAAGCCGGGCGACTTGCGGAGCTGGCGGAGTGCGTAGTGAAGATCGGCCCACAGGGTCGTCATAATTTTCCCTCACAAGAAACCCGTATTTCTATTCCACTCAAGCCAAACGAAGGCTTGAATTTGGCGCACTCATCCCCAGGTGGACTCGCACGCCGTCCTCATTGCAGCAATTCCCTTTCGGCTGCGAGCTTGCGGCGCAGGTCTTCTTCCGAGACCACCTGACCGTCGAACAAATGCACTTCGCGGTCGGCAAGTTTGGCGAAGCGCGGATCGTGCGTGACCATGCAGATGGTGGCGCCGTCTTTGTGCAGTTCCTTCAACAACTCCATGACGGCTTCACCATTGCGGGAGTCTAGGTTTCCGGTGGGCTCGTCAGCCAGAAGAATCGAAGGGGAACCGGCGAGTGCGCGGGCCACGGCGACACGCTGCTGCTGACCGCCAGAGAGCTGCGAGGGATAGTGGCGAAGGCGATGCGCCATGCCGACGCGGCCCAGCGACTCATCGACGCGGCGTTTGCGCTCGGCGGATGGCATGCCAGAGCGATAGGTGAGCGGCAGCTCGACATTCTCATACACGGTCAGGTCGCCGATCAGATTGAAACTCTGAAAGATGAAACCGATCTCCTGATTGCGAATGCGCGAGCGCTCGGCAAAGCTGAGATTTTCTACCGGGCGCGTGTTCAACAAATAGCTGCCGCCGCTCGGCGTATCCAACAGGCCAAGGATGGAAAGCAGGGTGGACTTGCCGCAGCCGGAGGGACCGGAGATGGCAACATATTCTCCGCGATCGATGTTGAGATGAATGCCCGATAACGCGTGGGTTTCAATCTCATCGGTATAAAAAACTTTTGTGAGAGCTTCAATGTGGATCAGCGCTTGCTCTGCAATGGCCATTGTATTTTGGTCCTCTCTGTCATCCATAAAAACGGCTTGGATCAAAAACTTTTCTTCCCTATCGAAAGCTCACATCTCAATCGAGGCGGATGCGATCTACATTGTCCCATCGCGACATGTCGGAAAGGATCACAGTGTCCCCTGCTTTCAAGCCGCTCAGGATTTGAATTTCATTCACCGATGCACGACCGACCTTGACTGCGACGCGCGTGGCATAGTTGCCGCCGGGGTCCAGCTTGAACAGGCTGATGGTGGAATTTTCATTGCCAAACGCAGGACGCCCCACGTAGAGCACGTCATGCAGGCGTTGCAAGTCAATGGTTCCATCCACGCTGAGGTCGGGTCGCGCACCTTGCGGCAAGGTTCCATCTAGCTGTACGTCGACCGTGACCGTTCCGTTCACAACCGCGGGATTAATTCTTGTGACCGTGCCTGGAACCACTCCATTGTGCGTATCGATTTCGGCAGGTTGCCCGTTGAGGACATCGTGTGCCTGCGTTTCTGGAATCTGCAGCTGCGCCTTCAACTGATCGGGCTGAATGATCTGGGCCAGCTCCGCACCGACAAGAATGTGTTGGCCCATCTGCAATGGCATCTGAATCAATTGGCCCTCAATCCCGGCGCGGACGGTGAGAGCATCGACCTCGCGCTGCTTCAGTTGCGCCAGCGCACGCGCCTGCTCCACCTTTGCCTTCTGCACGGCGAGCTGCGTTTCGAGAGCTTTTTGATTGATGGAAACTTCTTCTTCCTGCAGCTTCTGGCGGGTGGTCAATGCGTCCGCCTTGCCTTGCGAATCGCTATAGGTGAGGCCGCTGATGACGCCGAGCTTGTAGAGAGCCTTGTCGGTCCGCGCCTGCAGCTGGGCCTGCTGATATTGCGCGTTGATATCGGCGGCGGTAGAACGCCGGTCCATCAAGGCACTCTCAATGCTGACCTGGGTGTTGTGGTATTCCGCCTGCGCTGCGTTCAATTGCAGGGCAGCATCCTGCGCCTCCTGCATCAGCTGCGGGTTGGTGAGTTGCAGAATCACTGTATCCGCATGGACCAGCGCGCCGGGGAGCTTGAAAATACTGACCACGGTGCCGTCGGTTTCCGCGGGAATGGAGCGGATGCGGTCTTCGCGCGGGACCAGAGTTCCCAGGCCGCGCACCTGGCGAATCATGTTGCCACGCTTGACGGTGTCTGTCCAGACCGTGCTGCGGTCGACGGTGGGCGCCGCGGGTTTGAGCCGCATGACAAACACGGTGATTCCGGTCAGCAGGGCCACTGCGACCGCGGCCCAAAGAATTTGGCGGCGGATTTTTTGCTTTTTCAGATCGGGCCGTGCGATATCCATTACTCGCAGTCAGTGCACGTGGATCGCCAAAGTAGCGCGCATGGAAGCCGTGTTATTTCCAACAGTTACGACTGCATAGTGAAAGTGGGTTGTAGGTTCGCTGTCCGGTATCGCAAAACGGTGTTCATTTTTGGACACCTAAGGGATTGCCCCGGTGAGGTGTCTGGGGCTAGCAGAAATATTTTCCGGAGCTGGCCGATGGGCGCATGATCGGAGCGGGCACGGCTGATGGGACCGTCATACATCAAGACATATTGGCCAGAACCGTACTCACGCCGGCGTGAGTTTTGATAGGAATGCTGTTCGGCATTGGCCGTACTCCGCAGCGCGACCAATGGTCCAGGTTCATCGCTGAAATCGCAGAAATCACTTCACGGATACGCGCACGCAGAGATATTCTCGTCACAAGCCTCTGCGGGAATGAATTAAAGTACCGGAAGAAACAGAACAGTCCATGACCGGGTCAGCGACCGACGCTTTGGGGCGGTGAGTTTGCGAGTGTGGACTGCAGCATTGCTCATCGCAGCCTCCTGAAGAAGAAACCAATTTCGTCCAGACAAACAGTGAAAAGTGGAGATCCAAAGATGATTTCGTCGCGCTGGCTGTTCCCCATGGTGTTGTCCGCAGTTGTGATGCATGCACAGCAACCCTCAACACCGGAGTTGCTGCAGGGCTATTCGCACGATGCGTCGGCGAAAGAGGTGCAGTGGGAACAGAACTTTCGCGCGATTCCGTCGCCGGATAATTTGCGCAGCTACATGCAGCGACTCTCCGCGCATCCGCACAACGTTGGATCGCCCTACGACAAAGACAACGCGGAATGGATCGCGGAGAAGTTTCGCTCGTGGGGATTCGATACTTCGATCGAGACATTTTATGTGCTGTTCCCTACTCCGAAAGAGCGCGCACTGGAGTTAGTGGAGCCGACGAAATTTACGGCGAAGTTGGCGGAGCCGACGGTCGGAGTCGATCCGACATCAAACCAGCAGGCGGAAGCGCTGCCACCCTACAATGCGTACTCCGCGGATGGGGATGTGACTGCGCCGTTGGTGTATGTGAACTACGGAACGAGGGAAGATTACGAAGCGCTGGCAACGATGGGCGTGTCTGTGAAGGGCGCGATTGTGATCGCTCGATACGGACAAGCGTGGCGCGGCATCAAGCCGAAAGTGGCTGCCGAGCACGGGGCGGTGGGCTGCATCATCTACTCCGATCCGCAGCAGGATGGGTACGGTGAAGATACGACGTTCCCGGCGGGCCCGGCGCGGCCGACGGAGGGCGTACAGCGCGGCTCCGTTACGGACACATATTATCCTGGCGACCCGCTGACGCCGGGTGTTGGCGCGACGAAAGATGCGAAGCGCATTCCGTTGAAAGACAATCCGGAAATTACGAAGATTCCGACGCTGCCGATTTCTTACGGAGACGCGCAGCCGCTGCTGGAGGCGCTGGGTGGGCAGATGGCACCCCGTCCGTGGCGAGGAGGATTGCCGATTGCGTACCATGTCGGTCCGGGCGCGACGAAAGTGCATTTGCGCGTGTATTCCCACTGGGATACGAAGCCGATTTATGACGTGATTGGGCGGATGACGGGCGCGACCGAGCCGGACCAGTGGGTGATCCGGGGCAACCACCAGGATGCGTGGGTGAATGGGGCGGAAGACCCGATCTCCGGCCTGGTGGCGGAAATGGAAGAAGCGCGGGCGTTGGGTGAACTTGCGAAACAAGGATGGAAGCCACGCCGAACCATTATTTATTGCGTGTGGGATGGAGAGGAGCCGGGCTTGCTGGGTTCCACCGAGTGGGTGGAAACGCATGCGAAGGAACTGAGCGATCATGCTGTGTTTTATGTCAACTCCGACAACACCGACCGGGGCTTTCTGCAGATGGAAGGCTCGCATTCGGTCGAACACTTTCTAAATTCGGTAGCTGCGGAGGTGCCGGATCCTGAAACAAAATACTCCGTGCTGGAGCGGGCGCGGCTACAGCAGATTGGCGCGGCAACGACAGAAACAGAGCGAACCGAGGTGCGTGGACGACGCGACCTGCGCATTGATGCGCTTGGCGACGGGTCCGATTACTCGCCGTTTCTGGACTACCTTGGAATACCGTCAGTTGATCTGAGTTTCGACGGCGAAACTAAGGCGGGCGTGTATCACTCCGAATATGACGATTTCTATTGGTACACACATTTCTCCGACACCAAGTTTGTGTACGGTCGCGCGCTGGCGCAGATAGCTGGAACAGCCGTGATGCGGATGGCCGACGCGGAGGTGCTGCCGTATGAGTTCACGGACGTGGCCGATACGATGCACCAGTATGTGGACCAATTGAAAAAACAGATGACACAAACGCGGCAAGACATGGCGGAGACCAATCGAAAGATTCAGGAGGGCGTCTTCGCTGCGATGTCCGATCCGCAGACACCTTCCTATCCACCGAAAGAAGAGGCGGTGCCGCCGTACATGAATTTTGCGCCGCTGGAAAATGGCGCTGCCGATTTGACGACCAGTGCGGAGAAATACCAGACGGCGTTCGAGCAGCTGGCAAAGGATGATGCGCTGCTGGATGGGACGCAGGTAGCCGACGTAAATCATCTATTGATGTTGACGGAGCGCGCGACACTGCTGGAGGCGGGCCTGCCGGGCAGAAGCTGGTACAAGAACCAAATCTATGCTCCCGGCGCGTACACAGGGTACGGCGTAAAAACTCTGGCCGCGGTACGCGAGGCGATGGACCAACATAAATGGCAACTGGCCGACCAGCAATCTCCGGTGGTGGGAAATGTGCTGGTGGACTGGAGCCGCGCCATCGATGCAGCCACCGACAAGCTGGATGAAATCGAGGGAAAGAAACAGTAGGTACTTGTAGCTATTTCTTGTTCTTGCCGACCGAGTGCCATTCTGCGTCAATCTGTTCCAGCGTGCGGCCTTTCGTCTCCGGGACCAGGCGATAGACAAAGAACCACGCGAGGATGCCGACGACGGCGTAGAGCCAGAAAGTTGCGCTGCGTCCCAGGGAATGCAGCAAGCTGAGAAATGTCAGCGCGACAATCAGGTTGGAACCCCAGTTCATCATGGTGGCGACGCCCATCGCGCGACCGCGAATTTTGAGAGGATAGATCTCCGAGATCAGCAGCCAGAAGACCGGTCCCAGGCCGATCGCGAAACAGGCAACATACACGCCAAGGCTGATCACGGCGAGCCAGGCAACGATGGGCGACGAGCCGCCGATGAGAAATGCAGCACCGAGGACAGCAAGGCTGATGACCATCCCCACCAGGCCATAGAGCAGCAGCGGGCGTCGTCCCGCGCGATCGAGCATCCGCAGCGCAACTAGCGTCAGCAGTACGTTGACGACTCCCACGCCTACGGTAGCTAAAATCGCCGCCGAAGCGGAGTGAAGGCCAGCCAGCTGAAAAATTGTCGGCGCGTAATAAATAACGGTGTTGATCCCGGTGAACTGCTGGAAAGCTGCCAGACCGATACCAATGATCAGCGGGCGGCGCAAAGAAGCATTCAGCAACTCGCGCCAGCCGCCTTCCTGCAAGCTCAGGTCGGCTTTGATCTCAGCGAGTTCGGCGCTCACGTCACCGGACTCGCGGATTCGTTGCAGCACTGCACGGGCCTGATCATCCTGCGATCGGCCCATGAGCCAACGCGGACTCTC
>JAJXZK010000463.1 GCA_021780095.1 Acidobacteriota bacterium | reverse complement strand
GGATGTTCTCGCGTCCGGGAAGGTACATATAAATTCCTCGAAACGGCTTATCGGGCCAGTCGCGAATCTGTACGCCAGCGAATTGCGGCACTCTGCCTTCGGTTGTGAGCAATTGGCGGAGGGACTGCAGCCCATAGAAAGCACCAGGATCGTCAACACCGGCAATTAGAACCAAGTTATTGTTTGTCCGAAGGATATAGCCCTCTGGGCGAAGGCTTTGGACGATTGCCGTCAGCTCCATTTCCGTACAATACTGACGAATCAAGGGATTATTGATTGACCCCATCAGGATTATGCGGCCGCCGGCACCCAAGCTCGTCAGCCGATCGATCTTCAAGTGCAATCCAAACCGGTCACTTACTTCGTTTACCAGCAAGCGCGCTAAAGCTGAATCCTGTTCAGACCCTTCGGACGGCAGCACAATGCGTACCTGATCATCGATAAGGAAGTTGCTGCCCGAACCGGAAATTTCCTGTGGCCTGGGAAATATCAAAGATCGGAGGGCCAGGCATGCCTCATCGCATTCACGGTCCCTCTGGCCGGATGATGTGGATGGAGCGTCTAGGGGTTGGCTATGAATGAGCCTGTCGTGGCCGCCAATCGTGCCGCCCACTGCAGCTCCGGCCATTGTATGTAGGAATTCTCGGCGCGTTAGATCCTTCACAGACGAAACTCCTCAGCACGGAAGTTGCAAGACTACCCGAAAACTACTCCTCATGGATGCGTAATCATGCGTGATTATCATCGCCCGGGTTGGAGTTGCGGTGTAGCGATATCCTGTGTCCCCGGTTTTGCAATTGCATCCCCATGCCAGACGCCTCCTCCAAACGTGGTGATGTAGATTTTGCCCGGAGCAGTCGGATCAGGGATCACGCGATGCATCCATTTGAAATTCGGCCCTGCGATGGGTTTCCAATGCTCCCCGCGATCGGAAGATTTCCAGGCGGAGGACTCAAAGCCGGCAGCATACAAGACATCGGGATTGCGGGGATCGATCGAAACGTCGTAGACATGCTGGTCGCGGCGAAACACCTGCCGCCAAAGCCTGC
Organism: Acidobacteriota bacterium; assembly: GCA_021780095.1. Next base: position 37,281 of record JAJXZK010000463.1, on the reverse strand, counting down.
CACCGTTGTTGGAGACATAAATACCTCCGCCCATCCCATGTATCCCTACCGCACGAGCCCAGGCGGCGAGATAGAGCCGCTGCGGATTCTGGGGATCAATCGCAAGTCCATTCGGCCCGTTGACTCCGAGTGGAAGTTTCACTGGCATCCAGCTCTCCGCTCCATCGGTTGACTTGTAGAGAGCGCCGTCGCCGTTGTTGCCGATGCTGCCATCTTCCGATCGTCGCGCCAGCACGACATAGAGGTCTCCGTTGGTTGCTCTAGCCAGTCGCCATGCAAGTGGGTCGTGCTGCGTAATACCATTGTTCTTCAGGCTCCACGTCGCGCCACCATCGCTACTCTTGTATACCCCGCGGCCAAAGCCCGTCACGTACAGCACTCTTGCACCGGGAGGGCTTTTGGGGTCCATCATGATATCGGTGGTGGCAGTTTCCTTCATCCCCGCATTGGATTGCTTCCACGTTCGACCACCATCATCGCTGCGGCAGACCCCACCTTCGAACGTCTCTACCGATGTTCGACGCCACATCTTAGGCCGTGGCAGATCGTGCGTTCCGCTGTTGACACTCCACATTTGTCCACGAACTTTTGGGTCGAACACCACCCAGTATGTCGTGTTCGACCACGCCGCTGGAATTCCATGAGAGCTTCGTACCCAGGATTTGCCCGCGTCCTCACTGCGGAAGAGACCAATATCCGTATAGGTGATGAACTGCCGTTTGTGATCGAATGGGTCGAAGTGGATGCCATAATCAGTCGTGACGTTGAGCCCCGTCGTAGTCCATCCGGCGCCTGACACTCGCCGCGAATATTTCGCATACCAGTTCTTGCCGCCATCCGTGGTCGTCAACGTGCGCCCAAAATCCGTGGCATACACCAGATTGGGGTCTTGGTCTGCAACCCCCAGTGTCAGTGGATTTTCACCCCAATCGGTCCCCAAGGTCGGCGTAATCCACGCGTCGTGTACATTGGGCGCGGCGGCCACACTTTCTTTCCATACCAACTTCCACGTGCCTCCGCCATCGACCGTCTTCGCAACTCCGTGCCAGGTCTTTCCGTCGAGATTCAAGTGACTGTAGGAAATGTATGCTGTGTTCGGATGATGCAGGCTTGTGGCGACCGCACGCACCATGGCGCCCTCTCCCGGCAAAGTGATGGGATGCCACGAAGCGCCATCATTCGTGGAAACAAACCCTCCTTTTTCCGACGTAATGTAGAGGACCGACTTGCCAGGGCCGTCGAATCCATCCGTCGAGTCCGTCATACTTGCGGTGGCCGGTACGTCAGCTTTCCGAATGCCAGCAGCACTCTTCGTGACGACAAAGTGGGCTCCGAGGAGGATCAGCGTTCTCGATGTCTGCAGAGAATACGGATCAACCCAGAGATGCTGCGGCACTTCCGGCAAAGCCGCTTCTCTTTTCCAGCTTTTGCCGTAATCATGGGAGACGAAAAGAGCGGGTGCATCTTTCTCCCCTGCGCCCGCGTATAGAGTCCGCGAATCCTCTGGGTCGATCGCCAACGCGGCAATCGTGCCGAGGTGATTGGGCTGTGCGAGAATCGTTTCCTCCGCGTGATCGGAGGACATTTCGATGCCCCGCACTGTGGAGGGTCCTGGATAGGAAAGCTTCCATGTCTCTCCGTCGTCGGTGCTTCGCCATAGCCCAATTCCTCCTGCATATATGGTGTGCGGAGCCAATGGATCGAAGACGAAGAAGTGCGTCACGCCGCGCAGGTTAAACATTCTCCACGAACGACCGCCATCGTGGGTGATGTAGGAGCCCGTCATGTCGCACGAGATCAAAACAGTGTTGGGATCATGTGGACTGATTGTGGGATTGAACATCGCACCGCCGCCGCCAGGACCAATGACGCGAAAACCTCCGGGGCGCTGCGCCGCACTTGCCAGTCCGCAGGCAAGTACCAAAGCCACTAGTGTGCGAAATACTGCCCGATACATTATCTATTCCTATCCGCCTCTTCTTCTAGGCGGGAGATTTGAACACCGGGTATGCAGAAATCGACGTGAATCCCAGATGGACAGAAAACAATCCGGACAGAATTGGTAACTTTCCGTCCGGATCCCGACAGTAAATAATCCTTTAGAAAGAAATCTGGCCTTTTAGTCGAATGACTCGGTTCCCGCTAATGCCTTCCTCGCTGAACGTTTGATAATTCTGGCCGAAATTCCCAAACCGACTCCCTTGGTTGGGGGTCCAGTCGGTGTTGAGCGGCAGCAACGCTGGCTGTTTTCCCGGAGGGGGCGGAGTCTGGTTCACGTCCTGGTTGAACGATCCCAAAGCCGCATAGGATGGGCCGTTCTCCGAGCCTGAGTATGCGTAATTCTCATCGGGCGAGCGCATTGGATGGTTGAAGACGTTATCCATATCCGCGCCGATTTCAACGATAAAGCGGTTGACATTGAAATTCTTATGAACACCCAGGTTCACTCCGTACGAACCCGGACCCCACAAGGAATTGCGCTTGGACAGTTGGGGTTGAGTAAACCAGCCCGCGCCAATATCAGTCGGCAACGCGAGTGCGGCTGGGTTCCACTGATAGCCTCTAGGTACGTTCTTCCTTGGATTGCTAATGATGAGCGGACGTATGCTGGTGCTGTTGAAGTTGCCAATTGCATCCATGGAGCCTGTCCCAACATTGCCGGGTACAACTGGATCGCAGTCGGTGCAGTCCAGATAAGGCGTGAATGGCACGCCCGATTTTGCGAACATATTGGATGTGATCTGCCACCCGCCGATGAACTGATTTAGCAACGCGGGAGCATCGGATGCGAAGCGTTGTCCATGACCGACCGGTAGATTGTAGATGCCAAAGGCAACGACCCGATGCCGAGATACCCAGCTGGCCGGCCCGTAATCGCTGTTTGGATTGATTCCGTCATAAGCCTCTCCGGCGAGACTGCTGTTTCCCATGTCGATGCCCGATGAGTCCTCGTGGTCATAGGTATATGCGATGCTGAAGGTGAGCTGGGACGCCTGATGTTGGAACTGGGTTTGAAACGAATTTGTATTGGAGTGGCCGACGTTCCCGAAGCCGAGGATGTAATCGCCCAGTATGGGGAACGGCATCCGTGCCAGGTCCGCGGTGGAATACAAGCATTGCAGGCCGTCCGCTTGTTCTCCGCTGGGATCGCATGGGGTGTGGCCGTCGCCGATGCCAACAATCCCGGTTGGGTCTCCAGATGTGCCGAATGGTGTATTGCTTGGAGTAAGCATGCCGAGGTCAATGCCCATGATCAGGCCTGACATATGGGCCCCCAGGTAGGACACCCTGATCGATGACTGCTTGCGGAGCTGATGCTCAAAGCTGACGTTCCACTGCTGCATCCGTGGATTCCTCAGGTTGACTGGAATATAGTTGGCGCTGGGTTCGTTGTTCTGCCCAATCTCAACTCCCCCCACATTTGGACTGACACCGGTCGTTTCCCCGCCCCTGGGCCAGGGGGAGAGCGGATTTTGGGCCGTCGAAGTGTGGGTGATTCCCTGATTGAACGAGTTGGTTCCCATGGCATCCCGATCAGCCTGGGCAGCGGAGGTCGGATAGAATATTCCCCAGCCGCCACGCACGACACTGCGGTCGTTGAGGGTGTACGCGAAGCCGACGCGCGGGCCCCAGTCGTTCTTGTCCAGCCGAACCAGACCTCGGCCAGTTCCCAATCCGGCCTGGCCAGCGGTCACGACGCCATACGCCTTGAGCCCGGGAGAGAGGTACGGAAGGGCCTTGTCGGAAGGAATGACAAAGCGGCCATGATTCCCCGAGCCCGCGTTGGTATAGTTCGGATCGAAGTTCACCAACAAATCGTTCGCCTCGACAAACGGGGTGAAAATGTCATAGCGCAGGCCCAGGTCCAGGGTAAGTTTCGAGGTCGCCTTAAAATCATCCTGAACGTAAAAGCCGTTTTCCCAGTTGTAAACATTCAGTGGGGGGCGTGGGTTATACACTGAGGTGGCGCTGTATGGTGCCTCGCCGAGTACAAAATTTGCAATGCCTTGGGCCCCGCTGCCTTTGTAGGTAATTGTCCCTAGCGGGTTGCTGCGAGTCGAAGCGAAGCCGTCCACCGCCTGGTTGCGGATGAAGTCGCCGCCCATCTTCAGGGTGTGCCGGCCAATGATCCAGGTCAGCGTGTCGCCGAATGTGATCAGATTCTGATTCAAGGGGCGATTCGCGCTGCGGCCCCCATTATTGAATCTCGAATACCCCGAGCCGAAGTTGATTAACGTATTCCCATAGATGGGGAGTTGAGAAGTCCCGACGACACTTGCATAGGCAGCAATATCAGCGGCTGAGAATCCGATGGTCTGCAAGAAACTTTGCAGCGTGGTATTGGCATGCGTGTACAGATGTTGAAGGTTGAAGCCCCCGCGCGCCTCATTGACCATATTGGGAGAGAAGACGTGCGTATAGGAGAGCGAAACCATGTTGTTGAGACGAGTGGTCTGGAGCAAGCCAAGACCGGTAAAGGGAGCGGCGACAGGGTGTGAACTGATATTCTGAGACGACGCGTGGTAGACGCCATAGAATCGGTTCGAATCGTTGATCGTGTGATCGATCCGCAAGTCTCCCATTCTCTGGCCACTTCTCGACGGAACCGTAGTCTGGTAGCCATTCACTATGCCGGTGTGGGCGTTGATGGGCGCACTGGTGCCGACTTTAGGAAAGTACGCATCGATGAGCTTGGCGGTGATTGGGTCGATGAGTCGTTGCGGAATCGTGATGAACTGCTTTCCAAGCCCACCTACCGTGTCCGTCGCGATCTCTTCCGGGGTAAGAACAATATTCGATGGAACTTGCGGTTTAGCTGAATTTGTCAGCAGTGAGAAGTCGCCGGCCAACAGCGAGGGATGGGGTATGTTGCCGGATTCGGTAGTCGGAGACGTATTCCACTGCTCCTCATAGGCCAAAAATATCCAGGTTTTCTTCAGCTCCGGCATGGGGCCGCCAAAGGAGAAGGCCATGTCGGTATTGTTGGTCTGCGGCCGTCGAAATACCGGCGCAAAAGCCGTCGGAGAAAAGGTTTCCTGGTCTAGCTTGTCAGACAGGGCCCAGGCCGACAGGGCCGAATTCACGTTGTCGTAGTAGGCCGTCCCATGGTATCTGTCGGTGCCGCTTTGGGTGGTGACGCGGATGTTGGCGACGCCAGCGTACTGGGCGCTATATCCGCTGGACATGACCTGCAACGAACCCACCGACAAGAGGGAGGGTTGGCTTTGGGTTTGAGCCCCGAACATGCCGCCGTTGGCTGCCTGGCCGTCGACGGAAAAGCTGGCGCCGTAGCTCTGAGCGCCCATGAACTTGAAGTCGCCGGGCTCGTCGCTACTCTGAATATTCGGATTGATATATAAAAACTGATAAATGTCGCGGCTATCGCGAGGAAGTTGATTGACATCCAGGTTGTTCAGAGTCTGGCTGATCGTCGAGTTCTGGGTGTCGATCAAGTTCGCTGCTGACGTCACCTGAACTGTCGTGGTTGCCGTCAAAACACGTAACACGGGGCGCAAATTCATGGTCATGGTGCCCCGTAGGATAATGTTGTCGACAACCGCAGTGGAAAAGCCGGGGGCTGTGACGGTGACCTTATAATGGCCGGGCTGGATAGCGGCGGCGCTGAAGGATCCTTGGCTGTCCGTGGTGAATGGCAACGTTTGGTTGGTATCCGTGTCCAGAACCTCGACCTTAGCGTTGCTAATGACAGCACCACTTGAATCCGTCACAATGCCCTGGATTGTGCCGAGATCTGTGCCTTGGGCAAATAGTGTTGGCGCACCGATCCAGAAATATGCAAGAAGTACCCCCACCAACAATCGAATATGCCTTGAGTTTATTTTGTGGCTTCCTGAATTCATACAATTTGTCCCCCGCTTTGATGTATCAGATTGCAAAAAGAAGGGCAAGGAAATTTTTCAATAGAAAAGGAAACGTTTCTGCAGATCGATCCCTTATGGGTTCGATCTGACGTATCTCAAGGCCCGGCTTCTGTCTGTTTTTGATATCCGCCGTTGACATCCGCGGTTATGCGCCTCGCGCGGCACAAGATATGAATCTAGAAATTCAAGCGTAATCAGTACGACACGGAAGTGTTCCGAGAGTACCTCTAAAAATGGAGCTGCCGTTTGGGAATAGCGATCCCGCAACCACGCGGAGCGCATGCCATGGGCGTCGAATGCATGGCATGCGTGTACGACGGGCGTCCCGATTGGTTATCCGCTAACCAGCCCAGCAGCACAGCAAGGATTGTCAACTGACACAGCGGCAAGAGGTAGATTCACTCAAGGATGTGTTGAATTCATGTAGGGTAGGAACCAGAAGAATTACCGGTCAGGAAAAGCATAATGAAACGAAACCGGCTCAAGAAAACTCCGATTGGGCAAAAAGGTCATCCACTCCTGCCAGGCATCCCTGTCTCACTGTGGGCGCAAGTCCCCCAGCTATAGCGCTTGGATGTTTAGTCCCTGCGAGAACCCGGCACCCTTATTTTTCGACCGTCAAAAGCCCCATGTCATACCACCCATCGGGCTGTCGACCCACGATGGCGAAGCGTATTGCAGGCTGCTCCGTCCTAGGGTCCAGCATGGCGATTCGGAATCTATGTTTTCCTTCTTAATTGAAATATTTCTGCTTAACCTAGCAAGTTTAGGACATTCTCCGATAACTGGAAGTATACAATTCACGACAAGAAGTTGGTCATCCACTGCTGCCCCCCATGATCGATAGGGGGCATTGGATGCTCAAGATTGGTTCCATTGGTTTCATTGGTTTCATTGGCTCGGTTCATCCTGATTCTCCCGTTCGGCGCCTACTTCAGGAGGGAGTGTTGAAAATAAGACGTCGAGAATTTGTGACGGGACTGCTTGCGACTTCGCTTGCCGCGCCAGCGTGGATTCGTGCGCAGTCGCCAGGCCGGAAACCCAGACTGTTGATTGCGGAGGAAGACCCGTTTACGGGCCTCGAGCTGCTCAGAACCCGATACGCCGCGGGATTACGGCCTTCCGATGACATGTTGGGCTGGGCGCTTAGCTGGCAGCTGACCGGGAAGGACAGCTTTGCGCAACGCGCCTTGACAGAAATGCGTGCCACACGGTTGCCGACCGGAGGCAGGGCCTCGCGTAACTGGCTGGATTACACTCGCTGGTCGCTGGCATTCGATTGGCTTTTCGGGCATCCGGATTTCGATCTCGCCTTGAAAGACCGCATTGCGAACCAGTTGGTCGATGGAGCCGTGAAAATTCTGGCTCGGCCGGAGCTTTCCAGACCCGGCCAGATCTCCTATGCGAATTACCCCGTGCGTTATCTGGCACTGGCGGCTTTCCCGCTTGCTGCCGTCAAGGGCTATGCAGATTTCGACCGGCGTTGCGAGCCGTTACGCGACCAGGTACATCAAGGGCTGCTGAACATTTTCCAGCAGACTGAATTTGTGACCCCGAAAGGCAGCTACCACGAATCCATGGATTACATGCGGATCACGTGGGCTTCGCTGTTGCTGATGGTCGAGCTTCAGCGAACCACCACAGGAGTAGATCCGGCCCGCGGGTACTCATTGTTCCGCAATATTGGGGATACGTATCTCTACAAACTGATGCCGAATGGAACGCCCTCGCGAGAAGGAGACAACGAATATCCTGTGCTCGATACACGAGACACCGCTGTCATCGGTTACGCGGTCAACCGCTTTAAGGACCCTTACAGCGCGTGGCTCTTGAGAAACAGCGGGTTTTTCGTTCAGGATTGGGTACTACCAGTTTTGAAGTTTCTATGGGACGACCCGGAGGTCATCCCGCAAAACCCCGCTCTTTCGAGCGAAAACGATCTGCGCCGCCAGCGCTATTTCCCAGGAGTAGGGCATCTGGTCATGCGCGACGGCTGGAAGCCCGACTCCACCTGGATTGAGTTCGACTGTGGCCCCTATTTCGCCAAGCATCAGCATCTGGACCAAAACCATCTCACGATCTATCACAATGGATATCTGGCGATCGACAGCGGAGCCGATTACACGGAGTCTGAAAGTCCCCACTACCTGAACTACTACCGTCGCACAGTCGCGCACAATTCGATGCTGGTCTACGATCCTTCGGAAAAATTCTTCTGGTCCTCAGATGCACTGGCAGCCGCGAATGACGGTGGACAGCGCATGAACTCTTCGCGCTATTGGAATACGATCCGCAGCATCGAGGACTGGAACAACACGCGCGACCTGTGGAACATTGGCCACATGCGCGTGATCGACCACGTACCGCACCAGTACCACTACGCAATGGGTGACGCAACCAATGCATATATCGATCGGAAGCTGAGCCGGTTTACTCGCGAAGTCGCTTATATTCCAGAAGGCAACGTATTGTTTGTGTTTGACCGGGTCACGAGTACGAATCCGAACTTTCATAAAGCATGGCTCTTGCATGGCGTGAACCGCCCAAGCGTGGACGGCAATGTTGGAACCGATGCGCAGGGCGTGAGCGACTTTGCAAATGCAAACACATTCCTGTTTCACGAGGGCTCAGGGGAGCTGCGCGTGCATTCTCTTCTACCCACCAACCGAAACATCACCCGTCGCGGCGGGCCCGGCAATGAGTTCTACACTCCCGGCGACGATCATGGTGGAGCTTGGGGGAGTGGACAAAATTGGCCACTCGATCCAGCCAACGGAGGCCCACTGCCTACGGACCCTAAGCTGCTCCATATGTGGAAGACATTTTGGGGGCAGGATTACGATCGCATTGAAAGTTCGAATCGCAAAAATGTGGTCCCAGGCGCGTGGCGTATTGAAGTCTCGCCCACCGAGCCGGCCAATGAAGACCTTTTCCTTCATGTTTTCGAGATCGGAAACGGCGGGACCACCGGGAGCAAGCGTGTGAAGTTGGTGAACGGAGCGAACTTCACCGGCGCTGCGTTTGAACTAGGTCCGATCGTCCTGTTCAGCGTCGCCGGTTCCAGGTTGGATGAGGGCGAGGTGTACCTGCCCGATCTGGCGTGCAATTTTCTGTTGATTACAAGTCTTGCAGCAGATGCGGTGTATGAATTGAATTTCACCGGCTTGAATGTCTCCACCTCGGCGTCAGCGGTCCCGCCTGGTGCGCCCGCGCAGTTGCTTCGACTGCGTGCGAATGAACACGGCGTTCTTCGCGTCGACGTGCGAAAACTTGGCAACCTCAGCCTTCACATCGAGCGTATCTAAGAAATCTAGTAGTCTCCAAACACCGCGCCACGGGACAGGTGAAGGTAACCCCACGGTGCGGAAACTGCGATCTATCGACCTGACGGAAGTATGAGCTGATGACGACAAGGCGAGATTTTCTTGCAGCGAATCTGATCGGTGCAGCAGGATTGGCCACCAATCCCACCCGAATGTTTTCTGCACCGGCGGAATCGGGTTCAACCGCTTCCGCGGCGCATCCGGCGCAGTCCGATCGCAACTTCTGGGTTGATTGGCCAGCTTACCTAACGGCTGAAATGAACCAGGCAAGAAGCCGGCGATTCGCAGAGCTGGCATCCATTCATTCGACCGCACAATTGCAAAAACGCATCACCGCGGTCCGTTCGAAACTATGGGACTTGATTGGAGGGATGCCGGAGAAAACGCCACTCAATCCAAGAGTGACCGGCACCATCGATCGCGGTCCATACCGGATTGAGAACATCCTATTTGAAAGCTTCCCCAAAGTGTATGTGACTGCCAATCTCTATATCCCTGCCGGGGGGAAACCTCCGTATCCAGCCATTCTGGCTCCCGTTGGCCATTCGGACAATGGCAAGGCATACCACTATTATCAGCACTTGTATCAGAACCTGGCGCGTCAAGGCTATGTGGTATTGAGCTACGATCCTTTCGGTCAAGGGGAGCGACTCCAATACATCGATCCCAAAACTGGCCGGTCTCTCTACGGGCCAACCGGGGAGCACTCGCAAGCAGGCCGACCCATGGTGTTGATGGGGGAATCTTTTGCTCTGTACTGCGCGTGGGACGGCATTCGCGGTCTTGATTATCTCGTCAGCCGTCCCGAGGTAGATGCCAGCCGGCTGGGATGTACGGGGCAGTCGGGCGGCGGCACCATGACGATGTATCTGGCTGCGTTGGAGCCGCGTCTCCGGGCGGCTGCCGTGAGCGATGGAAATACAGAAAATGTTGCTGGACCGTTTTTCGATCCTCCGGGAGCGACAGATGACGCGGAACAAAATATTGTGGGTTCGCTTCCATTCGGAATCGACCGTGGCGACCTCTTGCTGGCCTTCGCTCCCAAGCCGTTGTTGATTTGTTACACCACGCATGACGAGGGCGTGACGTATTCACCGGTGTACGAAGAAGCGACACAGGACATTTATCGGGAGCTGCAACGGGCTTACGGGCTGATGGGAGCAAAAGATCGCGTTGGACTTTTGGCTTCTCATCTTCCTCACGGTCTGAATTTCTTCAACCGAATCCCTATCTATGCATGGTTCAATCGCTGGTTCCAGAACGCGACTTCGGAAACGGGCGAAGCCGAACTGGATCAGATTCCTGAGGAACGGCTCAACGCTACCAGCACAGGTCAAGTGTCGACATCGATCGGTGGACGCTCCGTCGTTCAGCTAAATAGAGATCGCGCTCGAATCGTGATCGAGGAAAGCCCGTTCCACAACGCTTCCATGAATTCGGCGAGCGCTCGCGCTCAGATCAAGAAGGAACTTACCGGGCTGCTCGCGTTGCCTCAGCAGCGGTCGCCACTGCAATCCAGAATTCGTTCGACCAATCCGCGCAAGAACGTTGTTATTGAAGAGATTCAGTTCGAATCGGAGCCTGGGTTGCGTGTTCCTGGTTGGTTTCTGCAACCCTCATCGAAAACCGGGCGCGGTTCCACCGTCCTTTACCTCACGGACGACGGAGGAGATGATGTTGTCGCAGAACCGGGATCGATGGATCGGATACTAGCAGCCGGGCATTCCGTGTGTGCGATCACCCTGCGGGGGACTGGTTTAACGACGCCGCGCTTCCCTCATGGAGGGGCGGAATATTACGACGGGAGCGTGCATCTGGACGAGAGATTTGCGTGGACCTGCCTTGTGATGGGCCGTCCCGTAATCGGGCAGAGAGTCTGGGACACACTCCGGGCGATTGATTATCTGGTCAGCCGGCCCGATGTCGATGCATCACAAATAAGAATTGTGGGGGTTGGCAGCTCTGGCTTGGCAGCGATGATGGCGGCGTTGCTGGATCATCGCGTACGTTCGGTCCTTGTGGCTCGAACGCTGGCCAGCTACACATCGATCGTGGAGGCCGAAAAATATTCCATCCATCTCGCGTATTATGTTCCCGGCATCTTGCGCAGCTTCGATCTTCCGCAGATCGCTGCTGCTCTAAGGCCCCGCGCTTGCTGGATTCTGAATGGTGTCGACGCAAATGGGCAGATACTTTCGGAAACTTCCATGCGCAATCTATACACTCCCGACCTCAGCGGTGAAACCTTCGCAAATTCGAATGTGCGCATTTCAGTGAAGCCAGAGCGCGAGGCTCAGGAAAGCTATCTGCAATGGCTGAAAAACGATCGAACGTAATCAACATGATCAGACCGCGTCGGCCGCGCCAAGCTCTCAGCGGGTTGAGATATGGTTGCGGCATCCCCCAAACGTTGACAGCAGTTTGTAGTTCTCGTGCCAAGCCGTGTACATGATCCCGAGTGCGGCGGGTGTGGCCAGCCGTCCTTCCTTATTCTTCAGATTGTCGCTGTCATCGTACCTCGCCGCAGACGTCCTGACCCAGGGCCGGAAAAGAATTCAAGGGACAGACGCCGCATTCAAATGTCATTCCGTATGTACCTTCATGAGACATAGGATACTGAGGATAGCTGGAATGCCGCCGGCACCTGAGATACTCCGTGAGCCGCCACCATCACAAATCGAACTTCGCCCCAGAAAGACCGGGGTCCGATCAGCAACTGCGCAACATGTACGCTGCCCTGCTCGACGCCTACGGAACCCGCAAGTGGTGGCCCGCCGAGACTTCGTTTGAGGTGGTGATCGGTGCGTACCTGACCCAGGCGACGGCCTGGCGCAGCGTGGAGCGTTCGATCGCGAACCTGCACGAAGCCAAAATGCTGACCGTCGAAGCCATTCGTGGAATATCAGAAGAGTCATTACGCGAGCTGATTTGGCCGTCGGGTTTTGTTCAGCGAAAAGCAGCCTCCATCAAAACCTTTGTCCAATTTCTTGATGAACGCTACGGTGGCTCGCTGGAACAAATGGCAAAGGCGCCAACCGCCGAGCTGCGAACGCAGTTGCTTGCGCTGCCTGGGGTCGGCCCGGAGACAGCCGACGCCATCCTGCTGTACGCGCTCGAACATCCTGTGTTTGTAGTGGACGAATATCTTCGGCGCGTGGTTACTCGGCATGAGCTACTTCCAGCCAACGCGCACTATGCAGACTTGCAGGCGCTTGGAGACGACGCAATTGCCAGTCCTACCCGCGAAGAAACTGCCCGCCATGCCAATGAACTGCACGCCCTGATTGTCGAAGTCGGCAAGCGTCATTGCGGCACCACTCCACGATGCGAAAGATGTCCATTGCAGCCCTTTCTGCCTGGCGCGAACTCGAAACCGCTATACTGAAGGTTCTGTCGGGAAGGACCCATCGGCAGAATTTGTCCCGATCTGAAAGGAAATTCGAATGAAAATCTCTTCCTATTCCGGAGTCTTCGCCATCGTGGCCCTGTTGTCCGCCGGTGCTGCCAGCGCCCAAACCGCGACGCTAAAAGGCATCGTCAGCGATCAGATGTGCGGTGCGCACCACATGATGGCCGGGGCCAGCGCGCAAAAATGTACGCGCGAATGCGTGGGCATGGGCTCACCCTACGCGCTCGTCGTCGGCGACAAGGTATATACGCTGCAGGCTAACGCTCAAGTCAAGAAGGAACTGTATGCGCTTGCCGGCGCGCCCGCAGTGGTGAAAGGCACCGTATCCGGCATGACTGTCCAAGTGGCCACAGTGGCGGCCGCCAAGTAGCTGTTCGCATCCCTACCTGCGTGATCGGAATGTCTTGATCAGACGCGGCCAACGTCCTCTGCAGACTCACCCACTATCGGATTTCAACGATGCCGATTCTCCTCCAAGTTGCGACGACCAATCCTGGGAAGCTTCGTGACTTCGAAGTGGCCGCCAAGCCTCATGGGGGCGAAGTTGATTTTGTCCGTCTTCCGGAAATGGAGATGATCGAACCCCCACCCGAAGACGGCGCTACGTTTGAAGAGAATGCTCGCATCAAAGCGATCGAATATAGCCGCCATGCACCGGGCTCAATCGTGCTGGCCGACGATTCCGGCTTGGAGGTAGATGCACTGCACGGTGCGCCGGGTGTACGTTCCGCACGATATGCAGCCGACGCAGGCTTTCATCCCGAGCCATACGATCGAACCGACGATGACATGCGCAACAATACGTTGTTGTTGGAAAATATGCGCGGCGTTCAACCCTCGCGACGGACTGCGCGGTACCGCTGTGTGCTAGCCGCGGCTCGCGACGGCGAATGCATCGCGATCGCACACGGCACCGTAGAAGGCACCATCCTCGAAACTCCACAAGGAAGCGGAGGATTTGGCTACGATCCTCTTTTTTATGTGCCGGAGTTGCATCAGACGATGGCGGAAATCAGCCTTGAAGAAAAATATAAAATCAGCCATCGCGGGCATGCCCTGCGCCGTCTGCTGACACAACTGATTCCGAGTCCGCGCGAAGCGATAAATCTATAGGCAGAGTCGAGGCTAACCCTTCGCCGTAAGTTCAGCCACGGGAGAGATATCGACCTCGGTATCCTCGCGCTTTTTCACGCTGGCGCAAAGATAGTCGCGATTCATGGTGGCGATCACCTCCAGCGGGATCTCTTTTGGACATACGCCGGTACATTCGCCAATGCTAGTGCAATTGCCGAAGGCTTCGGCGTTCATTTGCGCCACCATGCGCAAGGCGCGACGATCACGCTCCGGACCGCCCTGCGGAAGAGTTCCCAGGTGCGCAATTTTCGCTCCGGTAAACAGCGCTGCAGAAGCATTCGGGCAGGCTGCAACGCAGGCGCCGCAGCCAATGCAGGATGCCGCGTCCATCGCTTGGTCCGCCGTATCCTTGCCTACCAGCAACGTATTGCCATCGGGAGCCTGACCAGTCGAAACCGAGATGTAGCCTCCCGCCTCGATAATGTGGTCGAAGGCGCGACGCTCCACCACCAGGTCTTTTATCAGTGGGAACGCCAGCGCACGCCAGGGCTCAATCACCAACTCATCGCCGTCATTAAAGTGCCGCATGGTCAACTGACAAACTGTGGTGGCGCGTTCCGGGCCATGGGCTACGCCGTTGATCATGAAACCGCAGGATCCGCAGATGCCCTCGCGGCAGTCATGTTCGAATGCGACCGGCTCTTCAGCGCGCTCGATCAGCGATTCATTCAGCACGTCGAGGCATTCCAGCATCGACATTTCGGGATCGACGTTATCGACCGCGTAGGTGACAAATTTGCCCTTCTCTTTACAATTCTTCTGCCGCCAGATTTTCAGTGTCAGCTTCATTATTTGTAGCTCCTCTGGCTCGGATGAACGTAATGGAACTCGAGCGGCTCCTTCGTCAGTTCAGGGGGCGCATCGGGGCCACGATAACCCCACGCAGCCACATAGGAATAGTGCTCGTCGTCGCGCTGCGCTTCGCCATCCGGCGTTTGATACTCCTCACGGAAGTGACCGCCACAGGACTCGTTCCTATCGCGGGCGTCGATGCACATCAGCTCCGCCAGTTCAAAGAAATCGGCCACGCGTCCAGCTTTCTCGAGACTCTGATTCAGATCGTCTCCGCTGCCGGGAACGGTCACGTTCCGCCAATATTCCTCACGCAGCGCGCGAATCTTTCCAATCGCCGTCTCCAGACCTTCCGCCGTGCGTGCCATACCGCAGTAGTCCCATAGAAGCTTGCCTAGCTCGCGATGGAAAGAATCGACCGTGCGCTTCCCTTTGATCGCGAGCAGCTTGTTCACCTTTTGCTCGGCAGCGGCTACGGCGCTTTGCACTTCCGCATTCGATGTGTCGATCTTGGCGAACTTGTTGGTCGCCAGGTAATTTCCCACCGTGTACGGAATGATGAAGTATCCGTCCGACAGTCCCTGCATCAGCGCGCTGGCGCCCAAGCGGTTGGCGCCGTGATCGGAAAAATTCGCTTCGCCCAGCACAAACAATCCCGGTATCGTGCTCTGCAGTTGATAGTCCACCCACAGTCCGCCCATGGTGTAGTGGATGGCCGGATAGATGCGCATCGGCACCTTGTAGGGATCTTCATCCGTGATCCGCTGATACATGTCGAACAAATTTCCATACCGCTCGCGAATCGTCTTCTCGCCGAGGCGGGCGATGGCCTCAGAGAAATCCAGATAAACACCGAGCCCTGTCTTCCCTACCCCGCGCCCTTCATCGCACACCGCCTTCGCATTGCGCGAAGCTACATCGCGAGGCACTAGATTTCCGAAGCTGGGATAACGGCGTTCCAGATAATAATCGCGCTCGGCTTCCGGGATCTCGTTTGGCGGTCGCTTGTCGCCTTTCACCTTCGGCACCCAGATACGACCGTCGTTGCGCAATGACTCGCTCATCAGCGTCAACTTCGACTGGTATTCACCGGAAACCGGGATGCAGGTCGGATGAATCTGCGTGAAGCATGGATTGGCAAACAGCGCTCCCCGTTTATAGGCCCGCCAACTGGCTGTAACGTTGGAACCCTTCGCATTCGTCGACAAGTAGTAGACGTTGCCATAGCCGCCGGTGGCCAGGATCACCGCATCCGCCAGATGAACATCAAATTTTCCAGTCACCAGGTTGCGAGTAACGATCCCTCTCGCCTGTCCATCGATGACAATCAGATCCAGCATTTCTGTGCGCGGAATCATCGTCACGGTCCCGGCATGCACCTGGCGCTCCAAAGCCTGGTAGGCACCCAGGAGTAGCTGCTGCCCCGTCTGGCCTCGCGCGTAGAAAGTGCGCGATACCTGCGCGCCGCCGAAGGACCGATTCGTCAGCGTTCCTCCATATTCCCGAGCAAATGGAACGCCTTGCGCCACACATTGATCGATAATGTGGTTGCTGATTTCCGCTAGGCGATAAATATTGCCTTCCCGTGCGCGAAAGTCCCCGCCCTTCACCGTGTCATAGAAAAGCCGGAAAATACTCTCGCCATCGTTGGGATAGTTTTTTGCCGCGTTGATGCCGCCCTGCGCGGCGATGGAGTGAGCACGACGGGGCGAGTCCTGAAAGCAGAAGCATTTGACGTTATAGCCCAGCTCGCCGAGCGATGCCGACGCAGAGGCTCCCGCCAGACCGGAGCCAACCACGATCAGAGAATGCTTGCGCTTGTTGGCAGGATTGACCAGCTTCATGTCGAAGCGGGCCTTGTCCCATTGTTGTTCAATCGGACCGGAAGGGATTCTTGCGTCGAGTGTCATGTTATCTCACGAGTCCAAGCAGAATGCTAATCGGGATCGATATGTATCCCAGGACGATCAGAGTTGCAATCAAGAACGCAGCGCGTTTCATGGTCTGCGTGTGACGAGGATGGGCAATTCCCACCGACTGAAACATGCTCCAGATGCCATGGCGCAAATGGAAACCCAGGAGCGTAATCGCGAAGATGTACCATGCTGAAACCCACCAAACATGAAAACCCGACACCAGGTTATGGTAGACATCGCCTTCAATAAACCGCGCCTCCGGATGAATGTACCCGGCGGTAAACTGCAGCAAATGGAAGATGATGAACGCCAGAACGATGGGGCCGCTCCAATACATAGTGCGCGAGGCATAGGAAGAATTGATGGCCTCTTTGCGGGAGTAGCCGATCGGTCGCGCCTTCTTGTTTCGCAATGCCAACTGCACCGTCGCGGTAATGTGCAGGAGGATCGCGATAATCAGCGTGCCGCGGACGATCCAAAGTACCTCGCCAATGCTGTGCAGGAAATGGCCGTAGGCATTGATTTTTTGTGGCCCTTCAAAAACCTGCAAGTTGCCCAGCAGATGGCCGATCACAAATAGAAACATCATGGCGCCGGTGACTGCCATGACTACTTTCTTTCCGTTCGTGGACTGCCAGAATGTGACCGCACGATTTCTGCGCGGGCGAACCTCTGCGCTGATCGTTGCGCTCATGAAGTTTTTCCAACCTTGTCGAAGTAGTTCATGAATCTCCAGACCCTGTGTTCGGTTGAGGATTCTTTGTTCCGCCCTATCCTGATGCTTGAGACGATGAATTCGATGCGCGTGCTGCGCTACCGGTCATCGTTGAAGGCACGCGGCTGTCTACGCAGTCCGCGAAGAAACCGCCCATTCGACTGGCAGGAAAGGACATGGAAGAGTCAACTCCTATTATTGGAGCGTAATGGGGCCACAGTCAAGGAAGGCGGTCGGTTGTTGTGTACATCTTCGAGCCGCCCAAAGTTTTCTGGAAGGAAATTGATCGCCGGACGGCTGACAAGCGCGACTTCGGTTGATCCCTGAAATGGGAAGTCTCGCATCAGCCTCTCAATTCCTTAAGAGACCAATGCGAGACGGGGGGGAGGGCTACCGTGTGATCAGCCTTTGCGACTTCGTTGTGCGTTGCTTCCTAGTATCCTGAAACCGACAGCTTAAACGGGACCTACATTGCTAAATTCACCCGGGTCGTCGTTCCTCTGCCGCTCCTTGCCACGCTCGGCAATCTTATCTGCTTCGCGTTCCACTCTGCGATGCGCTTGTGCAGCCTCTCTATCTTCATGTTCGAGGTCGGTATCGAGCGGCTTGGTTGGTGTGTTCCGATTTAGATCGAGAATTTCAGCCATTTATTTTTCCTCTCTTGTAAGAGGATGGGCAAACCGAAGGGCGGGTTGTCCGTTTCACGAACAACCCGCCACCAGCCTTGAGATGCATTAATGACAGCCCACAAATGCAATCGTGGTCGCGTTTCCAGATGCAGCCGTCAACGGCCCATTCGCGATGGTGGTATTGACCTGCATTTCACTTGGGGAACAGTCGAGGGTGCCTCCCGAACCGGGAACTTCGGCCTCTGCATCGACAGTGTAGTTGACTGGGGTGGAGGTCGATTGGCTGAATTGACTTCCACTCGATTGGTACGTCCCAACATTGGGCCATACCGAAGGAACGTACAACGCATAGTTGACGCAGTCCACGTTCGTGGCGCAGCTTCCGCCACTCCCAGTCATGTAGGTCCCATCCGGACTATAGGTGGAGGCGATTCCAGCCGCGCCAGGCGTCAAGGGAAGCTGCGGTACCGTAATCGTCGGCCCATTGCCGGGAAGTTGTTGGAGCGCGGCGAGCTGCAGATCCGCAACGGTGCCAGCTGGCGGATTGGCGCCGCTTTGCGTGGTCACTAGTCCGTTCAACAGAGATTCCTGCGCGTTGGGCACCAGTGCAATATTTCCCGTCGTTTGCCCTGGCTGCACGCTCAACACCACACCGGCGGAATAGGCGACTCCAGGCAAGGTGCCGTTCGCAAGGATTGCCGGACCCACCGCAACAATATCGTATGTACCCGCGGGTAACGGGCAGAAAACGAAATTGCCATTGGCATCCGTTAGGGTGCTCATGAAGATGCGGTCGATGCCGTTTGCATCTTTTTGTTCGGCAGCAACAACCACCGGCCCGCCAGCAATCGGTTTTCCCGTGACCGAACTGACAACTGTCCCGTTGATGGAAGACGATGTTGTACTCACCTCACCCGCATGGAGAACAGGTTTCAGCCGGTAAGTCCCGTTCCCCTCTTGAAGGATGGAGGAGCAAGTGTTGAAGTCAATATCCAGGTCCTCTGTCTGACCCGCTCCCACCGTGAACTGTCCATTCGCAATTTGCCCAGACGGAATCTTCAATCCAGTCTGCGCTTCGCTGGAGAGCGCAAGATCATGCGCAGTGCCATCCGAAGTAATAACGCAGTTGGCATAGTTTCCGCACTGATTGTTTGCGATAGATGCGCCTTGTGAATCGGGCGCGAGAATGATCCTGATCTGCTGGTAATTGCCCGCCTGTAACTCTACCTTGGAACCCAGCATGGCGAGGAAACATTGACCGCCGGCCGGCCCCAGCAGATTTATCTGCATGGGAGACGAGGATAGATTGGGCGTGAGATCGACAAAGCTGGGGTCCGTTGCCGCGGCGTCCGCATTGGTGCTGGCCTTTACGTCCGTGATAGTGACGTAGACCGCCTTGTACGGCCCGTTAGGCACATGGCAGGTTGCCGGATCGCTCAAGCTCACGCTCACAGATCCAGCTTTCATGCTTGGGCTGGAAGATCCACCCGAGCAGCCGATAGCAATAAGTGCTGCGACTGTCATTGCGGCAGTAAGAGTTAGAATTACTCGCATCTTGCCTCCATAAAATCTTATTTGACTTAGCTAAGCTACAGACGTGAGCATAAAAAAAGAAAACGTTAGTTTCAATCATGCTAGAGCACTGGGTAGTAACTTAGTATTTGAGGAACCAACTTCGTTAATTATTACTCAAGCAACTTACCCGGTAGTTTTCTAGATTATGCGACGCAGTGTGAGTTATCGATTGACAAATATGCAAGCTGTCGCACGCTTGGTACTTCAGTAGGTTGTGTAACGAATGGAAGAAAAGCAGCTCATCTTGTAACCTTCTCCTAACTTCAAGGACTTGACGATACTAGCATGGGACGAACGCCGGCTACGTCTTTTCACTACGCTCGCGTGCAAAAGGAATGCGGCTACTGGCATTGCGTGAAACTGATTGTCGAGGTCATCGCAGTCTCGCCCGAGCCGACAGTTACCGCTCCATTCGGCGCTTGCAGTCTCCCCGTCGAACACGCGACCGCACTGCCCGTGCCGGGAATTGCGGCGACTGATTCTGCTGTATACCTAGGCGCGCTTCCCTGTTGCTGCTTGAACTGCGCCGTTTGCTCTGAGCAGGCGACCACGTTCGGTGTGGACGTCGGTAGCTGCATGGCGAACGGTGCGCAATCCGCGCCGCCCGCGCAATTGGATCCATTCACCGTTACCATCGCTTCGTTGTAAGGACTCTGGCTAGGCAGCAGCGGCACGGTGATCGTTTCCCCGTTCGTCGCAATCTGCTGTAGCGCGTCCGCCTGTACCGCCAACGAAACACCGAGGGGATTCGAGCCAGTGCCCTGGGTCGTGATCAATCCTTCCAGTGTGCCCTGCTGCGATCCTGGCACCAGCGGAATCTTGCCCGCCAATTGCCCCGACTGAATTCCTGTTTCCACGCCGGCGGAATAAGAGACGCTTGCTCCATCCACGCCAACCGCGACCAGATCATAGGTTCCCTGAGGCACAGGGCACAAAACGAATGTGCCGTCGCTACCAGCAGCGGTGCGCATCAGGATCCTGTCGATCCCAGTCGCCGCGTCTTTCTGTTCCAATGCCACCACGACACTGCCGCCCGACAGCGGTTGTCCTGTTTTCGAGCTGACAATCGTGCCGCTGATCGTGCTGCCCGTCGATGGAATCAACCCGGCATGGACGATCGGATTGAATTCGTATTGACCGTCGGCTGTCGCCAGGATGGATGAGCACACATCAATATTCAAATCGATATACGGCTGATCGCCGGCATTAAATGCAAGACCGCCGTTGACAATGTGGTTCGCCATCAATTGAATCCCCTGCTTCGCCGCTGCAGGAAGCACCAGATCGTGCAGGCTGTTGTCCGTCCGCACCAGGCAATTCGCGTAAGAGGCCCCGCATGCATTGTTCGAGACGATGGACGCCTGCGAATCCGGCGCGAGAAAGATGCGCACCTGCTGGTAATTCCCAGCCGCCACCTGCTGTCCCACCCCCAGCGAGGCCAGGAAGCAGTGACTATCGGCTTGACCCATCAGATCCACCTGCTGCGGAGCCGCGGAGAGTCCAGGGGTTAAGTCCACCAGGCTGGGATCGTTCGCGCCAGCATCGGCATTCGTGCTCGCCTTCACGTCCGCAATGGTCACGTATACGTGTGCCCATGGGCCACCAGACGCTTTGCAGGCTGCAGGATCACTGAGTACAACGCTGACCGCAGCGTCATTCGTAACCGGTGTAGTAACTGGATTGGTAACCGGAGAAGTAACAGGAGTTGCGGGAGAGCTTAAAGTCGCACCCGCGTTAGACGGGGCACCTCCTGCACATCCAAATGAAACAAGACACAGGAATGTGACTACGCACGCGGTGGGGATCCAGGGGCGCATTGGTTCTCCAATTCGTCTGTAAAACTTATATATATCTTTGGGTAATCTCGTCTGTGATTAAGCACGCAAGATGCCACAACTGCCATCGCCTTCGCCGTTTGCGGAGTAAGACTACCCCTTGCTCGTAAACTACTCTTAGCGTGAGACAGCGGGTGAAATGAATGTTACTTGTATGTTACCAAAGTAGTGATGTTTCCCGTTTTGGGAATTTAGTCAGTCTGGAATAGCTTCCAAAACCAGGTACTTTTTACACGTGAAAGCCAGAACCGCAGGCATTCTCATCCGACGAAATTTCGCCTCGGTGGGCCTCCTTAAAGAAGCAATCGGTCCCAGCTCAGGTTCGATGCCCGACACGCGAGAGCCGGATGGTCCGGCCGCTTCACAGCCATGCGCGAACCATTACAATACTGAGTGATGGTTCGTTCAAGTTTTCGACTCCCTCTCTTCTATCCAATCGTCCTTTTCAGCCTCGTCGTCTGCGGGCAGATGTCCGCCGCTCCCAGGATCGGCGATTCAAGAGTGCCACAGCAACAACAGGCGAGCCCGCCGCAGTCGACTGATTCTGCTGCACAATCGCAGCAGTCCCTCCCAGCCGCAGCGGACTCTTTACCCGACGAACCGGGAACCACAGCTCACATTGAGGCCCCGATTGCTCCCAACGGTCCAACAGTTGTCTTTGATACAACCATGGGCAGAATGACGTGCGGGCTTTATTCCAAGGAAGCACCGATAGCTGTTGCAAACTTTATGGGACTTGCATCTGGCAGTAAGCCATTCACGGATCCCGTCACCCACAAGAAGGTCCACGGCAAGCCCTTCTACGACGGCACCACATTTCATCGTGTGATTCCGGGATTCATGGTTCAGGGTGGAGATCCTACGGGCACTGGAATGGGGGACGCTGGCTTTTTCTTCAACGATGAGATCGATCCAAATCTCATCTTCAATGTGGCTGGCCGCCTGGCGATGGCGAATGCCGGCCCAAATACCAACGGCTCCCAGTTCTTTATTACCGTAAGTCCACAACCCTCGCTCGACCAGCACTACACCATCTTCGGCCAATGCGATCCAGGCAGCGTTCTGGTCGCCGAATCGATTACGCAGGTGCCAAGAGACTCGCAGGATAAGCCGCTCGATCCGGTGTATCTCAAACAGGTCACGATTGTGCAGCCGGGGCAGCCGATACCGCCCGCTCCAACACCATCGACGCCTTCAGCCGCAGCGACAGCTCCAGCGCCCAGCCAACCTTGATGATTGATGTATTTGAACTCGCAAGCGATACCGAACTGAACACTGCCGTACGACAAGCTTTTTACTTTCCAAGAGGAGTTCGCCCAGTATGACTCAAACACCCGGAACCTACGCCATCTTCCAGACATCCCAGGGCAAGATCGTATGCCGCCTTCACGAAACGGAAGCACCGAAAACTGTAGCCAACTTTATCGATCTCGCTGAAGGTAATCGCGAGTGGACGCATCCGACCAACAACAAGAAATCCAAAGAAAAGTTATTCGACGGAACTATTTTTCATCGGGTCATCCCAAAGTTCATGATCCAGGGCGGCGACCCGGCCGGCACCGGATTCGGTGGCCCGGGCTATAAGTTTGAAGATGAGACCAAGGGTTCGCCGCACAGTTTTAATAAACCGGGCAAGCTGGCCATGGCAAATTCGGGGCCGAACACGAACGGTTCGCAGTTCTTTATCACCGTGGCTGCGACTCCGTGGCTGACAGGCAATCACACGATTTTCGGCGAAGTCATCGAGGGCCAGGACATCGTGGACAAGATCTCCGAACTGGATCGAGACCGTTCCGATAAGCCTCGCACTCCCGTGGTCCTGGAAAGCGTCACGATCGACCGCGTCGCGTAACTCTGGCGACGGCTCTGGTCCTTAGCCGATCTTCCCTGAATCCTTTTCACGTTCACATCGATCTAAGTCGTCAGGAAAGGATTCAGGGGGAATATATGAGCGAAAACAAGCAGGTCGCGCTGATTACCGGCGCCAACAAGGGTATTGGATTTGAAACCGCACGCCAGTTGGGAAAGCTGGGCATCACCGTCGTATTGGGTTCGCGTGACGCTGCCAAAGGCGATGCGGCGGCAACAAAGCTTCGCGCAGAAGGCATCGACGCGCGGCCATTAAAACTCGATGTGACGCAGCCAAAAGATCGCGATACGGCCGTCAAGTTTCTCCAGGAGCATTTCGGGAAGCTCGACATTCTCGTCAACAATGCAGGCATAGCGGAAGAAGGCTGGGGCAAGAATACGACCAGCAGCACTCCCACCGAAACGCTGCAAAAAACCTTCGACACCAATCTATTCGCTCCGGTCGCGTTGACCCAGGCCCTGCTCCCTTTAATCCGCAAAAGCCCCGCGGGACGCATCGTCAATTTGTCTAGCATCCTGGCTTCAAACACCCTGCAAAGCGATCCCAAGTCTCCTATCTATAACAGCAAAGCCTTTGCGTACGACGCGTCGAAGTCGGCGCTGAATGCGTTCACCATTCACCTGGCGCATGAACTGCGTGACACCAACGTCAAAGTGAATTCTGCCCATCCCGGATGGGTCAAAACCGATATGGGCACCGACGCCGCCCCTATGGAAATTTTCGAGGGTGCAAAGACGTCCGTAGCCTTGGCAACCCTGGCGGAAGATGGACCGAATGGTGCCTTCATTCACATGGGAAAGACACTGCCCTGGTAGACGGCTGAGAGTTCGACCGCGATCCAAAAAGAAAAGGCCCGCGCGATGCGGGCCTCTTCTTTTCCAAACGAAAACCTTAAACACCGATCACGGCACAAAGTTCCTTTACAGAATTCGCACTTTTCTGGAGACCCGCCTGCTCTTCGTCGGTCAGCTTGATCTGAATAATTTCCTCAAGACCGCGCGCCCCCAACTTGCATGGAACACCGATGAAAAGGCCTTGAATGCCATACTCGCCTTCGAGGTAAGCCGCACACGGCAAAATCTTCTTCTTGTCCTTCAGGATCGCCTCCACCATTTCAACTGCAGCCGCCGAGGGAGCATAAAACGCGCTGCCCGTCTTCAGGTATTTCACGATCTCTGCGCCGCCGTCACGGGTACGCTGAATCAGCCGCTCAATCGTGGCCGCATCCATCAGCTCTGTAATCGGAATTCCGGCGACCGTGGAGTAGCGAGCCAGGGGCACCATGGTATCGCCATGGCCTCCCAGCACGAACGCGGTTACATTTTCCACGCTCACCTTCAGTTCGTCCGCGATAAACGTGCGGAATCGCGCCGAGTCCAGCACGCCGGCCATGCCAATCACGCGCTCGCGATTGAACTTCGACAGCTTGTAGGCGGCCTGCGCCATCGCATCCAGGGGATTGGACACGATCACCAGGAAGCAGTCCGGCGATGCTGCCACCACTTTACTCACGACATCCGACATGATCTTGAAGTTGGTATGCAACAAGTCGTCGCGGCTCATACCCGGCTTGCGAGGAATCCCCGCCGTAATCACAACCACGTCAGAATTTGCGGTCGCTGCGTAATCGTTGGAACCGACAGCGTGGACATCACGCTTTTCAATTGGCATGGCCTCCATCAGATCCAGGGCCTTCCCTTGCGGGACACCTTCCACCACATCAACCAACACAATGTCAGCCAATTCTTTGGCCGCGATCCAATGCGCAGTGGTGGCTCCCACATTGCCTGCGCCGACAATCGAAACTTTCTTCCGCATATTTCTCCTTTACAAAACTTTCTTCAATGGCAATTACCGCGTCATCGCGACCGCGTCCATGTTATCGATCATTCGAGTCGCAAATTCGCTGGTCCCCACCTTGGTGGCGCCCTGCATCTGCCGCTCAAAATCGTAGGTAACAAATTTCTGCTGAATCGTCCGCTCGAGAGAGTTCTCAATCAGTCGCGCAGCCTCAGTCCAACCGATGAAATCAAACAACATCACTCCCGACAGCATCACGGATCCGGGATTGATGACATCCTTATCCGCATACTTTGGAGCCGTTCCGTGGGTGGCTTCAAACACCGCATAACCGTCGCCGACATTGGCGCCCGGCGCGATTCCCAAGCCGCCAACCTGCGCCGCGCACGCATCGGAAATGTAATCGCCGTTCAGATTCGGAGTCGCCAGCACACTGTATTCATCGGGGCGAACGATCACCTGCTGAAAAATGGAGTCCGCGATGCGGTCGTTGACCAACAGCTTCTTCTTCCATTTTCCCTGGCCATGACTGGCGCCGATGCTATCGATAACCCGCTTCACTTCGGCATACACTTCGTCGCGGAACTTTTGCGGCGCATGTTCCAGGCCCGGTTCGATCATGGCGGCATTCTGCTCCACCGTCAAACCCGGCTTCGATTCAACATTGCCGAGGATCCAGCTCTCGCGCTCGGTCACAATCGAATCCCTGAACTCATCAACCGCGACTTCGTACCCCCACTCGCGAAATGCGCCCTCGGTAAACTTCTGTATATTTCCCTTATGCATCAAGGTGACGGACTTGCGATGATGCTTGAGGGCGAAGTCAATCGCCACTCGCACCAGCCGCTTGGTCCCTGTAATTGAGATCGGTTTGATTCCAATACCAGAATCTTCGCGAATCTTTTTCTTGGTGCCAGCCAGCATGGTGTTGTTCAGGAAGTCCAGAATTTTTCTTGCTTCGGGAGTTCCTTCTTTGAACTCGATGCCCGCGTATACGTCTTCCGTATTCTCGCGAAAGATCACGATGTCTAATTTTTCGGGATGCTTCACCGGGCTGGGAACACCCTGGTAATAGCGCACCGGGCGAATGCAGGAATACAAATCCAGCATCTGCCGCAGCGTCACATTCAATGACCGAATGCCTCCTCCGACCGGCGTAGTCAGCGGCCCTTTAATCGAAACCCTCAAATCGCGTGCCGCCTGCACGGTATCGTCCGGAAGCCAGTTCTGAAAACGGGCAAACGCCTTCTCTCCAGCGAAAATTTCAAACCACTTGACCACGCGTTTTCCGCCGTAGGCTTTGGCCACAGCGGCATCAAATACACGTTGCGATGCGCGCCAAATATCGCGACCTGTTCCGTCGCCTTCAATGTAAGGAATGATGGGATTGTCGGGTACTTGATACGTTCCGTTGGAATATTCGATCGGCTCGCCGTCTTTGGGCAGCTCGACGCCACTATAACTTGCCTGCATTGCGTACCATCTCCAATTTTGTAAACGGATTATCCTTGATAAGGCTACCACTCCATTTCTGCTGCCGCCAGGTTACGACCGCAGGCAAACTCGGAGTGTTTTGATCGGCGAATGCCATAACGAGCGCGTTGCTCTACACGACATCCGCAAACTCATCTAAGATGGAAGATGTGCCAGTATTCACCCTACGCACGATTCGCCAACACCCTCTTACCTCCTCATTCGGTTTCAATCTGCGTCTTGGCGCGTGTCTGTCCGCGCTGCTGCTTGCGTGCTTCAGTCCGCTCTGCCAGGCGCAATATGGAGGGGCCGGCAGCGATTCCATGGGTAACGTGTCGAACGGTATGCCAACCTACTTGAAACATGCCGGCATCGCGCAAAATTTGAATCGCAAATTACCCTTGAGCGCGGCCTATGTCGATTCCACCGGAAAGCCCGTCGCGCTGGGAGACTACTTCGGCAAGCGTCCTGTCGTTCTGGCGGAGGTCTACTTCAGCTGCGGCATGCTGTGTCCGCAGGTGATGCACGGCGCTGCGGATGCGCTGAAGCAAACTGGACTGAAGGCAGGTAAAGACTACGAGGTTGTCATCGCCAGCTTCGATCCCAAAGACACGGCGAAGCAGGCTGCCAGCGAGAAGCAATTATTCCTTAACTGGCTGGGCGATCCGGGGGTTGCCACCGGTGTGCACTTCCTCACCGGCCAACAACCGTCCATTGATGCACTCAGTTCCGCGACAGGCTTTCACTACGTGCGAGTTCCCGGCCCCGACGGCAAGATGGATCAGTTCGCCCACTCCAGCGTCGTTATGGTAGCGACCCCGGACGGTCGGCTCTCAAAATATTTCTCCGGCATCCAATATGAACCGCGCGATCTGCGTCTGGCGATGGTGGACGCTTCGAACCACAAAATCGGCACTGCAGCAGATCTGTTTCTGCTCTACTGCTGCAATTACAACCCATCCTCCGGCCGCTACACGGTTTCTATCCTGCGTGTGTTGGGCTTGGCCGCGTGCTTCACGATCCTGGTCATTTTGGGCATGATCTATCTGCTGACACGCAAGCCGACTGGACGAAACTTTCCGCCTTCCTCACCAAGCGCGGCTTAGATTTCGCCCGCTTGTCCGCAGTCTTTGCACACCAAGCTGGTTCCGATGTGCTGCCTGCGTCCCTCTTCTTCCACAACCCACGGACGCAGTGTCCACGGCGGTCGATGACGGACATGCTGCGCGTGGCCACAGGATAACTCCGCAACCCAGTCCTGCTCTTCGTCCTGGTGAAAGCCGATGATCGCAGACAATTTTCCTTGTGTCATAAATTGAGAGTACCCAGTCCCACTGCTCGTGAACAGGCGTGGCAAGGCATAATGAAGAAGTTCTCTGCCTCGGCTCCTCCAAAGTGACCTACGTTTTTGATGTCCTCATTCTCGGCGCTGGTGCTGCAGGCCTGCTGTGCGCCATCGAAGCCGGAAAGCACGGCAAGCGGGTGGCCGTGCTGGACCACGCAGACAGAATCGGGAAGAAGATTCTCATCTCCGGCGGCGGCCGCTGCAACTTTACCAACATTCATTGCAGTCCAGAGAACTTCATCTCCGCGAATCCACATTTCTGCAAGTCCGCGCTCGCCCGTTACACGCCGCAGGATTTTCTTGCCCTGGTTGCGAAGCATCAGATTCCATATCACGAGAAAACGCTCGGCCAGATGTTCTGCGATCGATCCGCGCGTGACATCGTATCTCTGCTGGAAAAAGAGTGCCGCGAGGCTGGCGTGCAAATCTTTTTGAACGCCCATGTGGAAAAGGTGGACCACACGATCGCCTTTGAAATCATCACAAGCGACTCAGTTTTCTCCTGCGGTGCCTTGGTTGTGGCAACCGGAGGATTGTCGATTCCGAAGATGGGCGCAACTCCCTTTGGGTATCAGCTGGCCACACAGTTTGGAATCGCCATTCAACCTTGCCGTCCAGCTTTGGTGCCTCTGCTATTTTCGAAGAACGATCTTGCCGATTACGCCGACCTCGCCGGACTTGCGGTTTCCGTATGGGTCCGCTGCGGAGCGGGGCACTTTCGCGAGAACCTGCTGTTTACGCACCGCGGGTTAAGTGGCCCTGCCATCTTGCAAATCTCTTCCTATTGGAAGCCCGGCGAAGCACTGGAAATCGATCTTGCTCCCGACAAGGAATGGACGCGGCCATGGCTCGATACAAACCTTCCGCGAAATTTGGCAACGGCAAAACAGCTATTGCGCGCTACGCTTCCCCATCGTCTCGCCGACCGCTGGCTGGCGTTGCATCCACCTGAGGAATGGACCAATCGCTCTCTCACCGTGTTGGAACATGAGTTGCATTACTGGACCGTTGTCCCCGCAGGGACAGAGGGATATGCGAAAGCAGAAGTCACCGCGGGCGGCATCGATACGAATGAACTGTCCGCAAAGACGATGGAGTGCCCAAAGGTACCCGGGCTGTTTTTCATCGGTGAAATCGTCGACGTCACCGGCCAACTGGGTGGCTTTAACTTCCAATGGGCCTGGGCATCCGGCTTCTGCGCGGGTCAGGCGCTTTCCGCCTGATCTTTCTGGCTACGGACTAACCGTCTACGGCGCACAATAAATCTAATTTAAAATAGAGATAATTGTCCCGACACCTGGTTTGCATCGTGGCGGCTGCTTCGCTCGAATGCGAGTTGTCAGCGTGAACGTTTCGTCCGGAATTGCGTCGGCACGGACCCACCCACCGATTTGCCGGGAAGTGACCCGGACCTGGCCAATGAAGGGCATACATTTCGCAAGTTAGAGGTACCCGTTGGCTCAGATCGGTCGGTTTGCGGCTGCCTCAATCGCCGTATTCTTCTTTCTTGCGGTCCCCGTGACACGATCCCAATCGGCAGATGCCTCTCTGACTCTGCCCGACAATCCATCGCCGAGACTGCAGTCACGCGATACTCCAAGTGATCGAGCACAGACGACAACCAGCACTGCGCCCGACAAGCAGAGCATCTCGGCCGAAACGCCCACAATAAGATCGCCACAGACCGCGGCAGAGCAATTAAAACAGCAGGAAAAACAGCGGATATTGGGCGTGATGGCGGCGTTTAACACCACACAGAATCACAATGCGCTTCCTCTCAGCCCTCGTCAGAAGTATCAACTGTTTTTCAAGAGCGTGACCGATCCCTGGCCATTTGCCCTGACGGCCGTGGTTGCCGGTATTTCGCAGGCCGACGACGATTTCGGTGAATACGGACAGGGCATGAAAGGCTACGCCAAGCGCTACGGCGCCGCGTATACCGACTATTTCACCGGCAATTTCTTTGGCAATGCGGTTCTGCCCAGCCTTATGCATGAAGATCCGCGCTATTACCAGAGAGGCCACGGCAAAATCATCACTCGCGTCCTGTGGGCCGCAGGCAGCACGGGATGGTCCAAGCGCGATAACGGGACCTGGGGTCCAAATTACGCAAATGTGGCGGGAAACCTTATCGGCGCCGCCATTTCCAACGTGTACTATCCTGCAGAGCAACGTACCGCTGCCGACACCATTCAACGCGGCGTTACCGTGACGATCGAGGGTGCGATCGGCGCGGAAATCATCGAATTCTGGCCCGATATCGCCGCACACTACAAGCGAAAAAAGGCGGAGAAACTAGCTCGCGGAGCCGCACACAAAGACGCTGATGGTGTCTCTCACTCCGAGTCACAATCTCCCGCAACACCCGCGACATCCCCGCCAGCCAGTCACTAGAATCGACAACTGTTCGCCGTGACCTGTGCAAGTATGGAGCGGCCTGATCGTTGCCTCGTAGTTCCTGTTTCGGTTCGCAGGTACACTGAAATAGATTTCCTTTATTCTTCAAATAGCATTTTTTTATGCTGGCGGGTCCCGGCGCGATCGCAACAGCTCTAGCTTTTGAACTGAAAACCATGGATTTTGAGCAACTCAAAGCGTTTGTCGAGGTGGCGCGGAATGCGAGTTTTTCCCGCGCTGCGGAGAGACTGTTTCGCACTCAGCCGGCTATTTCTGCCCAGATCCGTGCCCTGGAAGAAGACATTGGAGCCAGATTGTTTGATCGCACTGGCGGCCGTGTCACGCTGACCGGCGGAGGCAGGCTTTTTCTGGAATATGCGGAAGAGACCTTGCAGGCGCGACGCAATATTGTTCGCGCGCTGGCGGAAATGGCTCGCACTCCGCGCGGCCAACTCGTCGTAAGCGCCAATGAGGCTACGTGCCTGTACATCCTGCCCCAGGTGTTTGCCCAGTTCAAAGGAAAATACCCTCGAGTATCCGTTTCAATTGCGCGCCATGAACGCTCTCGAACTCTGGAAGCC
Source organism: Acidobacteriota bacterium (assembly GCA_021780095.1). The sequence continues at coordinate 6,605 of JAJXZK010000463.1, read as the reverse complement.
GTTTTGTCGCAGGAAGTTGATTTCGGCGTGACTACGCAACCGGTGAACGATCCTCGCCTGACCATCGTGCCCGTTCACAAGGATGAGATGGTCGTGATCACGGCGGTGGGTCATCCGCTCACGAGCAAGTCCACCACAAAGCTGGCGGCCGTAGCCACCTATCCTCTAATCCTTCCCAAGCAGGGTCGCACCCGCGATGCCATTGATCAGATGTTTGCCAATGGGCAACTCAAACCGGAAATTTCCATGGAACTGGAATCGAATGAGTTGATCAAGCGGTTTGCTGCGGCCGGAGTCGGCGTGGGGTTTCAGGCTCGCTCTAACACGGTGACCGAGTTCGCCGCAGGGCTGCTTGGCGTGGTCGAATTGGAAGATGTTCGCATTGCGCGCGATCTGGTGCTGATCTATCGCAAAGACAAATCGCTCAGCCGCGCCGCCCAAGCTTTCATTGAGATTATGCATGGCAGTGTCGGCCTGCCGCGCAACGCTGCGGTCAGTTAATAGTTTTGCCAGATCATGCACGCATTGCGCCCACCCCCTCGCAAATCTCCGCACGCTACAATTTCAATAAATGCTGTCTTCTTCCGTCCTTCATCTCGCTTGGCTGTGCTTCGCTGCCTTCGTCGCAGGGGGCATCAACGCGATTGCCGGGGGCGGGTCGTTGCTGTCGTTTCCTGCCCTGCTGCAAGTTGGTGTACTTCCGGTGCATGCCAACGCAACCAACACGGTGGCCTTGCTGCCCGGGCAAATCACATCAGCTGCAGCCTATCGGCGGGAGTTGCGGCGGTACCACACCATGCTGCCAACCCTGCTGACCGCGGCATTCGTAGGCGGCCTGCTGGGAGCGAGGCTTTTGCTGGCAACGCGCCAGCAAACTTTTCTCCGCATGGTGCCCTGGCTGCTGCTAACGGCGACTCTATTGTTTGCGTTAGGACCTGCGCTGCAACAGCGCGTGTCTCAAGGCAAGCATGAATCCCACGCAAGCGGCTTGCGACCGGTGGCGCGCATTCTGCTGCCGATCGGGATTTTTGCCATCTCGCTCTACGTCGGCTTCTTCGGTGCCGGTGCGGGCTTGTTAATTATGGCCACCCTGAGCTTCGCCGGCATCGATAGCGTGCACGAGATCAATGCCTTGAAAACCGTGATCACCAGCACTTCCAACACCATCGCGGCCGCCACTTTCATCTTTTATAGCGCCGTCCTTTGGCGCTATGGCGCGGCGATGATGATTGCAGGCAGTGTCGGCGGATATCTGAGCGCACGCGCAGCACGCAAGCACAAGCCACGCGGCATCCGAGCGGTGGTCGTCACCATGGGGTGCATTGTGACAATCTACTTTTTCTGGAAGCTTTACTGATGAGGATTGCCAAGACGATGAATTCGGGAACTTTCGTTGCAGGTCAACCAAGGAGACGTCTGGTTCGTCGCTTATGGACGCATCATCTGCTCCTGCTGCTAGCGACGACCTTGGCGGTGTTTGCCCTTTACATCACGCGCCCATATCGTGACGTCATCACCAGGTTGAGCTTTTCGACAGCCTATCCAGCGCTCGTCCTGCTTGTCATCACACTTTGGATTGGACCGTGGAACCTTTTACGCGTCCAACGCACTCCGGTATCGAGCGATCTTCGGCGCGACGTCGGAATCTGGGCAGGGATTCTCGGCATTTTTCACACTGCCATCGGGTTCTGCGTACACTTGCGCGGTAGGCCCTGGCTGTATTTTGTGTATCAGCGAAGCGAGGGACACTCATTTCCGCTGCGCCACGATATTTTCGGCTTCGCAAATTACACCGGGTTGATTGCGACGATCATCCTGCTGCTTCTCTTCGTCACATCCAACGATTGGTCGCTGCGCCGGCTGGGCACGCCCAAATGGAAGCAACTGCAACGCTGGAACTACGTTCTGTTTCTGTTTGCATTTCTGCATACGATTGCCTACCAGACCATGGAAAAGCAGCATGTCCCATTTGTCGCAACGATCGCTCTGTGTGGCGTGATTACGGTGTTATTACAGTCGCTTGGCTTTCAAAGGCGGCGTGCACAGACGGCGCGTCGCGTTCAGGTGTAGAAAAAGAGTATGAGCCACGAAGGCATCCGCATCGTCCCGGAAAACATCGCGCGCAAAGGGTCCGGTCCAGAAAACGAGTTTCCACGCGAAGCCATCGATCCCCAACATGTCCGCGTTAACCGGACGGAAGGTACGGGCGTCGAGATTGTATGGAAGGATGGCCACGCTAGCCACTGGACGTTTGCATGGTTGCGTGCCGCGTGCCCATGCGCCACCTGCGTGGAGGAACGTGAAGCGCAAGGACGAGCGCCGGGCGAACAAAAGCCCGAACCCAAAACCGCATTGCCGATTTTCAAGCCCGCTGTACGACCCAACCAAGTGAACGCCGTCGGACGATATGCGATCAGCTTCGACTGGAACGATGGCCACACCAGCGGCATTTATTCCTGGCATTACCTGCGTTCGGTCTGCAATTGCGATTCCTGCCGCGCCAGCGTTACAGACGAAGCGGGAGCTCCACCTGCAACAGTCTGAAGACGTCCGCCACATCTGTGGCTCGCAGCGCATGGCGGCGATGGTGCGATTGAAGAAAGCCCTCCTCCACCGCTCGATCTAGCATGGCAAATAAGGGCTGCCAGTACTCCGCCGTATCCAGCAGGATGATGGGTTTTTCGTGGATTGCCAGCTGCGCCCAGCCGAGAACCTCGCACAGCTCATCCAGCGTGCCATAGCCACCAGGCATCGCCACAAAGGCATCCGCCAATTCTGCCATCCTGTGCTTGCGCTCATGCATGCTGCGGACAACATGCAACTCGGTCAATCCGAGATGTGCCACTTCGCGATCGGCAAGTTGCTGCGGAATCACTCCGACAACTTCACCGCCCGCGGCGAGCACTGCATCCGCGATCACACCCATCAGGCCGACATGGGCCCCCCCGTAGACGAGTCGAATATCTGCCTCAGCCATTGCAGTGCCCAATTCGCCTGCAACGGCCCGATACTCCGTACGCACACCGACAGCTGACCCGCAGTAGACACAGATGGATTTTGATTTCGACATTCTGGAAACAGAATATCGCGGCGAAGCATTCTTTTTGTGAACAATGCTGAAGTAGCGTCGGGTCTCTCCGGCGTTTCTTACAGGGCATGGTGGAATGCGGGAGAGATGGGGTGCACCTTACTCCCGATTCCGCACTCCAGCCTCGCCTGTGTCATACGCGATTTTCGACAGCTACTCTGCTTGGGGGACGACCTAGTGTGAATTCTTATGCTGCAGGCGTACCCTGCGGAGCGAGTTCGCGTCGGCGGCAATCCTATCCAGTTCCGGCTGATCGAAGTGATTCTTCACTGAGACATCAGAGACGGCCTGAATCGCCGAATCCAATTTGTCTCCATCGAAATGGTGCTTGGCTAGACGATGATCGAATTCGCTCAACCGCTTGATAGCCTGATCGGTTCGTTGTTGATCTTTCCTGTGCCCTTCATCGGTTGATTGGCCACGTTGCAGGTCCTGCATGGTCTGCTGGACCACCTGATGAGCGTCTCCATATGGCTCGTTGGACTGCGCGGTTGCCAGTGTTCCGGCACACAGTGCGACGCCCAACACGCCGGTCATCATCGAGATATGTTGAAGCTGAATTTTCATGATCTGTTTTCTCCATTTCCATGTTTGCCAATTCGCCGACACCGGCAATCCGGTGGCAACTCGCTGACCTGGAGGACGACGCAGTGGATGCTAAGCAGCCGGATTCGCCGTCCCTAGATTTGGATGCACGTTCAGCATCCCCGGCTCGCCCCTCCTCTATTCCGTCCCGAATCCAAAGAGTTATGAATGGTGGAAACTGCTGAGATATATCCAACTTCTCATCATCAGAATGCATCGCCGAAAAACCGCCGCAAATATCTTCAACATCTTTGACGCGATACACTGAAGGTGTCGCAGCGAATGAATCGAAGTCGCGCGCTCAACCGCAGGAGTCTTCCCTTTCGTGTCCCGATTGCTTGAAAATATGAATCCGCAGCAGCGTGCGGCCATTGAAAATGTAGATGGTCCGCTACTGATCCTTGCCGGGGCAGGGTCTGGGAAAACCCGCGTGATTACACACCGGATCGCCTATCTTATTGAAGAACGGGGCGTCCCAGCGGACTCCATTCTTGCAGTCACCTTCACGAATAAGGCGGCCAAGGAAATGGCGGAGCGCGTCGAGCGCCTGATGGACCATCGCAGCCTGGCGCGGCCATTGCTGGCAACATTTCACTCCTTCTGCGTGCGAGTCTTGCGTCGGGATATCGAAGCCCTGCGCATTGGCGACAAGGGGCGCACCAAAGATTTTGTAATTTACGACGAAACCGAGCAGCAAAGCCTGATCAAGCAAATGATGCGGAGGCTCGGCGTCGAGGATAAGCAGTTCACTCCGCGCATCGTGCTATCTCGCATATCCTGGGCGAAGAATCACATGCTGGCACCGCAAGAGATTTACCTGCAAGCTTCCGACCCGAAATCGGAACGGATTGCCCATCTCTACGATCTCTACAACAAGGAGCTGGAGCGGGCCAACGCGCTCGACTTCGACGATTTGTTACTGGAAGCAGTTCGCCTGCTGCGCGCCGTGCCCGCCGTTCGCGGCTACTACAATCGCCGGTTCCGCTACGTGCTGATTGATGAGTATCAGGATACGAACCGCCCGCAGTATGAGCTGATGAAGATGTTGGCCGGCGAGGAGCAGAACATCTGCGTCGTCGGCGATGAGGACCAGAGCATCTATTCCTGGCGTGGCGCCGACATTCGCAATATTCTCGATTTTGAAAAAGATTTCCCGCGCGCCAAAATTATTCGGCTCGAGCAGAACTATCGTTCCACGCAAGTGATTCTGGAGGCGGCGGGCGCTGTCGTTTCGAACAACCTGCAGCGCAAAGGGAAAACCCTTTGGACGTCGCGCGATGGTGGTGCGCGAGTGGGCTACTATGAAGCGCTGGACGGCGAAGGCGAAGCGCTTTTCGTTGCCGATCACATTCAGAAATACATCCGCCAAACCGGCAATGAAGCTGAACCGCCGCGCGTCGCCGTCCTCTATCGCACCAACTCGCAATCACGTCTGGTGGAAGAAGCGCTTCGCCGATACGGCATCCAGTACACCATGGTGGGTGGATTCTCCTTTTACGATCGCGCGGAGATCAAGGACATGCTCAGCTATCTCAAGCTGGTGCTGAATCCAAGCGACTCGATTGCGCTGCAGCGTTCCATTAACACACCCGCTCGCGGCATCGGCAAAACCACGCTCGATACCATCGAGCGCCTGGCACTGGAAACCGGCATCAGCACCTGGGATGCAATCCGCGAAACCATCGTGCAACGTCTCGTATCCGCGCGGGCAATTGCAGCGTTGGAGAATTTCCGCGGGATTATAGAAGACGCACGCGCCATGCTGTCTCCAAATTTTGCAGACAAGTTGAGCCTGGATGTTGCAGCCTCTGTCGACGATTCGGGAGTCACCGCTGAAACTGCAGCCGCTTCCGACGACGATGCAATCAGTTTTGACTTCGGCATGACGGACTCCGAGATTGCTGCAGAGGAGAATCCCGTCGACGATGGGCTAGCCGAGGCTTTCGATCCGTCGGAATTTTCTCCTTTCGCGATTACGCATCCGAATCAGGAGACGAAGAAGCTCTCGCCCCACGAACGCAAAAACCTGCTGACCACCACTCCTCCATCGGAAGAAAATGCATTTCGCAAGCCCGGAGATGCGGCTACGCTGCCGGAGCTAATCAAGTTCCTGATCGACCGGAGCGGCTATATCAAGGTTCTGGAAGAAGAAGCGACGCCGGAATCGCAGTCGAGGATTGAGAACCTGCGAGAGCTTGTGAATGCCGCCCAGGATGCTCACGAACGCGGCGAAATGCTGACCGAGTTTCTCGATCACGCCGCCCTGGTCAGCGATACCGACAAGTACGATCCAGAGTCAAGGGTCACGCTGATGACTCTCCATGCGGCCAAAGGCCTCGAATTTCCACTTGTGTTTCTTGCGGGAATGGAAGAGGGCCTGTTTCCGCACTCCCGCACTATCAACGATGGCGAGGGTCTCGAAGAAGAACGTCGTCTTTGCTATGTCGGCATGACACGCGCCATGGATGCGCTGCTGGTCACCCGCGCGCGTTTTCGTCGTCGTTACGGCAACGATTCGCCGGAGTTTTCCACGCCGTCGCGCTTCCTCGGCGAAATTCCCAGCCACTTGATCGAAGATTTAAGCGCGCCCGTGCCGGCAAATTCCTGGGGAGGATATGCCGCGCAGACCACACGCCCCAACACCCATCGCACCTCACGCGATCATGACGGCGATCAGCATTGGACCTATGAAGACGAAGATCAGCGTCCGCAGAAGCTCGCCACCAACTCATCTGGCGCACAGAGAAAGGCTTCGGGTAGCCCGGCGGGCGGCTCCATCGACAACATCGCGCAGTTTTTTGCAGCTCGCGGACAGAAGTTTCCACGGCCACAAATCCCCGTAGCTGACCCATCGGGCAAAACCGGTTTTCGCAGCGGCCAGCGTGTTCGTCATCCCAAGTATGGAGAGGGAGTCGTCTTCAAACGCGAAGGG
>JAJXZK010000405.1 GCA_021780095.1 Acidobacteriota bacterium | reverse complement strand
TAAGGATAAGCTTGCTTTGGTTATTGCCGGGCTACTACATGTTTTGAGCGAGTGAATGCGAAGTTATCACTCATTCAAAGTGAAAACAACACTGATTGTTGTGTCGACGTCGACAGGTACCCCATCCAGCACGGTAGGACGATACCGCCAGCGCCGCACGGCATCCAATGCGGACTGCTGCAACATTGCCGGACCGCTGACCACCTTCAAATCCTGAATCGATCCAGCTTTTCCAATCGTTGCAGCTAACACAACCGTGCCCTGAATGCGAGCCGCTTTGGCAATTGGCGGATAGATGGGCTGCACTTGATCGATGATCTTGCTGGCTTCAACCCCCGACGAAACTGTGATCTTCTTCGGCGCCGCAACCTTGACCACGGGACCATTACCCATGCTGCCCAGAATGCCGCCAATCACACCTTCGCCGCTTCCGCCGCCGAGACCGCTCATTCCGCTGACGCCGCCGGTCGCCGGCGGAGGTGCCTTATCTACAACCTTTGCGATGGTCTTTGGAATTTTGCTGGGCGCGGTCAACTGATCTTCCATCGACTGCACATGCACCTGCACCACTTTCACCTCTGGCGGAGGTGGTGGCGGCGGCGGGGGTGGTGGCGGCGGGGCCACCAGCAAGGTTGCCAATGCCTGGTTCGGCAACGCTTCCGGATAAATAAGAGGAATCAAGATCAAAATGGTGACCACAGTTGCATTCAAAATCGCAGTCGCGATCATCCAGTACTTACTTTTTGTTTTCAGCTTATTAGCCGACTCAAATGTGCTGTCTTCGAACATAGCGGACCCCCTCGCGTACTCTTCGCCAATCCTTGCTCTTCCTTAGACACCGGAGACGAGGGTAAAAGTTCCCGGAAATTTCTCGGTTCGGTCACTTTCTTGAACATCCCAGCTTCCCCACCGTTCCCCGATTGCTCGCCGGTCACCGGAGGAGGGTGTGGGCCGACGCACTATCGGTTCCTGCGATACTGCTCCAACTTTGCTTCCGTTAGGCCTTCGCCCTTTTTCCAGCTGGCAGCGCCGCGACCTTGCCACGCTTGCCACGCCAATCCTGATACGCCACCAGCATCGGCGCCGCCACCGCGATCGAGGAATAAGTGCCGATCAGGATGCCAACCACCAGCGCAAACGAGAATCCGTTCAACACCTCGCCGCCAAACAAGAACAAGGACAGCACCGTCAGAAACGTCAGGCCAGAAGTCAGGACAGTTCGGCTCAACGTCTGGTTGATGCTCTTGTTCACGATCTCCGAGAGCGTGCCGCGTCGAATTAACTTCAAATTCTCGCGAATGCGGTCGAAGACCACGATCGTGTCGTTCATCGAATAGCCGATCAGCGTCAGGATCGCCGCCACTACGGTCAGCGTCATCTCGCGATTCGACAAACTGAACGCGCCCACCGTAATCAACGTGTCGTGGAACACAGCCACCACAGCCGCCACGCCATAAATCAACTCAAACCGGAACCACAGATACACCAGCATCCCTGCCAGCGAATACAACGTTGCCAACACGGCCTTTTGCCGCAGTTGCGCCCCAACCTGCGGACCTACAATTTCCGTGTTGCGTACCGTGAACCCAGACAAATAAGCACCCTGTTGCAGTGCCGACACCACCGCCGGTTCTACCTGCCCGTTCAGCTCAGAAAACGAACCAATCAGGCCATGTTGCACCTTGTCGCGGTAGTTCAGAATTTTGTCCGCAACCAAGCCATACTGCACTGTTCCCGTTTCCGAATTCGCAACGTGCAACGGGTCCGTCTTGGTCAGGAAGTCTGTCAGCGTCTCGCGAGTGGCATTGTCCACGTCGAGCTTATCTGTGTTCGCCGTTCCGTTGGATGCATAATTCTGCTGCAGGGTATGCACGATCGCGACGCGGCCAGCATCCAGAGAGGTTTCTTTTGTGTCGCGCTCAGGAAGCGAAACGATGACCTCGTTGTCTTGCGGGTGGCCAAACCTCACGATGCTAACGTCATGCAGGCCCACCCGGTCGGCCGCGCTGCGAATCCGCCCCTGATCCGGCGTTTGTTCGAACTTCAGGTAGATGAGCGTGCCGCCCTTGAAATCGACCCCCAGCGGCAACCCATGCCAGAAGAAGAGCGAGATCAAGCCCGCGATGCTGAAGATAAGAGAGAAGCCCAGGAAATACCACTTCTTCCCCAGCCAGTCGATATTTACTTCATGAAAAAATTCCACGCCTTGCTCCGATGCTTGCTACAAGCTCTTATTTTTTCTACTGCGCCGCGGCTGCGCCTGCATGCAGCGGCTCCTCGTCGTTTAGCCGATCGAAATCGGCTCGCCCCGCTGCCGGCGATTCAGATTGGCTTCAAAGATGACGCGCGAGACAAACACCGCGGTAAACAGGTTCGCCAGCAAACCAAACGTCAGCGTCACCGCGAATCCCTTCACCGGACCGGTTCCAAACAGGAACAAAATCGCGGCTGAAACGATGGTGGTCACGTGAGTATCGATGATGGTCTGAAAGGCATGCGCAAACCCTTGATCGACGGCCGCCGCGGGCGATTTTCCCGCCCGCAGTTCCTCTCGTATTCGCTCAAAGATCAGTACGTTGGAATCGACGCCCATACCAATCGTGAGGATCACTCCGGCAATGCCCGGTAACGTCAGTGTCGCGTGCGCGTATCCCATAAATCCTAGCAGGATCACCAGGTTCAGGATCAGCGCCAGGTCCGCATTGATGCCGGCGCCGTGGTAATAGAACAGCATGAAGATCAGCACCGCCAGCAGGCCGCCCACTGCAGCCTCAACGCCGTGGCGAATCGAGTCGGCGCCGAGCGACGGCCCGATGGTCCGCTCTTCCAAAAAGTGAATCGAGGCGGGCAGCGCGCCTGTCCGCAACATCAGCGACAGGTTCCCCGCTTCCTCTTTGGTGATGCCGCCGCCCTCAATCACGCCCTGATCGCGAATCGCCCCATTGATCGTGGCCACTTCACGCACCGTGTTGTCCAGCACAATGGCCATGCTCTTGCCGATATTCGTGCTGGTGTACTTGTAGAAGTTGTTGCCACCGGACGTGGTCAACGTAAAGCTCACATCCGGACGTCCATTCACGTCCGTCGAGGGCTGCGCATCGCGGAATTCCGTGCCGGAAACGATTGGAATTCTGTTGAGCAAATAAAACTGTCCGACCGCTCCCGATCCGCCGTCAAATTTCAGCAACTCAGAGTTCGGCGGCAACGTTCCGCCATTGGACTGCAACGCGCTCTGTTCGTCGTTATAGGGACCGCCCAGCACTTCATGAATCTCGAGTCGCGCCGTGGACTGGATCACGTCCCTCACTCGGCCCGCATCTTCAATTCCCGGCAACTCCACCAGAATCTCATTCGTGCCCGGCCCGTAAATTTCAACCAGCGGCTCGCTGACACCCAGGCGATCAATGCGCTCGTAAATCGTCTCTCGCGATTGCTCCAACGCGCGCGATTCGATGTCCCGCAACACCGACGGCTTCATCGTCAGCGTGTAGGAATTGTCCGCGCCCGACTGAATGTCGTACTGAGTCGAAAATTGGTCCGACAGCGAAGTACGCACTGCGCTGTCTTTGTCGATGGGAATGCCGGTAATGCGAATCACGCCCGGCTGACCTTTCGGATCGGGCTTGGTCGCCGTCGCGCCCGTCGCGCCCGAGGTTTGCAGGTCGGTCAGAATGCGCGCCAGATCGGTGTCGCTGCTGGAGCCGACCGCTTCCGCCACCATCACCTGCAAAATCAAGTGGGTGCCGCCGCTCAAGTCAAGTCCAAGGTGGATGCGGTCTGTGATCGACTGCTTCAACGCTGCGGGACTGAAGCCGCCGGGAATGCCAATGATGCCGCCGACGAACACCAGCAGAATGGCCAAAATAAGGATAGTTTTTCCAGTGAGATTCTTACGCATTTGGGTGTACAGGGATGGTATGGAATTGTGTTTGGATGGTACGGATCGTGCGCTTCATGACTTGGCTTCATCCTCAGCGGTGGTCACGCTGGCGATGGCGGATTTGACGACTTCCAGCTTGATATTGTCCGGCGCTACCCGGATTTGAACGACATCGTCCTTGACGGAGAGAATCACGCCTCGAATGCCGCCTGTGGTTGTCACTCGATCGCCCGACTTCAACTTGGACAGCATCTCCTGCCAGGTTTTCTGCCGCCGCTGGCCGGGACGAATCATAAACATATAGAAAACAACAAAAATCAGGATGAAAGGTGCGAACGTGGTCAGGCTTTGCAGCGGGTTCGCGGCGAACAACACAAGGCTTGCCATGCGATACGTTTCCTCTTGTCTTGCGGCATCCAGTCTTTTCTTAGGAGGCGGGGCCGAGGGTCCTGCGATTTGAATTCCTGCGCGTGCCCAGTCCAGCCCACGCACAAAGTATCGAAAACGGAACCCTGCCTGCTGCTCCCGTTTCCATTACCTGCATCTATTCTCTTAGCGGGAGTACCGCAGACCACCTGATACAAACCGTCTGAATATTTCCCTGAATCTTCTAGCTTACATCATGTTGGCGGGCGCGTCCCCGCGTTCGCGCCACCAGATCGTCCAGCGCACCTAGGGAAATAGCATCGCGTACCGACCGCATCGTGTCAAGGTAGGCATACAGATTATGGATGCTGTTCAGCGCCCCGCCCAACGGCTCTTTCGACATGGCAAGGTGTCGTAGATAGGCTCGGGTATAGCGCGCGCACACCATGCAACCGCAGGATGAATCAGGAGGGTTCTGGTCTTCAGCATATTGCTGGTTCTTGATGTTCATCCGGCCTTCGCTGGTAAACAGCAGGCCGTGACGCGCCGCCCGCGTCGGCAGCACGCAATCCATCATGTCCACGCCCATCGCGGCATACTCGACAATTTCATCGGGATAACCCACGCCCATCACATAGCGCGGCTTGTCCGCCGGCAACAGCGGCAGCGTTGACGCAATCACCGCCCGAGTATGTTCCCGCGGCTCGCCGACACTTAATCCGCCAATGGCATAGCCCGGCAGGTCCAATTCAACCAGCCGCCCGGCCGATTCGCGCCGCAAATCTTCGTACATGCCGCCCTGCACAATTCCAAATAGGCTGGGAGTCTTCCCGCCAAGTTCAGCAAACCAGGGAACCTCTTCCGCATGAGCATAAAAATAGTCGCGGCTGCGGCGCGCCCAGCGCATCGTCAGGTCCAGCGAGCTGCGCGCTCGTTCCCGCGTGGCCGGATATTCCGTGCACTCATCGAACACCATGGCAATATCCGCGCCCAGCGCCAGTTGCACCTCCATCGAATGCTCCGGCGAAAAAAAGTGCAGGGAGCCGTCGATGTGCGAACGAAACTCGACGCCGTCTTCCGTCACCTTGCGCAGATGGTTCAGGCTGAATACCTGAAAGCCGCCGGAATCCGTCAGAATCGGATGCGGCCAGCTCATAAACTTGTGCAGGCCGCCCAGGCGGCGAATGCGCTCATGCCCCGGTCGCAGATACAAGTGATACGTATTGCCCAGGAGAATCTGCGTGTGGATTTGCTCCAGCACGCTCTGCGGCACCGCCTTCACCGTGGCTGCCGTTCCAACCGGCATAAAGATGGGAGTTTCCACCACGCCGTGCGGCAGCGTCATGGTCCCGCGCCGCGCCGTGCCGTGTGTAGATTGAACGCTGAAGGAAAGCGACATGCTTCCTGAATTGTATGGGGAGCGGGGCGATAAATTTCGAGACGAAAATTTTACCTGGGTGCCCCACATCTCGTCCGCCGCAGGTCGCCGCAGCGACAGATGTGGGATAAAAACGCGCCGCTATGGCTGGTCGTTATCGACGTATGACCTGCATGTCGTATGTTTCATCGGCCCGCTGATTTCCGCGGCAGTCACCGTATAGCGCGGTTGCGAATTTAGCTGCTGAATAGCTGCGGTGAACGATGGTTCCGCATCCGCGAGCCCGATCGGCGGCACCACGTAATTGATGGTCCCTTTACCATCCGTCGACTCGACGAAAGTGGTTCCGTTTTGAATGTCGAACATTTGATGATGGTGATATTCCGTGTAGAAGATGGAATACACCTGGCCAGCCGAGTGATTCGAGCCCGTCGTCGCCACCAGGTAAAGAACTTTCTTTCCTGGATAGCTTTTCGTATCCGTCCAGACCCCCAGGCTGAGCTCGGTCCCTGGAGAAGTCGGCAACTGTTTCTTCGACGCCAGACAGGTTGCCGCGTGCAATAACAGTGGAGGAGCCTGCTGAGCGTAGGCCGCACCGGTCAGCCCGCTCAACAATAGGATTGCCGCCAAGTTCTTTCTCACGTTGATCTCTCCAGTCGCGACCAGTGTACCTGAAGCGGCTCGGCTACCATGATCGAATCGTGAACTTCCTGTCTCAATCCTCAGATAAACGAATCGACATTCTCGCTACGGAACCGCCAAACCGAAATCCAATATGGCCAGATTTTGAGCACCGAACATCACGGCATATTCACCGGGAACCAGATCGCTCTGGGGCTCGAGAAGAATGACATGATCCTCCGACTGACGAGTGGTGGTCGGCACCACAATCCCTGCATCGGCCACGGCCTGATGCCCCGATCCTGTCAGCGAAGCGCGAATGTGCCCGCTGTCGAGTTCTCGCGAATCTTTCTTTTCGACTAGGCGAACCAGAAGAGGAGCATTCGGCGTCATGACGTGATAGACGCAGATCCGTGGTCGAGCACCGCGCAGTTGCACCTGAGCGTGTGCGCCAGGATAGATGGCCACCACGGGCGCCGCTACCGCACCATACGTGAGCGAACTGGCAAACGCATGCTTCGCTTTCACCTTGGTTGGCGACGCCGGGGCAATCTCCTGCCAATCGCCTCCATCCTGTACGTAGACTCCAGGATTTCCGCTGGGAAAGTTGACGGCGTTCGCGCTTGAGGGGGCCTGCTGGCCACGCATCGACGCCGTCAGTGCGGCGCTGAGAAAGGTGAAGCAGAGAACTCTAAGAATGCTTCGCGCCATTGGACTTCGCAATTGTCACCAGAAATGTTTCGTCAGAATTTGCACCAGCAATTGAACCACATTTCAGGAAAACCCAGCAGAAAAAATTGCGCAAAAAACAGAAGACGCAGAGGCCCAATTTATCCCTGCGTTTTTTATCCGCCGGTCCTCTTCCGTTTTCTCACCCCTCGGAGGCTCCACTCTGCGTCGGAGAACGTGTCGGAGATAAGGATTGACAGCAAAGACAGCTTAACCCAGATGGCCGCGAACAGGGCGGCGCATCCGGATTAACCGACGGAGCGCGGAAACTGCCAGAGTGCACCCGCGTCGAACTTACAACTTACGATCCGCTCGCAGTCGACATTGATTCTGTCTCCGGAGCAATCGCCAGTTGGAAACGCGTGCCGCGACTCAGATTGATGTTGTGCTTCTTACTAAGGAAGACGCCGGACACATCGCTTTGCACTGAGCTCTTCATCATGACATGACTGAGCGTGCCAGGATCCTGCTGAATCCTCTCATCGTTTGGAATATGGCGCGGCTGCACCATCATGTAGGAACTGGTGCTTTGCGCCACACCCATCGGCGCGGGCGGATAGGCAGCCAGCAGCGTCGCCTTGATGGGCACCTTGCGACCACTGGTCAACCTGGCTTCGTTGAACACGATGCTGATTTTCGACTTCTCCCCATTTGCATAGGCGTTCTGCACCTGCTCCACTTTGCCCATCAGGATGGCGCCTCTCGGCAAGTCTGTCTGGCCTTCACTTTTCACATTGGAGGTAAGCTTCGCCGTTACACCCTGCCCCTGTCGTGCCGACTTCGCATCTATCGCCCGGGTCAATTCGGCGTTGGCGCTGACAAGATTCAAATTTTGTGGCTGGGCCTGCATCGATGCATACATAGGGAGTGAAACCACTGCGGCTGCAATTCCCAAAGCACAGGAACGTAAGTGAATCATATTCATTGCTCTAACTCCTGAAATACGGTTTTGCCGTCAAGGCGGCGTCAAGACGTGGGCCGGCTGCGATGACTGGCTCGCAATTGTGCCCTACTAGATAGACGTTGGCGAACCTGCAAAGGCACCCGAACGCGTGATGCTGAGTTGGAACCACTGGAAATGAATTCGCCGATCGTCTTCGATCGACAGGCAACCCCTGCGTGGAGAAGAGTCGTCTCGCTGGATCGTTCAATTGTCGGTCGGAAGGGCTGCGTGCAACTACGCGTTGCAGCGATTCGCCGGTATTATTCTCGAACACCCGCGATTCGCATGGAAAACCACGCCGCGGCAAAGCTCACCAGCAACGCCAACGCGCTCCACTCCAGCGCCACCAGGGTGGAGACCGCAATGTGTACCTGCGGCAGTGAGGATGCAAACGTCTCCATCGGCAATCCAGTTGCGACCGGATGAACGGAGTGGCTGACGCGCGCCCCCGAATACAACCAGCGCCCAATCATTCCCATCGCCATGGCCACGCTCACGATCAAGCCGGGCAGCGCCCACTTCCATGGAAATGGAATCGGCGCGGGCGCAGCCGCTTCCTGTTGCACGGCTTCCATCACCGAGGCGACAAAACCGGACGACGGCACGATTTCATCCCTCTCCGTCAAAATTTGATCCAGCTCATGGTCGTTCATGCGGTCTCCTTCGGATACGCGTACGCATGGCTCTCGCGCGCATCCAGCAACCGGGGCAGCTTGCTTTCCAGCATCTTGCGCCCACGGAACAATCTCGCCTTCAGAGTTCCCTCGGCGATTCCCAGTCCAGCCGCGGCGGTGGGAACATCCATTTCCTGAAAATAAAAGCAGATCAACGCCTCGCGATATTTTGCCGGCAGCGTATCGACCGCACGGCGCACCGCCCGGTCACGATCCAATTCTTCCAGGCCGCCGTCAAACGCGCGTGGATCTCTGGGTTCCGCTATATCTTCCAGCGGCATTGCGCCGGCAGGAATTCGCCGCAGCTCCGACCTATATAGGTTGGTGGCCAAGGCAAACAGCCAGGTAGAAAATGCAGAGTCCCCGCGCCATTTCGGCAAGCCGCGATAGGCCCGCAGAAACGCTTCCTGCGCCATCTCTTCCGCCCGCCCGCGGTCGCGGCAAAATCGATACGCCAGATTGATCAGCGGACTTTGCCAGCGCCGCACAATCCCTTCGAACGCGGCAATCTCCCCGGCAAGCACTCTGGCCACATCGGCTTGATCTTCGGTTGGGCTCATCGGGCTGACGCTCATTCGGCTCACAGTCGGTACGACTCCGCTCCGCTCCCCGCGGTTGCGTTTTCTTTCTTGCACTTCTGCCAAAAGAAAATGCAACCGGAGATAACTCTAGTCTGTCCCACCCAATGTAGCGAGAAATTCCACCGGTAGCAGTTCTTAAAGGAGGACTCCCATGGGCGCGGACGTAGCCGTATTTGTATGGTTGAGCATTGGCAGCATTGCACTTTTCACTTTCCTTGGTGTGGCGGCATGGACCGGCACGCGAGCCAGGGAGCGCGAGCTTTACTACAAGAATGATCTGCTGAAGAAGATTGCCGAATCGCCCGAAGCCGGCGGCGCCGCTGCG
>JAJXZK010000277.1 GCA_021780095.1 Acidobacteriota bacterium | reverse complement strand
CTTCCAGCCCGCGTAAGGAAGATTCGCCAATTCGTTTGGATAGTGAAGAAGATCATTGTAAACAGATTGGGCGCCGGGACCGTAGGAGGCCAGAGTTGATCGGCGAAATTCTCGCTTACAACGAAGAAGACCTCGAAGCGACGAGGGCGGTGTTCAAGTGGCTTCGCTCCACGGCCGAGGCACGAATCCGCACACTCGACAGACGCGTGTCAGATAAAAGCCAAGAACTAGCGAACCATTTCCGCCTTGCTGCGATTCGCATTAAGATTGCCGCATGTGGGGAAACCGAATCGCAACACGACCTTCGATCATTCAACTCCTCTTCCGCAGCTCGATGACAGTTAGTTGTTCGGCTCTACTCGGCAGCGTTCTGTTGTGCCTTTCGGCTCCCGTTTTAGCCCAGGTGGGGAATGGCGGGGCCATACGAGTCGAGACCAAAGAAGTCATGGTCCCGGTTCTCGTGCTTGACAAGCGGAGGGTGGCGGAGGTTCACCACATGAAGCGCGCCGTTTCATGGCACAAACTCAATGAAGGCGACTTCCATTTCTTGGAGCGTATAGCTGTGCGCGGCCTCACCCGGAGGGATTTTACGATTCTCCAAGACGGACGAGAGCAAAGAATCGTAAGCGTTGCCTCCGAATGGCAGAAGCGGCCGGCCATCCTGACGGATAATCTGGGCAAGTACAGGGAACTTGTTAGCGCGGGAGGCGGGACTTGGGCCATGCCGCTCTGGGAGGATTACTATAAAGGACTGTGGCCTGTTACCGAACTTCCCCCTCTTTCAGGATACGAGATTGGATATACACCGTTGCCTTCTTCCGATGGAAGCTGCCATAAACTTCAAATCACGGTGGATCGCCCCAACTCGCTGGTTTTCTCCAGAAGTGAATACTGCTATGCCGCGCGAAAGGGAGCCAATCCGCTGCAGGGGACGAGGCTCTGGAAGCGGATTGAGTCTGAACTAGAAAAGAGGACGAACGCTGGCGAAATGCCTGTGTCTGTGGAGGCAATTCCTTTGCTTGCAAAGGACGGCACCGCACGAGTGCGCATCGTCCTGGACTATCCGTCGAACCCCGCCATCGATAAATGCACCTCCACACCTGAAGGTGTTGCAATTATAGGAACATTTTTGGGAAATGGCCGAAGAGAGATCCTGCAGTTCAGTGATGAACTCGCGCGGATGTGGGAAGACGAGCTCGCCTTTGCGCCCGTATGGGAGACCGTGCTACAGAGGGTGCCGGAGAAAGACCAAGAATGTCTGTTCGACGCTCCCTTCCGGTATGAAAGCCAGGTCGAGATACCTCCTGGCAGATATCGTCTTCAGGTTGGCTTGATGGATGGCAAGAAGTTTGGGCGAGCAACGGTGTCTGTAACCGTACCGAGCTACCACGGCGGGCAACTAAGCATCAGCGGAATCGTACTGGCCAGAAGGTTTCGCGACATGCGAACGGCGCCGCCGGAATCACCTTCCAGCTCCGGCGGGTATTTTCCTGACATCCCAATGAAACTGGCTGGATCTCCAATTGCCCTGCCTGAGAACTACACTCCGCTCGTCTCCGATGGCGTCGAAATCACCCCCGCAGCAAACACCCGCTTCCGGAAGAACAGCCCTTTTTGCTTCTTCTTCCAGATTTACGAGCCGTTGCGGCCCAAACAGCCGCAGCCCAAAGTAGAAGCAGTGTTACGAATCGTGAGCGCAAACACAGGCAAAGTTGTAAAGCAAATCAAGCCCGTGGACGCTGCTCCATACACTCGGGTGGGCAATTCGATCATTCCGATCGGCCGCAGGATCGACGTCAGCTCACTGCCGAGCGGTTCCTACCGGTTGGAGGTTCAGGCAACCAGCTCTATCGGCGAGACTACTCCTTGGCGTTCGGCAACCTTCACCGTCAACTAGTCCAACGGGTCAAAACCCAAAGCTGGAATTTGAAAGGCACGACAGGAGGACCGACGACGACGCCCCTGCTTCGGCCTCATATACGCAAGCCCGAACCGCAGCCTGAAACCGCTTTGAGGTCCATATGCTCAGGAACGGGAGCTGCAGGCTCGGATGGTATTCAAAGCCTAACGACGACCCACCGTTATTGAAGCCCCCACTTGCACCTGAATCTGGAGGAGGAGCTGGCAGCACACCGCCTCCGTTCAATTCAGCGTTCCACTCATCTCCGTAGACCGCCATATTGGTAAGCCAAGTTGAATAACTACCCCAGCTACTAAAAATCACAGGTGCCTGTACTCCCATCGAATCCGTGTATTGGAACCCTGTGAATGAATCCGGTGACCAGCTCCAGCCGGTCGCGCTAATGGAGAAAACTCCGTACGGCTGGTACACGCCCTCGGGAGGCGGGACGCTAGCGGCCGCCTGCAGAGCGTCGAATTCATCGTTGCCGAAGATGATCCCCCCGCCGCCACTGGAGGGGGGATATACGTTTGCACCAACGCCAAAAGAGAGGAAGGCTTCCATGGTAAATGCGATCGGGGAACCAGTCTGACCAAATACGGAGCTCCCAGGGTCCCATGCATCGTAGCAGGGCGGGCCGAACTCTTCGCAAATGTTGGGATCCAGGCCAGTTGGGTCAGTTTCAGTTAGCGGGGAGTTGCGGACATAGGCGTAACGGTTCCAGGTCTGCGGGTCGGCGGACATAAACCGCCCCAGGCGGGGATTGTAATAGCGCGCGAAGGCGTAATCCAGCCCCGTCTCCGGGTCCCGCTCGTAGCCGGTGAATTTGTAGTTCTGCGGGCAGGTGGTCTGCGTGGCGTGCTCCTCCCCGTACGGCGTGAAGGTAGCCTGGTAGCACGGATTTCCGCTGCCGTCGGTAATCACCGTCGTGCTCCCCACCTGGTCCGCGTAGTAGTAATACACGTTCCCGTTGGGATCAATCCGTGAGATGCGCTGGCCATCGAAGAAAACGTATTCGTTCAGCCTGTTGCCGTTGCCGTCGGCATCGTAGCAGAAGCCGGAGATTTGGTTGTTCGTAGTCACAGATTGGCTCAGCGATTCCGGCGCGCAGCCATTGTACGCCGAGTTAGCCACGTTGATGTTGGTCAGGTTGCCCCACGCTCCGCCGCCTCCATTGACATTGTCGTAGACGTAAGCTTCTCCCCAGCAGTGTCCCGGGCTGGAGGAGTACGTCGAGGTCGTCTCGCTGGTAATCATGCGATTGAGTTTGTCGTACTGGAAGGTCTGCGAGCGAGCCGGGCTAGGCTTTTCCTTAGTTGGGCTACTTGGGCCACAAAACGCAGCATCGAGGGAAGCGGAAAGAGTCGCGTAAACCCAATGCGGGGCAGAAATTAGAGTGGCGCGCCCGGAGGGATTTGAACCCCCGACCCCGTGCTCCGGAGGCACGTGCTCTATCCATCTGAGCTACGGGCGCGCGGTGGTACTCCCGGATGCTGGCAATGTGCGCTCAGGCGTCCGGGAGGAAATTCTTCGCGATATGCGGCCATGCCTGCAAATTGCCGGACGGCATCGCCGCAGTCCTCAGGCTCTGATTTTACCGTGCCGCGCGCGGGCTGGCAAAGTTTTCGCCGGACAATTCCCGCGATGCGCGGAGCCGGGCGGGTTGCTGGCGCCCATGCCAGGACAGGTCTTGCCTCTCCGGCAGCAGCGTTCCCAAAGGCGGCTCAGGCTCTCCGGAATGGTATAATCCCGCCCCTGTATTCCATGGCCGAATCCATCCACTGGCTGACGCTCAACATGGCGCGAGGCGTACGCGTCGCGGCGATTCTGCTGTTGGCCTTTGTGTTCATGCGCATCCTGAAGGCGCTGACGCGGCGGCTGATTCGCGCCGCGCAGACGCCTTCGCGCGCCGCGCAGATGCGCGAGCAGCAGACGCGGACGCTGGCCGGCCTGGCCTATAGCGTCGCCGCAATATCCATTTTCGCGGTGGCCGTGTTGATGGCCCTGCGCGAGCTGGGTTTCGACATCACCCCAGTCGAGGTGGCCGGCGGGTTTGCGAGCGTCGCCGTGGGCTTCGGCGCACAGAACGTCATCAAGGACGTCATCAACGGCTTCTTCATCGTGCTCGAGGACCAGTATGGGGTCGGCGACTGGATTCAGGCCAATGGCGAGACCGGGCGCGTCGAGCACGTCACGCTGCGCCGCACCGTGCTGCGCAATCTGACGGGCGCCTTGGTGACGATCCCCAACTCGCTGGTCGGCCAGGTAGCCAACCTGAGCCGCGACTGGTCGCAGGCGTTCGTGGACGTAGTGGTACCTTCGGACGAGCTGGCCGGGCGCGCCCTGGCCGTGCTCGAAAAGATCGCCGGCGATTTCCGCCTGGACCCAGTGTGGTCGCCGGCGCTGCTGGACGGCCCGCGCGTGCTGGGTGTGGAGTCGCTCGACCTGGATGGCATGAAGCTGCGCCTGCAGGTGCGCACCGCCGCGAATCGCCAGGACGACGTGGCCCGCGAGCTGCGCCGGCGCATCCGGCTGGGATTCGAGGAGGCGCGCATCCCGCTCCGCCGCACGCAGCGGGTCGAATTGCAGGGGGAGACGCCGCCCCCGGCGGCCTAAACTTTCCGGCCAGGCTGGCCGCGCAATCTTACAAGGAGGAAACAGATGGGCGAAGTGACGCACGAACAGGTGAATCTGTTGTTGAGACTGTATGACATCCGCCGGGAACCGGTCTTGCGCGAGGCCCGCGGGTGGTTTGTCGCCAATTTTCATCCCCGCACGTTCGACGACATGGGCAAGCTGGCTCCGATGGGCAGCCGGCAAAACGCGTTTGCCCGCATGGTGATGAGCTACTGGGAGATGGTGGCCAGCATCGTGAACCGCGGGCTGATTGACGAGGAGTTCTTCTTCGAAAACACCGGCGAGCAGGGGATCGTCTGGCAGCGCGTGCAGCACATCCTTGGGGAATGGCGCGAGCGGTACAAGAATCCGCACATGTTCGCGAACCTCGAGAAGCACGCACGAAGGCTCGAGGCTTGGCGCGATCAGCGCGCTCCCGAAATGGCGGAGGCAATGCGGCAAATGATGGCACAGATGCAGAAGCAGGCCGCCGCCAAACCAAAGCGCGGAAAGAAGAAGTAGCCGGGTTGGAGTTCGGCATTGCGGCGCGGGCGGCGCTCGGAATTTGCGCCGCCTTTCGCCGCGTCCCAGTGAGAAGCGCACACATTCGGCCTCCGATGCACAATTCTCAGGACCAGGATCGGAGATGACTATCCCTCAAAACATGTCCTGCAAAAATCTCAGCTGATTAAAGCGGGCCGCCCGTGGAACCAGGTCTAGTTCCAGCATCACCAAGCGCACGTCCAGGGCCGACGCGCAGACCAAGCCACGTAAGCGGACCTGTCCGAACGACGCCGAACCAACCCCCGCTAGGCCCGAGGGCCAATTTCAGGATAGACTGACCGGCACGCGGCGTGTCCAGGGTGCATCGGGAGGTGTCCAAACTCATGAAGCCACGGGTCGCGACTGTGGTGTTTATGATGCTCGTGGTGGAAAGCGTGTTTCTGCCAGCCCGCCTGTGCGCGCAGAACGCCAAGACCGGCGACTTCTCGAGCGAGCCATTCGTTGTCGAAAAACTCGTGAGGAAGACAACTTTCAAGAACGACGGCACGTCGACGGAAATATCGGAATGCCAAATTCGCGTTCAGTCGCAGGCCGCCGTCCAGCAATTTGGCTTGCTGAAATTTCCATACGCCTCCGCAACCTCAAGAATGCAAATCGCATACGTGAAGGTAGTCAAGGGGAACCAGCAAGTGGTAGAGACACCGGCGGAAAACGTGGTGGACATGCCTGCCGACATCACACGGCAGGCACCCTTGTATAGCGACCTGAGAGAGCTACAAGTCGCCGTGAAGGGCCTGGAGGTCGGTGACAGGCTGGAATTTGAAACGCTCCTGCAGGTGAGCAAGCCGCTAGACCCGGGGCAGTTCTGGTCGAGTTACAGCTTTGTGCGCAGCGGGGTGGTGCTGCAAGAAGAGCTGGAAATTCGCTTGCCCCGCGACCGCAAGGTAATGGTCAAGAGTGCAACCATTCAGCCTGCGAATACTGAAGATGGCGCCTATAACCTATACACATGGAAAACGAACAATCTAAGGAGCAAATCATCGGACACCCAGGGAACCGACAACCATTCCCAGCCGACGGATGTGCAAGTAACGACTTTTCAGAGCTGGGATGAACTCGGCGACTGGTTCAGGAACTTGATTGTGCCTCGCGCTGCGCCGACGCCGGAGATCCGGGCGAAGGCTGATGAATTGACGCGCGGGGCAAAGACCCAGGCCGAAAAAATTCAGGACCTCTATACATATGTCGCGACCAAGTTTCGCTATATCGGCATTGACCTGGGAATCGGGCGCTATCAACCCCATGCGGCATCGGACGTCCTGAGCAACGATTATGGCGACTGCAAGGACAAGCACACTCTGCTCGCCGCGCTGCTGGCGGCCGAAGGAGTGGAGGCGTATCCAGCGCTGGTCAGCTCGGAAGAGGAAATTGACGTGGATGTACCCTCCCCGGCGCAATTCAACCATTTAATAACGGCGATTCCGGAGGGCAAAGGTTACTTATTTCTAGACACAACGCCCGAAGTAGGCCCATTGGGATTTCTGGTGGCTGCTCTGCGGGATAAAAAGGCGCTCGTGATTCCCAATCATGGTCCTTCTCAATTGGTCGAGACACCTGCAGATCCCCCATTCTCGTCCTTCTTTCATTTTCAGGCTGACGCGACTCTCGACGGCTCCGGAACGCTCGAGAGCAAGATGCAGATGACTTTCCGGGGCGACTCGGAATTGCTTTACCGCCTTATCCTGCGCCAAGCCAGCCAGGCGCAGTGGCCCGAAGTCATGCAGAAAATTTCGCAGAACCTTGGATTTGGCGGAACGGTGAGCGATGTGTCGGCGACTCCGCCCGGCCAGACAGAATCACCATTCCACATTGAATACAACTACAAACGCAAAGATTATTCAGACTGGTCCGAGAGATGGATTTCTCCTCCCTTTCCGCCGATTTTCTTGCCGGACGTTCATGGTGACACCGGAAAAGATACTACCCCAATCAAATTGGGGTCGCCGGAAGAGACAGACTACCAGTCGACCATCAAATTGCCTGCGGGGCTGGTTCCAAAGCTTCCGGACGCCATCCATCTGAGCTTCCCCTTTGCCCAGTACGATGCGACGTATTCTGTGACCGGAAATGTGCTGCATGTAGAGAAAAGGCTGGTGACGAAGGAGCGCCAAATCGCGCCAGGAGATATCGAAGCATACGGGAAATTTGAAAAGGCGATCGAGAACGACGAAAAGATTAACATTTACCTTGGCGCTGCCCCCGAGAACCCGGAAACCAGTGAAAACCTGGAAGCCCAGAAGCTGTATGAGCAGGGCCGGCAAGCCTTGCAGTTGCATGACATGCCGGGGGCCATCGATTATTTCCAGCGTGCCGTGGATAAGGATCCGAAGCTCTTTTGGGGGTGGATGGCCCTTGGCATATTGCACGCAGCAACAGGGTCGCGCGATGAGGCCATCAGCGAATTCCAAAGGGCGATTTCAATTGATCCTCAGCAGACGTCCCCGTACGAGTCTCTCAGCGCGCTGCTGCTAATGCAGCACCAGCCTGAGGGTGCATTGGCTATCTGGAAAGAGCTGGAGAAAACCTCACCAGCGAATACGATAGCACCGCTGCGGGTCGGCGCAATTTTGCTGAGCTTGAAGTGGTATTCAGAGGCCGTCCCAGAGTTGGAACGCGCTGTGCAACGCAATCCGCGGGATGCGGAGTTGCTGGCACAGCTGGGCATCGCATACGCACGGACGGGGGCAAAGGATAAGGCCATAGCGGCCATGGAAGAAGCCCTGCAGGCGGATTCATCCGCCGATATTCTGAACACTGTTGCGTACGCCATGGCGGAAGAAGATCTGGACCCGAGCAAGACTCTGCAATACGCGCAGCAGGCAGTGAAAGACGAGGAGGATAAGACCTCCAAGATCGAGATTAACAATATACAGACGGAGGATCTTGGAACGGCATCACATCTGGCCGCCTATTGGGACACGCTGGGTTGGGCGTATTTCCACACGGGCGATCTGAAAAATGCCGGCAAATACCTGAATGCGGGATGGCATTTGTCGCAAGATCCTGTGATCGCCGATCATCTTGGGGAGTTATACGAAAAAGAAGGCAAAAGGCGCGAGGCAATTGAGGCCTACGAATCCGCGATGGCGGCTGGTCGTCCGCCGGACCACTCGACAAGTCGTGTTGAGGCGATGGACCACGAACGGATTCATAAAGTCTCGGCTGAGAGCCTCCAAAATATGCGCATTGTAGACGTTCGGCTTTTTCCAAAGCCGTCGGATCACGTATCCGCGGAATTTTACCTGCTGCTGGGTCCCGGCTCGAATCCCGCGGCCAAATTCGTGAACGGGTCGGAGGAACTGCGCAATGCCGGGAAGGCAGTCTCAGCTGCAAATTTCAATGCCCCTTTCCCGGATGAGGGACCCGTGCGAGTCCTCCGGCGGGGGGTTCTCGATTGCGAGCCTGAACGGAAGATGTGCACCTTTGCGATGTACCCCCTCATCGCGCTCTATCCCGCACAACCGCAACGTCCCTATGCTAGGCTGGGCACAAGGACGAAGATCCTGGATTTGAACCCCCAAAACCCTTCCATCTTGAACCAAGGAGGTAACGGGAAGCCCCAATAGGCATCCCATGCCGCGCCTGCACCGAAGGCTCTCCGCTCTCCATCGAGCTGGGCGGCGGCTTGCTGAACTCTCTCCGCGAGGTTTCACGCGAAGCAGGCGGCTCCGCACTCTCGCCGTATGCGTCTGCAAACAGAAACCAAGGGGCGGAAACGCGCGAGGCGCGGGTTCCACATCTGCCATTGCATTGAGAGGCGGTTGGTCGTATGTTGCCGGGGAAGATTTGGAGTGTTCGGCGGAAAAGCTTTGGAACTGTCATTGTCGAGAGGGAGTCTTGTCCGTGCCAATCGTCATTACAAGAAAATGGTTTGCCGTCGGTCTGTTGTTTGCGCTCACAGCCTTTGCTGCAAAAGCGCAGGAATCTCAGCCCGTTAACGATGCCGCCCTCAAAAACGCCGCCAGCAGCGGTGACTGGCTGACGTACGGGCATGACTACAGCGAGACGCACTATAGCCCGCTCAACCAGATCAACGCGGGCAATGCCAGCCGCCTGGGCCTGGCCTGGTTTTTCCAGACCAATTCCGATCCGGGCACCGTGGAAGCGGTTCCCATCGTCTCGAACGGGACGATGTACTTCACCGTGACCTGGGGCGTCCTCTACGCCGTGGACGCCCGCACCGGCCACCTCAAATGGACCTGGGACCCGCACATCGGACACCACAATTTTCCGCCCGGCTCCGCGGGAAATCCCGATCGCGTACGCACCGGCCCCAGCTTCTGCTGCGGCCCGGGCAATCGCGGCGTTGCGGTCTACGACGGCAAGGTCTATATCGGAACGCTGGACGCGCGCCTGGTCGCGCTCGACGCCGAGACCGGCAAAGTCGTCTGGGAAGTGCAGACCGCGGATAAGAATGCCGACTACAGCATCACC
>JAJXZK010000137.1 GCA_021780095.1 Acidobacteriota bacterium | reverse complement strand
GCGTTCAGCCCCTTTTTCATTCACCACAATGCCGATGATGTCGACGTCTTCCGGCGCCTGCAACAAGCGCAGCACCTGCTCGGAGTCTGCCATCTGCGGCACTGCTTTGGGCGATACGAAGGAAACCGCATCGATGTGATGAAATCCGGCGGCAATCAGCTCACGTAGGTAGGAGGCCTTCACGTCGGCAGGAATGCCTTTCGGCAACCCTTGCCAGGCATCGCGCGGACATTCAATGATTTTGATTTCGTCGCTAATCATGGTTCATACATCCCGTTATGTTTGCAGGATTCCGGGGTTGAATCGCGGAACGTCCGGATTGAGTGCAGCCGCTTCCAGGGCCATCCGCAGAACATCGCGGGTTTTCCTGGGATCGATTATCGCGTCCACCCAAAGCCGCGCGGCCGCATAGCGCGGGTCAGTCTGCTCATCGTAAGCAGCTTTCGTTGAGTCGAACAACTCCTTCTTCTCCGCTTCGCTGAGTGCGTGTCCCTTGCGCTCCAGTTGCTTGATTCGCACCTCCACCAAAGTGTTGGCGGCAGAGGCGCCGCTCATCACCGCATATTTGGCGGTTGGCCAAGCAAAAATAAATCGCGGATCGTAGGCCTTGCCGCACATGGCATAATTCCCTGCTCCGAACGAGCCTCCAATAATGACGGAAATTTTCGGCACCACACTATTTGAAACAGCAGAGACCATTTTCGCGCCCGAGCGGATGATGCCATTCCATTCCGCATCGCGACCGACCATGAATCCGTTTACGTCATGCAGAAAAATCAGCGGAATCAGGTTCTGATTGCAATCCATAATGAAGCGCGCAGCCTTGTCGGCGGAGTCGGGATAAATCACACCGCCAAACTCCATATGCTTTTCACCTGTATGGCTGATCTGGGTGCGATGCAGTTTCTGGTTGGCAACGATGCCGACGGCGAAGCCGCCAATGCGCGCATAGCCGCACAGCAGCGTCTGCCCGTAATCCGGCTTGTACTCGTCGAAGCGCGAACCGTCGACAATGCGGGCAATCACGGCGTGCATATCGTAGCTTTGCGTGGCTGCAGCTGGATCGGGATTGACGATGCCGAGCAAATCTTCCGCGGAATATTTTGGAGCATCGTTGGCATCGTCATAGGCAACGCGATCGAATGGCGCTGCCGCCGGATGGCCGAGTCGGGAGACAAGGGACCGCAAGCGCGCGATACACAAATGATCATTCGGTTCTTTAAAGTCGACGCTCCCGGAAATTTCGGCATGCATCGTGGCGCCGCCCAGCTCTTCCGCCGAGACTTTCTGGCCAATGGCCGCCTGCACCAGCGCGGGCCCAGCGAGAAATAATCCGCTGCCCTCCGTCATCAACACGTGATCGGTCATCACCGGCAGATACGCTCCCCCGGCAACGCACATGCCCATGATGGCGGTCATCTGAGGAATGCCGCGCGCAGACATGACGGCGTTGTTGCGAAAGACGCGGCCGAAATCATCCTGATCAGGAAACACATCTTCCTGCAACGGCAGAAACACGCCGGAGGAATCAACCAGGTAGAGCGTGGGGATGTGATTCTCCAGCGCGATGTGCTGCGCTCGCAGCACCTTCTTCGCGGTCATGGGGAAAAACGCGCCGGCCTTTACTGTGGCGTCGTTGGCGATAATCATGACCAGTCGACCTGCCACGCGGCCCACGCCGGTGACTGTGCCCGCCGCCGGTGCGCCCCCATACTCGGTGTACATTCCATGCGCAGCGTAGATGCTCAACTCGTCGAACTCCGTGCCCGGGTCTAGCAGCAGATTGAGGCGTTCGCGCACGGTGAGGCGCTGCTTTTTGTGTTGCGCTTCCATCGCCTTGGCGCCACCGCCCTGGCGAATCACCGCCTGCTCCGCTTCAAATTCGGCCAGCAGGCTGCGCATGGCGGCAGCATTCGACTGGAAGCGCGCGCTGCCAGTGTCAATGACGGAAGAAAGCACGTTGGGCAGCGGATCGTTCGACGGTGGAGATGATTGGATCGTCATAAGGTATGGGACACACGCGGAGCCTGCTCAGCATAGAACACCATGCGGCCACGCGCAAATGTTCAAGCGTTGCGCGCGGAGGAGCGATAGACTCATTTGTCAAGGGAGTGAATCATGGCGGAACAGCAACCGGCGGGATTCTCCGATTTCGAACGGGTCGAGATATTGCTGCATGAGTACGATTCGCTGCGAGACGAAATTCAACAGCGCATCGCCCACGTGTATCAGGTCGTCATTATCTGCGCCGTGCTGGCGACGTGGCTCCTTGGCCGCACCATGGATGGGCGCTTCTGGGTCGGGGCGACATTTATCTTGCTTTTGATCGCCGCATTCGGCTGGTTCAATGGCGAGGACATCAAGCGTGCCGCCGCGCAATTGCGCTCGATTGAGCAGCATATCAATGACCTTTCGGGCGAAGATCTATTGACCTGGGAAACGCACTATGGCGGCGCCATCGCCGGATACTGGGGCCGGCCGAGACCGAAACATGTGGGAAGAAGAGCCAAGAAACTGCGCGCAAAACCCTCGCAATAACAGGACGCCACTGACATCATCTACGTCAGCAACGACACCACGCCGGAGCCGATGTCGTAGTAGCCGGCGACCACCTTCAGCTGACCTTCCTTGATTTTTTCGGCAATCACGGTCGATGCCTGGCTCAACAGCTTCGCCTGGATTTTCGCATTCGCCTTGGTGACGGCTTTGTAGTCGTGCCCCGCCTCGTCGACGGCGGGTTGAATGTGGGGATAGAGCACGCTGATTTGTCCAGGTACTGACTTACCCGCCACGGCAGCCTTGACCGCGCCGCAATTGCTATGGCCCAGCACCAGAATCACCTTGGTGCCCAGCACCGCGACTCCATACTCCAGGCTTCCGATAATCTCCGGCGTAATGATGTTGCCGGCCACGCGCGTCACGAAGAGATGGCCGATCGTCTGGTCGAAGACGATCTCCACCGGCACGCGGGAATCTGCACAGGAAAGTACGGCAGCAAACGGTTCCTGTTTTTCTTCCAGGTTGTGCTTCAGAATCGTCACATCATGTTCGTGCGCGGTCGTTTTCCCGCTGACAAAGCGGCGATTGCCATCCATCAACTCCTTCAACGCAGCGTCCGGCGTCAGTGTCGATTGCGCCAGCACCGGGTGCGGGCTGAAAAATCCGTGCGCGGTTTCGACGACGACGCCAGCGGTCACGATGCCGGCAACTGCCGCCGCGGAACCGCGCAGAAAATTCCGACGTGATCGCTGAGTAGGCTCAGTGGACGGCAGCATTGGATTCGAAGATGTTGCGTCTGACATGGAACTGGCCTCCATAGCGCATAGTTGCGGCGACAACTCGACCTATTCGCTCTGCGACCGAGGGGCTCACCTGACGATTCAACGAAGGGATACCCGCCTTCGCATGGCAAACAGCGGGTATGGTGACCGCGAAATTCGCTCCAGCTACGCCGTGTGGCGGCCACGCTCCTGTTGTTGGCTGGCCAAGGAGCGCTCGGCCGTGCGGGTGCTGATGGGGCGTTCTTCAGGAGTGCGAATCACCGCATAAATGCCAGCGGCAATCGCCCCACCAATTAAAGGCGCGACGATGAAGAGCCAGAGTTGCTGGACCGCCCATCCGCCAACAAACAAAGCGGGCCCGATGCTCCGCGCCGGGTTCACCGAGGTATTGTCGATAGGAATGCCCACCAGGTGGATCAGGGTAAGCACCAGCCCTATCGCCAAACCCGCAAAGCCTACCGGAGCCTTGATGTCGGTAGCTCCGAGTACAGTGAGCACCAGGAATGCGGTCAGGACCACTTCCGCAAGGAAGGCCGCCTGCATGCCATAAAGATCAGGGGAATGCATCCCGTAACCATCCGCACCGAGACCGCTGACGGAGGCATAGTAGCCTCCCGGGACGCCGCGAGCAATGGCAAGAATGAGAGCCGCCGCAAGTATCGCGCCAGCGATCTGCGCGATGACATACATCGCAGCGTCCTTCCCGCCAATCTTTCTCGACAGCAGAACTCCGAAGGTAACGGCAGGATTAATGTGGCAACCGGAAATGGGCCCGATGGTATAGACCATGGCCAGCAGCGATAGACCGAAGGCAAAGGCGACACCCTCAAAACCGATATGCTTGCCCGCAAATACAGCGCTGCCAACCCCGCCAAAGACCAGCACAAATGTTCCGATTAACTCCGCAAAATATTTTTTCATCAAGAATCCTCCGGAAGGAAATCAAGCAGGAAATCAACTGAATATACACCCGATTGATAGGGAAGAACTATGAAAAAATGCCCATAACAAGCCCATTACCCCACCTTTACGCGCGAAAGTGGGGTGGTTGAGTAGCCTGAATTGTACTGATGTTTCCGGCGATCTAGTGGCCGTCTCCGTCACCGTCGTGACCGGCGGCGGCGTGGGCTTGCGAACTCAGGCTGACGGTGTCGGGCTGCAGGCTGGCGGCCGGGGTCGAGGCTGCCGCCGCTGCAGGTGCGGTCTGGGGTTTGGACTGGACTGGCTGGGCCTGTTGTACGGGCATGGACTGCATCGAAATGGGACTCAGCATGTGGTAAATCCTCCTGCCAGGTTCATCGGCCGCGTATCGGGAAGCATTAGGGCCATTCCCCTGCGGCGATCGCAGTCTGAGCTTTCGAGCCTACGGTGTCGTGCCGGCCAGTCCCAGTTCCTCCGCGTGCTGCTGCATGGCCGCCAGGCAAAATGCGACATGCTCCGGCAGCGCGATGCCGAGTTCCTCCGCGCCGGCGACAATGTCGTCCCGGTTCACGCCGCGGGCGAAGGCTTTGTCTTTCATCTTTTTCAGAACAGACGGCACATTCACATCGCGGATCGACTTTGTCGGCTTGACCAGGGCATTCGCGGTCAGGAATCCGGCCAACTCGTCGCAGGCAAACAGGACTTTATCCAGGTGGGACTCGCGGGCCGTATGGGTGTATTCCGCGTGGCCCATAATGGCGTGACGCACCTCTTCCGGCCAGCCCTGCTCGGCCAGAATGCGATTGCCAATCCACGGGTGCTCTTCCGAAGACGGATATTTCTCGTAGTCGAAATCATGTAGCAGGCCGGTGACGGCGTAGGTCTCGATCAGGGTGCGGGCTTTTTCCGACTCCAGGCCGAGTTCGGTGGCGCGTTGTTCGCCATAGGCTCGGACGCAGACTTCGACACTTAGGGCATGCTTCAGCAAACTGGCCGATTGAGTGTACTGATTCAGCAGGCGCCAGGCGGCTTCGCGATCGTGGCTTGGTCCTCGAACACCTTCGATGGCCGTCGATTCGGGCGATCTATCGCTGGGTGAAGGGGTTGGCATTACTTCGGTCATCTTGCGCATCTCCTTGGCCTATGATCCACGAAATTCATGGGATTTTTGCGGGTATTTTCGGCTATTTAGCACTTTTGCTCATTTTTATCTTGACAACCCGCTGATTTACCAGCAACTTATCAGAAGGCGCGTGCGGTACGCATGCGACGGAAGTCAGCTCTGGCCTCCGTAAATGAATCTATGGCAACTATGATGGCTCCCGTTGCTTCAAGGGAGGTTCTACGTTGCGATCGCTGCAGTCTGGTGCAATTTAGCACCAGCAATCTGTTGTGCCGACGCTGCCGAAAACCCCTGGAAGTAGCAGAACCCGAACCTATGGTGTCCTCGCCTGTCGAGGTAATAGGGACACATGCGCCGGGACCCCGGCAGTCCAAAGTCGCTGTGCGTCTGCGAGAAATTCGCAATGCCCGGCACTTAAGCCAACGGCAACTCGCAGCCCGGCTGGAGGTACCGCGTACCTATATCTCAAAAATCGAGAATGGTCGCGCCATGCCCACCCTGTCGTCGCTGCAGCGGCTGGCCAATGCCCTGGCAGTTCCCATGTCGGAAATGGTGCATGACGCGCGGTATGAGCGAGAGCGCGATATTGCGGCCATGATGGAAGATCCTTTTCTGTCGGAAATCGCACAATGGGCAGCTGGGCTCGATAACCTGCATCGCGCCATGGTGCTGGGTCATCTTCGAGAAATGGCAAGCGGCGGCCGCCGAACGGCCTAGAACCTGCTCCCCCAGCAGGCTTTAAGACCACGCCGCCAACCCAGTACAGCCAGGATATTTTTATCTGACACGCAGCTGACGGCAGGTGTATCTGCATCCAATTTGCGACCCCTCTTCGCACTATGCTACGGTCGAAGCAAGTTGAGGTATCCCTTGTCCAGCGTAACCGGACCCAGCCGAATTCATGAATTGTCCGCGGACGAGCTTGCCATCTATCGGCAACTGGATCCCGAGCAATTGCCGAAGCACATCGCCATCATCATGGATGGCAATGGGCGATGGGCGGGTCAGCGGCGGCTGCAGCGCTTTTTCGGTCATCAACAAGGCGCGGAATCTGTTCAGTATGTTGTCGAGACCGCCTCGCGCATCGACCTGCCGTGGCTGACGCTCTACGCGTTCTCCCTGGAAAATAATCTGCGCCGCCCCGAGACGGAAGTCAGTTTCCTGATGCGCCTGCTGCGCACTTACCTGGTGAACAATGTCAAGCGGATGAATGATAACAATGTCCGCATCGCCTATATCGGACGCATTAAAGACCTGCCGCCGGAAGTGCAGGAGACGATGCAGTGGGCGGCCGAACAGACCGCGCGCAACACCGGCACCACGCTGACGCTGGCCTTGAATTACGGCGCGCGGGTGGAGATAGTCGACGCCGTGAAGGATGCGTTGCGTAAAATTGCCGCGGAGCAGAGCGGGCCATTTTCTCTTGAAGATCTGCTGTCGAAATTTAACGAGCAGCATATCTCTCAGGCACTCTACACCTCGCACATGCCCGATCCGGACCTGGTGATCCGTACCAGCGGCGAAATGCGCCTCAGCAATTTTTTGCTTTGGCAGATTGCGTACTCTGAAATTTATGTGACCGACCGTTTCTGGCCCGACTTTCGCGGCAAGCATTTCCTGGATGCGATTCGCGAGTATCAATGCCGCGAGCGCCGTTTCGGCGGCCTTGGCTCGCCGCGGCGAGCGCCGAAGGTAAAGCCTCTCGAGTCGGAACAAGTCCTCGTGCGCTAAAGTATTCCATTTACCACTGCCGCATCATAAACAGCCGAATGCGCAACGTTAAATCCCAGAGGACGACCCCCCGAAAACCGCTGCGCCGTTTCCCCATTCATACGATAATGATCCACAGACTCAATCCATCCCATCGCAACCGTCGTCCGCTGTGCGTGCACGCGGCAGATTGAGAGAGAACTCGATTCAATGAAACGTATCCTGACGGCGGTCACTTTAATTCCCCTTGTGCTGGCGTTGATCCTGTGGGGTCCCTTGTGGCTGCAGTTGTTGGCGGCATGGATCATCGCAGAACTGGCGCTCCACGAATATCTCGTGTTGGCGGACGCATCGGGCGCGCGGGTTCCACGTTGGCTCGTGCTGGCCTGCTGCGCCGCCTTGTTTGCGGTTGCGTACTGGACGCCGCCGTTATTGCTGGCGGCCGTGGGCATTTCCGCATTGACCCTGCTGGGCGTTTGCTCGCTTCGTTCGCCACTGGAGCGCATTTTGCCCGATGCGGCTGCGGGATTCTTTGGCTTGATCTACGTGGCGTTGCCGTTGGTGTTTGCTCCCTTGTTGACAATGCAGGAAAATGGCACTTCCCTACTGCTGTTCCTGCTGGTGGTGGTGTGGGCCGGCGATATTGTGGCCCTCTATGTCGGCCGATCGATGGGCCGTCATCCAATGGCGCCGCTACTCAGCCCCAAAAAAACCTGGGAGGGCGCCGCCGGATCGGTCATCGGCAGCATCGCGGCTGGGCTGGGAATCGTCTACCTCGGGAGCCATCTCTATCGCCACGGCATCGAACTGTTGTTCTATGCTCAACCATGGTGGTACTGGACTGGCATGGCCATTTTGTTGAACGTGGCGGCCCAGATCGGCGACCTGCTGGAGTCGGCGATTAAGCGTGGCGCAGGCGTCAAGGATTCCGGCACATTGCTGCCTGGACACGGCGGTATGCTCGATCGCATTGACGCCCTGCTGCTGGCGCTGCCGGTCTTGTGGTATGCGCTGCTGTTGCGTCAGGCCTAGTGCGGCGGCGAATTGCCATCGCCAGATGAAGAAACTACGTCAGGACAATACTTGAAAAATCTTGCAATTCTCGGTTCTACCGGCAGCATTGGCCAGAGCACGCTGCGCATTGTGGAAAGCTATCCGGAGCGGTTCACCGTTATCAGCCTGGCTGCGGGCCGCAATCTGGATACCGTCCTGGAGCAGTGCCGTCGCTGGCGACCCCGAGTGGTCTCTGTCGCCGACGAAACGCTGGCGGACAGCTTGGGGCAGCGACTCCGCGCTGCAGACATGTCGAACATAGAAGTTGTCTATGGATCGGCGGGCTCGGTCCACGCGGCCACCCTTCCAGAGGTCGACTTCGTGGTGAGCGCTATCGTCGGTGTCGCCGGACTGGAAGCGACGTATGCCGCGATTCAAGCCGGCAAAACCGTCGGAGTCGCGAATAAAGAATGCCTGGTAGCTGCAGGCGAAATTCTGATCGAAGAAGCGCGTCGGCGCAAGGTCATGATTCTTCCTATCGACAGCGAACATAACGCCATCCACCAATGCATGCGCGGCGGCGTTCCGCAGGAAGTACGGGCCATCTGGCTGACCGCCTCGGGCGGTCCCTTTCGGACCACGCCGCTGGAAGAATTTGCCCGCATTACGGTGGAACAGGCACTGCGTCATCCCACCTGGGTGATGGGCCAGCGGATCACCATAGACTCCGCCACAATGCTGAACAAAGGCCTGGAGATCATCGAAGCCTGCCGCCTGTTCAATCTGCCGCCCAGCGCGGTGCGTGTGACGGTGCATCCACAATCGACCATTCACTCCCTGGTGGAGTTTGTCGACGGCAGCATTCTGGCCCAGCTTTCGGTGACCGATATGCGGCTGCCGATCCTGTATGCGTTGACCTATCCGGAGCGCATTCCCTCCGATCTGACCTTTGACATGAGCAGCCTTGCGGAGCTTGATTTCTCCCCACCGGACCTCGAGCGCTTTCCTTGCCTGCGGCTGGCGTACGAGGCGGCGGAAATCGGCGGCGAGCACTGCATCGCTCTGAACGCGGCGGATGAAATCGCGGTGGAGGCGTTTCTCGCAAAACGCATCCCCTTCCCGGCCATACCGCGTACAATTGAAGAGGTGCTGCAACAGACGCCGCACCGGCATCCCGCCACCATTGCCGAAGTGCTGGATGCAGATGAGCGGGCACGGGTCACAGCCCGCGAGTTGCTCGCGAAGGACCAGAGAGCCTAAAACCAGAGAACGGATATCCCCAAGCCAGCATGTCATTTGCCTTTATAAGTCTCGTTTCCATGCTTGTTGTCCTCGGCGTGCTAGTGCTGGTCCATGAGTTCGGTCACTTTGCCGTTGCGAAGTTCTTCGGCGTGCGCGTCGAAACTTTTTCTATCGGATTTGGCAAGCGCTTGTTCGGCTTTCGCCGCGGCGACACCGACTATCGCATCAGCCTGCTGCCCTTGGGCGGCTACGTGAAAATGGCGGGCGAGCTGGGCGGCGATGGGACGATACCAGTGAGCGGCGCGAGTACATCCGGCACTGCGGTGCTGGACTCGGGCGATCTGAATTCAAAACCACGCTGGCAGCGCATCCTGATTGCCTGCGCCGGTCCG
>JAJXZK010000448.1 GCA_021780095.1 Acidobacteriota bacterium | reverse complement strand
TTCCGATCTAGCGCAGCCAGTCGTAGCAGTCAGGTATCCGGTTCGTCGCTTACGCGCCGGGTTTATTTCGACACTCCACCCCTGAAAGGGTGCTGTATAGCTACTTCGGTAGCTATATAGAGACTGATTGAAAACAAAGGCAATTACGGACGGCTGGTAGCTATATGGCTACCTCCCGCAGCGGAGGTGAACAGATGAACACAGCTCAAACAGGGGAACAGGAAGCAGGCGGGCAGGCTTCCAAGATCAGCCGGAACCGGACCGTGAGCACAAAGCTCTCCGAGATCGAAATGGCGGAAGCGGAACGTATGGCGACGACGCGGGGACAGTGGCTGAGCGAATGGGTTCGCGATGTGATCGTACGGGAGTTGCGCGACGAAGCGGAAGAGAAGATTGCCATGCACGCATTCACCGAGCTGATCGGCCTTGAACTTCTTGTGATGAACGCGCTGCAGCCCCTGGTGTCGGGCCAAAAAATGAGCGCCGAACAGTTCCGAAAACTCGTCGAGCAGATCCATGCGACAAAGCACACGAAGGCGCGCGAGCTGCTCGCCCGGCGCGGGCAGGAGGAGCAATAATTCATGTCCAACATCTACAAATGGGGCCGGAATGAGTCCACGATGTGGCCTCCACATGGACCGGTTTACACCTGGGGAGCCGTGTTCGGAAGCGCGGTTCTTTGCGGTCTTTTGATGTGGCTCTGCTTCCATTTCCGCCTCACGCCGCTCCAACGTTACTACCTGCCTTACTACCTTCGGACAGAAATGGCGGGGGCAATCCGGCCCACCGGCAAGTACCAGTTGCTTTATGTTCTCGATGCCAGAGGAAAGCCCCGCCCCGCCCTCGACAATGATGTGGAGCCAGGCAAAACCGTGCTGCCCGGTGGCAAACCCATTCCGCTGGAACTCTCGACGTTGGCTCTCAGGGACGGCGCTCGCAAACTATATCGGGAGCCTGCGCGAATGTACCGTAACCAAGCTCTCCGCGCTTACCTCGTCCGGTGGGTATACGGCGGCCACAGTCCGTTTCTCCTCTTTTCCCGGCCAATCGAAGCGACGCTTGGCCTGCTGGCGATCGGCCTCTGCTTTACGGCGGGATGGGATGTTTCCCGCCGCAGGCGGCTCCGCTACGGACGCCGCCTGCGCGGGCCGGAGATGATGGAGCCGAAGGCTTTCACCGAACGGTTCCAATCGCACGGACTGGGCCTCGCGGTGAACAAGAAAGGCACTGTCGTCCGCCTCCCGGCGCTCGCCGAAAACAAGCATCTCGCTATGATCGGCGACACCGGCAGCGGCAAATCCACGGCCATCCGGCAGATTCTTCTGGAGGTCAAGGCCCGCGGCGACAATGCCATCGTGTACGACTCGTCGGCAGGCTTTCTTCAGCAATTCTTCGACGAAAAACGCGGCGACATCGTGCTCAATCCAATTGACACCCGTTGCCCCTATTGGTCGCCCGTCGATGAGGTGGAGGACATGGCGGAGGCGGAAACGATGGCCGCGTCGCTGTTCCCGGAGAACGACATCAATCAGTTTTTCATCGACGCGCCCCGAAAGATTTTCGCTTACCTCTGCACATTCGGCCCCAGCCCGGCGCAGCTCGTGGCGTGGATGTCGAACCCAAGCGTAATCGAGAAAAAGGTCCAGGGCACGGAGATGCAGGAACTGATCGATGCCTTCGCGCCAGCGCAGCGCAGCGGGGTGCTAAGCGCGCTCGGCATGGTGGCCAATGCTTTCCGTTACCTGCCGCCGGTCGAGAAAACGACATCGAAATGGACGGCCAGGGCGTGGGAACGGGAGCGGAAGGGCTGGATCTTCATCACCAGCTTTCCGAGCTACCTGCAGCCGCTTCGCCCGCTCATCTCCGTCTGGTTCGATTGGCTCGTCATGCGTCTGCTGAACGAGCCGGAGCCGCACCATCACCCAACCTGGCTTGTGATCGACGAACTGGCCGACCTGCATAAGCTGCCCGTGTTGCACACGGCGCTGACGCAGAGCCGCAAGTGGGGCAATCCCATTGTGCTCGGGTTCCAGAACCCGACACAGATCGAAGCGCATTACGGCAAGGAAGCGAGCGCGATGCTCTCGCAGCCAGGCTCGAAGATGTATTTCCGGGTGACCGACCCGCCATCGGCGAAGTGGATCAGCGAAGCCATCGGCGAAGTGGAGATCGAACGCCTGAAGGAGAGCCGCTACGACGGCACGCGGCGCGGGCACAGTTTCTCCCTCGACCGCCAGATCGAACCGCTGGTGATGGCCTCAGAGATCGAGGGCCTGCCTGACCTGCATGGCTACCTCAAATACGAGAATTGCGTAACACGTTTCCGTCTTCCGAAGGTGGAACTGCCTAAAGTCGCGGAGAAAATCTTCAAGCGCGACCTTCGCGACGTGGTTCGGCCCATTGTTCGAGAGAAGTCTCCGAAGCGACCCGCACGACAAGCCGGGAAGGAGCAGCAGGAATCGCTTTCCTTCGATACGACCACCATGTGAGACCGTATGTTGACCATCTCCAAGCCGCTCTCGGCAGGCCAGGCACAGAGCTACCACCAGAAGGAGTTCACTGCGAAGGAGCAGAACTACTGGTCCCAGCGCGGCGAAATTGCCGGGGAGTGGCAGGGCCGCCTGGCGGAGAGATTTGCACTGGCCGGCGCCGTTTCAGCCGAGGATTTTGGGCGGCTGAGCCAGGGTCAGCACCCACAAACGGGGGAGCAGCTTGTCCGCCAGCGCGCTTCCTACCTATATAAGGATGCCGACGGCAACACAGTCAAAACGATGGAACACCGCGCGGGGTGGGATGCAACATTT
This sequence comes from Acidobacteriota bacterium, assembly GCA_021780095.1. The sequence goes on along the minus strand of JAJXZK010000448.1, from coordinate 6,861 downwards.
TCCGCGCCGAAGTCGGTGTCGCTGACCGCTCTGGTCGGCGGTGATTACCGCGTCCGCGAGGCGCACCGCGAGGCGGTGCGTACCGCCCTCGAACACCTGGAGTCGTACACCATGGCCCGGATCGGCGGCAATCATCCCGCCGAAGCGACGGGCAGGTTCATCGCAGCCAAGTTCGAGCACGACACGGCGCGCCCCGTGAACGGCTACGCAGCCCCGCAGCTTCACACCCATGCGGTCATTTTCAACCTGACCCAGTGCGAGACTGGCGAATACCGTGCCCTGCAGCCGCAGAGCCTCTTCGCCTCCCAGCAATTCGCCACGGCGATTTACCAGTCTGAATTGACCTACCGGCTGCGCCAGCTTGGATACGAAATCACGGTCGGGAGGAGTGGTGCTCCGGAAATCAAAGGCTACACACAGGAGTACCTTGACGCATCGAGTCCGCGCAGCCAGCAGATACGCGAATATCTGGAGCGCGCGAGCCGAAGCGGTAAAGAAGCGGCGGAAATCGCCGCTCATTCGACGCGAGATCACAAGGAGATCCACTCGCTCAGGGAAGTCATGGCTGCCCACCGGAAACTCGCAGCCGAGTATGGAAATCAGGCCGAGGCCGTTGTTCGCACCGCGCAGGAGCGTGTGCGGAGTAAAAGCATGGAAATGAATCTGCCGCAGCGGGTCCGGGAGGCAGTCACTTTCTCGCGAGACAAGAACTTCGAGCGCGAAGCCGTGGTCGATGAGCGTGCTTTGGTTCGGGATTCTCTGCGCCGCGGCATGGGCGAAATCGTCTACAGCCAGGTGCGCGCCCACCTCAACGCGCGGATTGCCTCCGGCGAATTTCAATCCGTCGAGCGGCCTCACTCCATGCCTGGCCGCAAGCTCACGACGGCCCGGACCATAGAGGCGGAACGCGAAATTCTGCATCGGGTTCAGGAAGGCCAGCGCCAAGTCCAACCCATTCTGGACCGGCCCCACGCCTACCGCGTTACGGAGGATCACGTGTACCTGAATCGGGCTCAGAAAGCAGTAGTCGAGGAAGTGCTCAGTTCGACGGATCGCGTCCAAGGAATCCAAGGCTACGCCGGCTCGGGGAAGACCACGGCGCTTGGCGTGCTGCGTGCCGCGGCAGAGGCACAGGGGTACGAAGTACAGGGGTTCGCTCCGACTTCGCGCGCTGCGCGCCAGCTCCGCGAAGCCGGGATCGAAGCAGGCACTTTGCAGGGTTTCCTTGCAGGCAGCCGCGCCAATGAGACCGGGACGGACAGACGCCGATTTTACTTTGTCGATGAATCGAGCCTTGCGAGCACGCGCCAGGTCCGCGAGTTCCTTACCCGCCTTGGACAGAATGACCGTGTGCTTCTGATCGGCGACACGCGCCAGCATCAGGGCGTCGAAGCGGGCCGCCCCTTCGAGCAGTTGCAGCAGGCCGGGATGCGCACCGCGAAGCTCGATGAGATTGTGCGGCAACGCGATCCTGCCCTCAAATCCGCTGTCGAATTACTCGCCCGCGGGCGGTCCGCCGCGGCTCTCGATTTACTCCAGCATCAGGGCCGCGTTCAGGAGATGCCCAATCCACAGCAACGCATCAGAACCATTGCTCATACCTACGCGGAGTCGCCGGCAAACACTCTGATCGTTTCACCTGACAATGCCTCCCGACGCGAATTGAACCGCGCCGTCCGCGCGGAGCTGAAAGCAAACGGATCGCTGTCACACGATGACCACAGCTTCAAGATTCTCGCGCAGCGCCAGGATATGACTGGAGCGGAGCGTGCCTGGGCAAGCCACTATGAGCCGGGCGAAACGATCCGCTTCGCCCGCGGCAGCAAGGCCGCTGGAATCGAAGCCGGCTCGTACGCCGTGGTGACGGCCGTGGATCAGGCAAATAATCTGCTGACCGTTCAGAAGGAGTCCGGCGAATTGGTCACCTACGATCCACGCCGCCTCGCCGGCGTGAGCGTCTACCGTGAGGTTGCCCACGAGTTTTCCGCCGGCGACCGAATCCAGTTCACGGCGCCGGACAAGCAGCTTGGTGTTGCCAACCGGGATCTCGCCGTGGTCGAGTCAATCTCCTCGGACGGCCGCATTGCCGCCCGCCTCGACGACAACCGGCAAGTCGAATTCAACGCCGTCGAGCACCGCCACTTCGACCACGGCTACGCGGTCACCAGCCATAGCGCCCAGGGACTCACGGCCGAACGAGTCCTCATCCATGCCGATACGGGCGTCCACCCTGACTTGCTCAGCTCCCGCTTCGGATACGTCGCCGTCTCCCGCGCCAGCCACGAAGCAACCATCTTCACTGACGACGTGACGCGGCTCGCCCAGCAACTCGGAACGGAGGTGACGAAAACTGCGGCACTTGAGATTAGTCAGTCAGCCTCTCTGAATCAAGGGTTCGGCATCACCTGATCCAATTGACAACGGTCACCGACAGAATCCGCAATTCTCTGACTATGCCATGTGGCTGCGACACGCTGGGGAACAAAATGCTATCTGCAGATGAACCGGCTGGCCGAAGTGGTGGCCATCGCCTGACGCTTTGGTGAGCCAGCCATGACTCAGGAAGGTTGTTGGTTGGGGCTGATTGGCTTTGGTCCCCCGTGGGGGGACCAGAGCAGAAAGTGCGAAAAAAGCTGAACACTACCCGGACGGATTCGGGGGGGCACGTCATCGTGAGAAACTTGCCGGATTCTTTCTCACAGGTTCGCCTGTGTAAACAGTGGCAGGTTTTGACATCGATATTTGCCCGTTATGCCTGCGGCTTCCTGGGGATAAAGCAATTCTCGCCGAATGTGTACTTGTTCAATTCACGATCCACAAGAGCTTGAATTTCTGCACTTCTGCTCAGTGCGTAGACAGCGTGATGAGCAAACTGCACGGTTGCGGTATTAGCATTGACCGTGTCTTCCGCGCTGAGCACTTTGCTGCTCCAGCGGACACCATTACCAGCGAAAAACAGCATTTTCGGCGAGAGCGGAAAGACTATTGCTGTGTTCTGATGGCCGAAACCACTGCCCATTGTTATAGGAGCTTTGGGGCCGTTCAAAGCCCAAGTTTGAACCGGGCAATCCGATGTCACGAACTCGCAGCCGGGCGATGCCTCCAAAATGAACCAACGCTCTTTTTCGATGATGTTCTTTGTAATCATCTTGGCGCTGTCCTCAATTCCAGCAAGTTGACCGAATGCTGGCGCACGCATCTGCGCTAGAGTCTGCCTAACCTTTGCGCGCATGTCCTCTGAATCGACGAAGATCCCCTGTCTCAGAAGTTCGCATTGCATCTCCCTGATCTGCTTTTCACTGTCGTAATTTTCGGCATCCATCATCCGAGTCAGTGCCGGGCCGAATTGCTCGCGCACCTTACGCGAACGCAGGAACACAGTTGCGACGAACGATGACCACACGATTTCTTGTTCACAGGTAAGTGGCTTTTCGGCATGGATTATGGGATATATCGCAGCCGCATCGGTCTCGAATCTCTGGAACCAGTTTTCGTACCGATTTGCAGTCACTTCGCCATTCACTGTGTACTCGAAATAGTCCTCTTCCGATAACAGGCTTTTGGTCGATTTCCGTTGCGGATCACGACCCCGAACGTACTGGAAGACGAACTTCGCGGGGTCCGCAAACTTGTTCAGATAAAACCTGGGCACAATATGCGAATTGCGCACCAAAGGGCGGGCGGTTGAAGTTGCCGGGCGGATGACTGTTCTGGTCCTGCTCACGGTTTACCTGCTTGTACTTTCTGTTTACGGCCTGGGCTCCTGTTGTTCGATCACAACACCGAGGATGGCGCACGCAGCCAGAAGATCAGGATCATCTTCACTGATAGGTTCGGCGTTGGCCGCTACTTGAACATCGAACGGTTCAAAAATTGCCCAATTTTCCAAATTATGACCGTAGCGGGATCGGTAATAAATGCCATTGAGTCCCGCTTTGTAGACTTCAAGAGAGGCAAGCTGTGTCAGACGGCGCGGCTGCCCCTGTTGCAAGACCGCTACGTCCAGATCGGCAAGGCCAAGTTTCAAGCACTCCGCTGAAAGCACACTGCGGAGATGTCCCACCCATTCGGCTGCGTAAATATCGGCGTAATGTCCTCGGCTTCTGCCGGCCCCCAGGAGGCGAGCCCTGCACCATGCTTTTGGAATCTGAGTCAACGGAAAGAAGTCATCCTCGCCCTCAATCTCTCGCAACTCTGCGAGCAAGGTCAGATCAGGCCGAAATCGAGCCAAGGTTTCAAGAAAACACGAAAGGCGTTGGCTGGACGCATAAAGCACGCGATAGTAGCCACTAGGATCGTCGAACCGATTGCCAAATGTGCCATCCGGCTGCGCGCGGGACCAATCGGGTGGCACCCAAGGGTCCGGGTATCGTCCGAGTCGATAAATGGGGCCGGACGGTGTTCGCGTTTCAAACATCGAGGTAAACTCCTATTCGGCCCGCATAGAAACAGCTGATGTGATCCGTATGCGGCAGAACAATCCTACCGTTTACCTCCCCATCGCTTTCTCGGTGCCGGACGGCGCTTCTGTGGCGGCTGTGGGTCAAATCGCAAGGGCGGTATTCCGAAATCCAGATCCTTGCTCATCAATTCGACCTTGTCCTTACTGATGGTCCATTCTTCATATACACGGTGATCACGATTACCGCTGCGAGTTCGCTTGGGTACATCGATCACGTAGACGCTCCCTCGCTCTTTATAGAAAACAGCATCGTGTTGCCGCATTACATAGGCCAGCCCAGACGGGGCCTCCTCAATACGATGAACGGACTCGTGCCAACTGTCAGTCGCCGAAGTATCAACCATCGATCAAGCTCCTGCCAGAAACGCACGCGCGGCACCCAGAATTTCCGGCGCAACAACGTCCAGATCGCCTTCCCGGAGCAGGCGCAACGGCACACGATCTCCGAGTTCGGGATTGACGCCGGTCATCCAAGCTTGAACGACATGGTGCGTATCGTGTTCGGCGAGCGTTTTGGCGACTTGATATGCAAGGCGCAGCCTGGCTTCCACGTTGCCGTATGGGGCTGTTCCGGCAACCCATCGATCCAGTGCGCGCACATCCCGAACACCCGCGATGTACGCCGTCAGTTTCCTCCCAAGAACCTCGATCAGCCGACTGACGACTTCGGGCCACTGCAGGGAAATAGCTTCCCGATGAGCGGTGAGATCAGGACGTGACTGCGCGGCAGTAGCTGTCATGGAAACCTCCTCTCTCACCCAGTCTATCAGAATCACTGAAGAATACCAACACAATGCCGATACAATTCCTTGCGATGCCATTCTGCAACCGAATCTACGGGGTAGCGGAAAGGCAGAATCCACATAAGGTTATGAATCTAAACCAATAACAAGGAAAGTCCAGTCCTTGGCCTAGAAAACCCGACACGCAGTCCTTAAAATACCTGCGAGAGTTGAGCTTCCCAGCTTAAACTGGTTGCTGACAGCGACCTACAGCCTATTCGCCCTGGTATAAAGGACCAGAAAACAAAACGAAGCAAGGATGCTGCTGATCGCCGTTTCACGCCGGCTTCAACCCTCTTGGTCAGGGAGAGCGAAGCATGGCTTCGGCGAACTGTTCGCCGTTTGAGTGCTACATGGCCTTGGGTACGTCCGTGGACAATGCTGCTGCCGCTCTTGAGCGCAACGCATTTCGAGTGCTGTCTCTGCCTGCCGATGCGCAGGCGAAGGAGATCTATCGGCAGCAGCAGAGGATTCAGAATGCACTGGAACTAGGAGATGACGACGTTGTATCCAGCTTTACGTTTCTTCCCAGTCTGGATCTCAGCGCCGAAGCGATTTTGGAGGCGGTCCACCGAGTCGAAAGACAGCGCGCACTGGAAGAGCTCTTTTGGGTCCATCAAGTTGGCAGCAAGTTTGATTTCGATACAGGGAACATCGATACGATACTGGCCCGCCTTCGCGCCGAAGCAGGTCAAAACACCACCAAAGGCTCAGTAGCGCAGCACAACCTCGCCGTTATTCTCACGTGTCTCGCTGAGGGGATGAATGGTTCCCGCCGTCTCGACTACTGGAGAGACGCCATCCAGCATTGGGACGCGACGTTAGCAAACGGTGTGTTCTGGCAGTTCATGCAGGACCGCGACGAACTCGCTGATGGAAATGGCGGCCCTCTGTCTCCGGACGACCTGCGGAACATCGCACGTGAAGTAATTCAGCGTGCGATACAGAATCAAGTTTGGATAGCAGTGGACAATCGCGCCTACAGCGAGATTGCTTCTCTCGTTTTCATCGCGCGCGAATACAAGAACTTGCTTGACGCTGATTCCACGCTTAACGCCATTGGAAATCGGATGGCGAAAGACGGCTCCGTTGCGATTGGTGGGATTTTGGATCGCGTAGCAGCAGTGCGCGAAGGATCTGACAAGGCAGTAGCAAGGACCACGTTGGATGCGGCTGAAAAGGACCTGCACAGAATCGGAGAAGATTTCGATGCCATTGTTCAGGCATTCGGTTCGGGAGACGCATTTGCAGGACTATATGACGTTCGGGCGCTTGCGCTCAAGAAGCTTTCAGTTGCCTATTTCAATCTCGTCGGAGACGAACAGGAAGCGCTTCGTCTTTCGACGGAAGCGGCTGCTCTTGCACACGACCCGCAACTCAAAGCGGATGCCGAGGATGGGTGCAGGCATATCCGTAGATCGCTGGCCTGTTCAGAGGCGATTGCGTTAGTTGAAAAGAAGAACTATGCCGCAGCCCAAGAGCAACTTGCAGTTGCCCTAGCGCTTTCCACCGAAGAGCAAAAAGCTGAGATCGTCGAATTACAACAAGGTATTCGCCGGGCGCGCGTTTTTCGTGATGTAGACAATGCCCAGCGCAGCCCTTCACTCAGCACATTCA
>JAJXZK010000254.1 GCA_021780095.1 Acidobacteriota bacterium | reverse complement strand
CCAGCATCATTGCGGCCAGCTTTGCCGCGGGACTCAACGTCTACGCGACTGTGCTGACCCTCGGCCTGCTGGCGCATACCCCCTGGGTCATTCTCCCGCCGGGCCTGGAAATCCTCGGCAACTGGGTTGTTATCGCCGTCAGCGGAACTCTATTTGTCGCCGAATTTGTCGCCGACAAAATTCCCGGCGTCGATATGGTTTGGAATGCGCTGCACACCTTCATCCGCGTCCCGGTCGCAGGACTGCTTGCCTATCGCGCCAGCTCGCATCTCTCACCGGAGATGCAACTGCTGGCAACCCTCGGCGGAGCCGCCATCGCTATGGTGGCCCATAGCTCGAAAACCGCTGTCCGCGCCGTCGTCACGCCTAGTCCCGAGCCCATTTCGAATATCACTCTCAGCGCCGGCGAAGACGGCCTCGCCATCGGACTCACCTGGCTCTTGACGCAGCATCCCTGGACCGCCGCCGGCATCGCCATTGCCTTTACGGTTATCGCAATCCTCATGACGCGATGGGTGATCCGGGCCCTACGCCGTACCTGGACTCGCCTGCAGACGATCTAAACAGATCCGTCCACTGAACGCTTAGTTCAGGAACATCGTCCGATAGAGGGTGTCGCGCTGCACCGGCTTGAAACCAGCATCGCGTATGATACGGCGAAGCTCTTCTTCCGTAGTGTGATTCGCCGTTCCCGCCGCCTTCACCACGTTCTCTTCCAGCATCACCGAGCCAACATCGTTTCCGCCGAAGCGAAGGCCCATTTGCAGCACCTTCAGTCCCTGCGTCACCCAGCTCGACTGCACATTCAGGATGTTGTCCAGATACAGCCGCGAAATGGCCAGCACTTTCAAATATTCAACCGACGTCGCTTCGTCCCATCCCCGTCCGCCCAGCGCCGTGTTGTGCGGTTGAAAACTCCAGGGAATAAATGCCGTAAATCCGCCCGTCTCATCCTGCAGCCTGCGCAGCGTTTCAAAGTGATTCACGCGCTGCTCAAACGTCTCGCCCACGCCAAACATCATGGTCGCCGTCGTCCGCATGCCCAGCTGATGCGCGGTCCGGTGCACCAGCACCCACTCGTCCGTGCCGCACTTTAGCCGTGCAATGCGATGCCGCACGTCATCATCGAGAATTTCCGCGCCCCCGCCAGGAATCGAATCCAGGCCTGCATCCCGCAACCGCGCAATCGTGTCGCGCACGGACAGCTCGCTGTATTCCGCAATCGCCAGAATCTCCGATGCAGAAAAACAATGTAGCCAAATGGAAGGGAAGCGCTGCTTGATTCCCGTCAGCAACCGCTCAAACCAGTCGATCTTCAAATCAGGATGCAGGCCGCCCTGCATCAACACGCCCGTCCCGCCCATCTCCACGGTCTCGCGAATCTTGTCGTAAATCGTGTCGAAGTCGAGAATGTATCCCTCCGCCGCCAGCTTTCCTTTCAGGGGGCGATAGAAGGCGCAGAACGTGCAGTATTCCGTGCAGAAATTGGTGTAGTTGATGTTGCGGTCGATGATGTAGGTGACCACACCCTCTGGATGCAGCCGGCGCCGCACCGCGTTGGCTTCCATGCCCAGCCCAATCAGATCGTCCGATTCAAATGCGTCCAGAGCCTGCTGCCGCGTAATCCCCATATCTCCAGTTTACCCGCTGCTGAAGGCATTCCGCAGTCCGATTGCTGGCGTCCACAGCCTCCAGCTCTTGGAATTCACGCCGCCACAGAGCACCGCTTCCAGAATCGTCGTGTCAAAAGACGCCGCATCAACACCTCTCGATCTACGGTTTGCTCTCCCGTTCGCCGGTGCCCCAGGTCTCGATCTTCAGACCTGGGATTCTGGTGCAAAGGTCCAAAGCACCGCTCTACTTCCAGCGCTACTTGCCTTCCGTTCGCTTTTGCTGCGATGCAGAATCGTCGGCATTCTCTTGCGAAGGCGCTACTGGCGCGGGTTTTGCAGCGGTCGCGGGTGCCTTCCTGGCCTGCATTCTTCGTACGTCGTCCGGGCTGGAAACACCGAAAATCGAAAGTGCGCGACCTATTTTGCTAAAGAATCCATTGGACATTTCACGCCCTCTCTCGTTTGATAGTGTAGTACGGGTCGTACAAAGTTGCGGCGTCGACCAACACCCTCCCCCATAGGCGCATCGAAACTCTAAGGAAAATCTAATCTATGCGAATTCAAGCGAAAAACTCCCGAGGCTCTAGCCAGTTGATGTCAATATTGCCGTGCCTTCTCCTGGCCGCTTGCTTGTTCCCCGCACTCCCAACACGCGCCGCCGACGCAGCCGCCAATCCCAATCCCGACGTGCTCATCTTTTCCAACGGCGACAAGCTGACTGGAAAGCTGGATCATGAGGCCGCCGGAACTGTCTTCTTCTCGAGCGACAACGCCGGTAAGGTCGAAGTGCCCTGGGCCAAGCTGAAAGGACTGCACACAGAGGAGCCGTTCGCCATCATTGAAACCGGCGCGCCCGTCGGACGCAAGAAGGCCAATCTCGACATCCCCATCGGAACCATTGCCGTAGACGGCGATACCTTGACCGTTACCACCTCAAGCGGCGCCCAACAGATTCCCGTGAAAAGTATCGCTTATATTATCGATCAGCCCACATTCGACAAAAATGTCAACAAGCAGCAAGGTTTCACCCAGGGCATCACTGGCGCAATTACTGCAGGCGCCAGCACCGTCAATTCCACCCAGAATAGCGTCAGCATCAATACCGGTGTCGCCTTGTCGCGAATCGTTCCCCCGGTTACCTGGATGCCGGGCCGCCAGCGCACCCTGCTGAATTTCAACAGCAACTATGGCAAGGTTTCGCAGCCGAACACGCCCACAGTGAAAACCAACATCCTGCACGGCGGTCTTGAAGAGGATGAGTATCTCAGCCCCCGCTTCTATCTGCTGGAGCAGGGAGCGTGGGACCATAACTATTCTCAAGGGTTGGACCTGCAGCAACTCTACGGCGCCGGCGCTGGATATACCGCTATCAAGAATGCCATACAGGAACTGGATGTCACCGGCATCATTGACTACACCAAGCAGTCGTTTTCCGCGTCCCCTCCCGCGCCCGCCTACACCAACAACATCATCGGCTCCAGTTTCGGCGACAATTACATCCGCAAATTTCCAAAGAAAATTGTGTTCACTGAGATTGCCATGTTCAATCCGGCGTGGAACACTCCTTCAGACTACTCGGCCAACGTTTCCGTAGGTGCGACTTTCCCCGTCTTCAAGAATTTTGGATTTTCAGTGGGTCTGATCGACAGCTACTTGAACGATCCGCCGCCGGGCTTTAAAGGCAACTCCGTGCAGTTCAATACCGGCCTGACCTACTCCATTCAGCGTTAGGGCCTCGATAGCGGATTTTCCATGGGTGTGTGATCGAAGCGTTCAATCTGTCGGCCGCGACTCGCCGCAGCGACCGGGCCGTAACTTAAGCGAACTCGACAGGAGCTTCACCCCCTAAAGGATTGTCATCCCCGACCCGTGGGCAATCCGGTCCAAGCGGGAGGCATGGGGCCGGATCGGTGTTTCCCTTTTGGGTTTCCCTATCTCGGGGCTGGTGTTGGCTGAGCCGGTGTTTGTTGTGTCGGTGCTTGCGGCGTTGGCAATGAGAAGTTCAGCGGCATGGCCAGAATATCCATCGCCGGCTGCGGCAACGACTTGTTGGCATGCGCCAGCAGCAAGCTCACCTGCCACATCTGCGTCGAGGACAGTACCTGCTCGAACGACGGCATCCCCGTCAGGCGAATTCCAGTCGCGACCTTCCAATACGTTTCTCCCGGCGGATCGTCGCTGACGCCCACCACATTGTTGCTGCCGTGCGCGTGCCATAGCTGGGGAGCATGCGGGTACATGTGCGGCGCCACAGTCGAGTTCTGATTATTCAAACCATGGCAGAATGCGCAATTCTGGTGATAAATTTGCGCCCCCGCGGTCAGATTGTCCGCCGTGGGCTGAATCGGCACCGATTTGGGCATGTCTTTCTCAATGCGCGCATGAAGCGGCACGTGCACAATTTGCTTTTCGAAAGGGAACGCCGGATCCGCCACGGCGACCGGGGGATTTCCATAATGCAGGTAGAAAAACGCACCGATCGGCACCAATAACAGCCCGATTACCAGCCCCATCAAAAACCTCATAAGCTCTCCTGACCCCGTAAGTTTGGATGCGGAAGCGCGCGCCGCCTTCGCTTCTTCTCTTGTAGTACAGATAGACTACCTACGTCCCGTAACCCTCGTAAATGATTTAAATGATTTAATGGAGACTTAGGAGAAAAAAGTGCTGTCTCAGTTCACCCAGGGAGCCCGTTCCTTTCCCTTGCCAATTTTCAGGTCCGTGTCACCGCGCCGCGCCGCTGCTTCCGGTCTTCGCTCCCTCGGTTTCAGCCTCGCATGTCTCGTCCTGGTTTGCGTTATCAGCTGCATGGCTTCTCCATTGCAGGCTCAGGACACTACCCCGCAACTCCAGCCTAAATCCTCGTCATCTTCCGGTCCGGAGCAGACGCAAAACACCCGGCGCAGTCTGGAGAATCGCCGCCTGCAAACCAAGCAACGCCGCGAAGCCGCGCTGGTGACGGAAACTTACACTCAGCGCTGGGAAATTTATGTCGGCGGTCAGTACATGCGCTTTCGTCCCGGGCCGGATCTGCATAACTCCGGCATGGGCGGCTGGACGCTGGGAGTGACGCGCTATTTCAATCCTCGCTTCGGCATCATCGCCGATGCCCGCGGCCTGTACGGAAACAATTCTCTCGGCGCTGTCAACGGCGGAGGCAACAATACCTACAACGCGAAATTCAGCGTGTTCCCCTTCACCATTGGCCCCATCTATCGCTTCTATGGCAATTCCAGGATTTCTGTCAGCACTGCCCTGCAGGTGGGCGATATCTATGGGTACTTCGACCAGAACACCGGCCCGTTTCCGCCCCAGACGGTGGGCTTTTATCCCGCCAGCAACGTTGCCGCAGCCATCGCCAGCATCCACCTGGATTACAACCTGAGCCCCGGCCTCGCCGTTCGGCTTTCTCCGCACATGTTGATGGATCATTTTGGCGGAAACTTCGATCACAATCAGGGGATAATGTTGGGGATGGTTTATCGCTTCGGAAGGCAGTAGGCCCGTTGAATTTTGCGGTAACAAAGCCGGGGTCAACCAGGGAAGCCAGGTGGCCCATGCAAGCCGTCGTTTGGGCTGAGACAATTTGACGCCGCCCCCGATAGAATCCCATGGCCGAATCTTCAGTCAACACAGCAACCAGCCTGACCCAACCGACACGCGGCGCACTGGCGGTGATTGCCGCCGTTGCATGGTTCGCGCTGGTGCTCCAGTTACTGCTGATGGTTCAACAAGCCGCGCCCGGTCATTCGCTCCACGCGATTCTCAATTACTTCAGCTTCTTCACCATTCTGACCAACCTCCTGGTGGCGCTTGTCGCAACCTTTCCGCTGCTCGCGGCCCATGCGGTAGCCGGACAGTTTTTCCTGCGGCCTTCCACCCAGTCGGCAACCGCTGTTTACATCGCCATCGCGGGCACAACCTACAGCTTGCTGCTTCGCCATCTGTGGAATCCGCAAGGCACGCGAAAGATTGCCGATGTCCTGCTGCATGATGTCATTCCAGTGCTCTACATCGCTTTCTGGATCTTCCTTGTACCCAAATTCACGCTTCGCTGGAGCGACGCTGTCCGCTGGCTCGCCTTTCCCCTGGTCTACATGGCCTACACCCTGGTACGCGACTTCGCCTTCCACTGGTATCCGTACTACTTCATCGATGTTGATACCATTGGATGGACCCGCGCTCTCCTCCACGCGTCGCAATTGTTGTTCGCATTCTTCGAGCTGGGTCTGTTGTTCGTCGCCATAGGCCGATGGACCGCCCGCTCATCCCCCGCCCTCGCATCCGTCACATAAAACCTCCATCACATCCGGTAGGGAAGGTTTGATGTATCCTCTATCGGGCAGCAAAGGCAACCTGCAATTTCAGAATTAGAGAAAGCCGAGTGAAGGCAATGGCAACCGCAAAAAACAGTACCCGCAATTTTAAAAATTTGATTGGTGGCAAGTGGGTCAGCGCCCACTCCCGCAAAACGTTTGAGAATCGCAATCCCGCGAAAAATCGCGACCTCGTCGGCACCTTTCCCTCGTCAGACACACGAGATGTTTCCGACGCCGTTGCGGCAGCGAAAGAAGCTTTCAAAGCGTGGCGCCTGGTGCCCGCTCCTAAGCGCGCGGAGATTCTTTTCCGTGCCGGCGAAATCCTGACCGAACGCAAAGAGCAATACGCGCGCGACATGACCCGCGAAATGGGCAAGGTGCTGGAGGAAACCCGGGGCGATGTGCAGGAAGCCATCGACACTGCTTTCTACATGGCCGGCGAAGGACGCCGCATGTTCGGCAACACCACTCCCTCCGAGTTGCAAAATAAGTTTGCCATGAGCGTGCGCATGCCGGTCGGCGTCTGCGGCATGATCACCCCATGGAATTTCCCCATGGCGATCCCTTCATGGAAACTGCTGCCGGCCATCGTTTGCGGCAACACTTGCATCATTAAACCCGCGCAGGCCACGCCGCTTTCCACCTACAACCTGGTGCAGGCGCTGCTCGATGCCGGTCTGCCTGCGGGCGTCGTCAACATCGTTTCCGGCTCCGGCAGCCAGGTTGGCATGCCCCTGGTCGAGCATCCCGACGTCAACGCCATCAGTCTCACGGGATCGAGCGAAGTCGGCCGCGCCGTCGGCATGGCCGCAGCCGCTGGCTTTAAACCGTGCTCGCTCGAGCTTGGCGGCAAGAACGCCATGATCGTAATGGACGATGCCAATCTCGATCTGGCCGTCGAAGGCGCGCTCTGGGGAGCCTTCGGAACCACCGGCCAGCGCTGCACCGCCACCAGTCGCATTCTGCTGCACAAAAAAGTTGCCCGTCGATTCACCGAGCAATTAGTCGAGCGCACCCGCAAGCTGCGCATCGGCAACGGCCTGGAAAGAAGCGTGCAGGTCGGTCCGCTGGTTAATCAGCAACAGGTGGAAACCAGCGCCATGTACGTCAAAATCGCGGTCGACGAAGGCGCAAAATTGCTCACCGGCGGCAAACGTCTCCAGGGCAAAGCCTATGCGGATGGATATTTTTTCGCTCCCACCATTTTTGGCGGGGTGAAGCCGTCCATGCGTATCGCGCGCGAAGAAGTCTTCGGCCCCGTGCTCAGCCTGTTGGAGTTTGACACCTTTGAGCACGCCCTTCAAATCGCCAATGATGTCGACTACGGTCTGTCCGCCGCCATCTATACCCGCGACGTCAACCAGGCCTATCGCGCCATGCGCGACATCGACACTGGCATCGTCTATATCAATGCCCCCACCATTGGCGCAGAAGTGCATCTGCCCTTTGGCGGCGTCAAGCAGACCGGCAACGGCCATCGGGAAGGCGGCAGCGGCGCGCTCGATTTCTACACCACGTGGAAGTCCGTCTACGTCGATTATTCCGATCGCCTGCAACGAGCCCAGATCGACGATTAAAGCAGCGGAGTAAGTCGACAAGGAGAAATCCATGATTCTCGGTGTTCCCAAAGAAGTAAAAGATCACGAAAGCCGCGTGGGCGTCACCCCCGCTGGCGTCAAAGCTCTGGTGGAGGCGGGCCACACGGTTCTGGTCGAAACCAGTGCGGGAGCTCTCTCCTCGCTTCCCGATGACGAATATCAATCTGCCGGTGCGGAAATTGTCGGCTTGGCCTACGACGTCTGGCGTCTTTCCGACATCATCGTCAAGGTCAAGGAGCCGGTCGAGAAAGAATACGGTCATTTCCGTGAAGGCCTGGTGCTGTTCACGTATCTGCATCTCGCGCCTGTTCCCGCGTTGACCGCCAAGCTACTGGAGAAGAAAGTCATCGGCATTGCCTATGAAACCATTCGCGACAAAGCCGGCACGCTGCCGCTGCTGACGCCCATGTCAGAAGTCGCAGGCCGCATGTCGGTACAGGTGGGCGCTGCGCATCTGGAAAAAGAAAAAGGTGGCCGCGGCGTGCTCCTGGGCGGTGTCCCCGGCGTGCCTCCTGGGAATGTCTGCATCATCGGTGGCGGCATTGTCGGCACCAATGCCGCCAAAGTTGCGCTCGGGATGGGCGCGAAAGTCACCATCATCGACATGAATCTGAATCGCCTGCGCGAACTGGACGACATCTTCAACGGTCGCGTCTACACCCTCGCCTCCAACTCCTACAACGTCAGCCGCGCCGCTCGCGAAGCGGATCTTCTCATCGGCGGCGTGTTGATCCCCGGCGCCGCCGCACCCAAAATCGTCACTCGGGCGATGGTCTCCACCATGAAGAAAGGTGCTGTCATCGTCGACGTGGCCATCGATCAGGGTGGCTGCATCGAGACGGCTCGTCCCACCACCCACAGCGATCCGTCCTACGTGCTCGATGGCGTGGTGCATTATTGCGTCACCAACATGCCGGCAGCGGTGCCGCATACCTCGACGATGGGCCTGACCAACGCGACCTTCCCATATGTGCTGCGGCTGGCAACGCTCGGCCCCAAAGCCGCCATTGAAGCCGATCCCGGTCTGCAGGATGGCGTCAACACCTACGACGGCGTTCTCACCTGCAAGCCTGTTGCGGAATCCCAGGGCAAGCCCTGGCAATCCGTTCTCAAACTGGTGCATTAGCGCCAATTTCCTATCGGCGTCGATGTAGCGATAACTTTCCGCGCAGCTTTTCCCAGCAAAAAACATCGGCGGAGTAGTTTTGATTCGCCGCCCGTTACCATGGCGGTCAACATTGCCGCAGTGTGATCCCTGCGGGGTGATGACATATCCTGCCTCGCACGGATTGTTTGCGTCTTCCGGGCAGGTTCCTGCGTCCGTATCAACATAAGTCCTCCCGCTTTGCTGTAGGTTTGGTTCCAAGTTTCGCCGACGTTCCACCCCATCCCCAGGAGGAAAGGAAACATGCTGCGTCGAACCCTGTCCTCGCTTTGCGTGGTTGTTTTGTTGATCTCGTTAGGCTGTCAGCAGCCAAGAAGATTTCCCGCAGGAAGATTGTCCCGCGCACGCACAGCCGTGTCCGGCGCACGCGCAGCCGACATGGAATCCCCGCTCCCCAGCGGCAATTTTGACTACTTTCTGTTCACCCTCTCCTGGTCGCCGGAATATTGCCATGGCCATCCCGGCAATCCGCAATGTGGCGGCGCTCATCCGGGATTTGTCGTCCACGGCTTATGGCCGCAGCTCAACAACGGCCAATGGCCTTCGGCCTGTTCCAGCGCGCCTGGATTATCGAATCCCTCCGCCGTGCTCGACATTATGCCCGACCCGCGCCTCATCCAACATGAGTGGACCACGCACGGCGCCTGCTCCGGGCTCACCGCGAAACAGTACTTCGGCGTTATCCGCAAGGCCTTCGACTCTATCCAGATTCCCCCGCCGCTGGTCAGCCCCAGCCGCACCACCACCCGCAGCGCGGGTGCGATCAAGCAGATGTTCACCGACGCCAATCCCGGAATCTCTTCCGACGATATCGCCGTTAGCTGTCACAATCGCTATCTTTCCGCAGTCGAATTCTGCCTTGGCAAAGATCTGCAGCCCACCGCCTGCCAGGCCGTGCGCGACTGCACTTCCAACTCCATCCGGATTCCGGCAGCCCAATAGAGCAAACGCAGCCCTACTCCAGGCCAATCGAAGAGGTGTCATTCCTGGTCGCCTGGGCGACTCGACCGGACCGCGCCAGTTTTGGCGGGCGGAATGGAGGGACCTGTTTTTTGATCTCTCGGC
>JAJXZK010000072.1 GCA_021780095.1 Acidobacteriota bacterium | reverse complement strand
CTGTTGATCGCAATGGCGTTTGCCTTACGTGCATCGCGCCCGTCTTTCGCAGCCATTTGCGGGATATCGATCAGTCTCTTTTTCTGTCATGCAATCCCGTACATCTGCTGGTTGATACTTGTTTTCACGCTGATCGTCTTCGATCCCACGCGATTTCCTCGTCTCAGGACAGCCTTGGCGACTGCCCCATCCATGGTGTTGGTCGCGCTTTACGCACTACATGGCGGAGTGCCTCACGAAGCAGGCCCCAGGCATGATTTCCTAGGCGCCTTTCGCGAGGTTTCTCGCTTCTGGTCCCTTTTTTCGCCTTTGCATTTCTTTTCGCCTTTTTTCGTAAATGACCCTCGATGGCTCAAGGTTGCTGCCCTTGCCTTCAATGCATGCTCGGTCGTCAGCGTGTTGCTTCTAATTGGTATCTGGTGCTGGAAACTGCCGGGCCGGCTGAGAAATGAATCCGCTTCGATAAGAGCTGCGCTTCTCACGGTTGTGATCTTCTTGATTCTCTTCGTCGCAGCGCCGTTCGAAACATTCACCGGTGTATTCGATTTGAATTATCGGTTTCTATTGCCGGCTTTCATCCTGATTCTGGCCACACTGCTGCCTGTGTTGCCTGAGGTTCGTGGGAGCAGAGTTGCCGTTGTCTTTTCGGTCCTGTTAGTGGTCGCGTTTCAGTTCTACTACACGGCACGAACGAACACGGCAACTGAAAAGATCTATGCTCTCTTGGCGCATTCCAACTTGGATGCCGACTTCAGAGATATTACCCATGGTCCATTTGAACCTCGCGCTCCGGAATCGGACACTGGGTCGAGATTCATGCTCCCCGTGCAAGAAGGGTTCTATACCTTCGCTGCCTACATCCGATTGGAACATCTGTGGCCAGGACCGATGTTTACAACGAGTTTCGTTGTGAGGGATACGGATTATCCCCCACTTCTAGGAAACACGAATCCTCGTTTTGTTTGGCCTAGAGAAATTGTGATTCTCGGGCTTCAAAAGCAGAATCGGGAAATTGCCGAGGTTCTTCCTGCCCGATATCAGGTCGCGCCCGACACAGAGTACCTTATGATCCTCAAAGCACATGGGGAGACGGAGCCTCCCAAGCGACAGAAATCACTCAGCGAATGAGGGGCGATCAACCTCACAACTGGTCAAAGATCTCGCGGAACTCCCACGCGCCACTCTTGCCTGCCACCCACTCTGCCGCGCGCACAGCCCCCAGCGCAAAGCCGCGCCGGGAGTGCGCATCATGCCGCAGTTCCAGCACGTCGTGCTCGCTCGTTGCCGTCACCACATGCTCGCCCTTGGCGTCGCCAATGCGATGCGAAGTGATGGGCGCCTCCACGCCGGGCCGAACCTGCTGGATGATCTCCTTGAGGGTCAGCGCCGTGCCCGAGGGCGCGTCCAGCTTCGACGTATGGTGCGTCTCGCTGATGGTGAACGTGTAGCCATCGAGCTTCGCCAGTTCCGCCGTCAGCCGGAAGAGCTTCTGCACGCCGATGGAAAAATTCGTCCCGTAGAGCAGCGCTCCGCCGCGCTTGTGCGCCAGCGCCTTCATTTCGGCCAGCTGCCCATACCAGCCCGTCGTGCCCACCACGATGCGCCCGCCCAGCGCCAGCACCGCGCGGATGTTTTCTACGGCGGCTTCGGGCGCCGTGAAGTCCACAACCGCATCCACGCCCGCCAGGTTCGGCCCAGTCAGTGCGGCGGCGTGCGGGTTCTCGTTGATGTCCAGCGCGCGTACGCCATGCCCGCGCTCCCGCGCAATCTCCGCCACCAGCGAGCCGGTCTTGCCTTTTCCGAGAACCAGAATGTTCATCGAGCCTCCATTGCGGGGTCTATTCGTGCGCGACGGCTTTGAAGAACCGAATCCGCACCGCCGGTTTGCCCTCGATCTTCATGCCTTCCAGCGTGCCAACATACGCTCCGCCATTCAGCCAGTCGTACTTGCCTTTGGGCGCTTCAAACACCGGTGTCGTCAGCATTGCATCGTGCGTTCCGGCCGAGTTGGGACAAACCATCCCGGCATTCACCACGTGAATGATGGCTCCATCGTCGGTCTCAATCATGTAATCCGCATGCAGGTTGAAGCACCCGCTCGCGTTGGTCAGTTGCCAGTCCCATCCGCCAGGCAGAACCTTACCCTTCAGCTCCGGGCCAGAGAACGTTCCACCCGTAATCGGCACAATGTTGCGCTTGCCCATCGGCGTCTCGCCCACGGGAATCGAAGCCGCCAGGGCCACTTGCTCTTCATAGACAAACTTCAGATGCGGAGCCGCCGGCAGATTCGCACCAGCCTCTTGTCCGTTTGCGAAGAGCGCTCCAGAGAGAACAAGCAGGAAAAGCGCGAATCCCGACACCGCCCGCAAATCCGTCATCCCTGCGATCCTCTTTGGCTAAGCATTCACCTTGCGCGCTTCCACATCAAAGACCGTCGGATCGGGATCGCTGAAGAACGCCGCGTGCAGGGACCGCACCGCCTCTTCGGCGTCGTCTTCTTCGATCATGAAGCTCATGTTGATCTCGCTC
>JAJXZK010000008.1 GCA_021780095.1 Acidobacteriota bacterium | reverse complement strand
CGGTGTGGTGTGTGGTGATGGTCATCCTTGGTGCGATCACCCTGCCTATGGGAATTCCAGTTATGCCGCCTTACACCTGGATTCGGTATACGCGGGCGCTTCATTTGTCCAGCCAGAATACCGAGACGGCGAAGACGGGTCCGCTGCCTCAGTTCTACGCGGACCGATTCGGATGGAATGGCCTAGTGGCGGAGGTCGACCGAATTTATAACTCGCTGGCACCTGCTGATCGGGCCAAAGCGGGAATCTTCTGCAATAACTATGGAGAGGCCAGCGCGATTGATGTATTCGGGCCGAAGTACGGCTTGCCGCCGGCGATCAGCGGCCACCAGAATTATTACTTCTGGGGTCCGCGTGGCTATTCCGGTGACGTATTGATTGTCGTTGGCGAATCTAAATCCGATGTGGAGCGGTACTGTGATTCCGTGCAGCAGGTCGGAGAAGTCGACAATCCGTTGGCCATGCCGTTTGAAAACGGCCCCATCTACCTCTGCCGCGGCGGAAAGGTTCCCCTCTCCGCCTTTTGGCCGAACGTCAAGAACTGGTACTAATCGAGCGGCAACGAACGGCGTCGCGCGTTTACCAAATGCGAACGCGATCCGGCAGAGCCAGGTAGAGCTTCTGTCCGGGTTTCACATCGAAGGCTGCATACCAGGCGTCGATGTTGCGCACCGTGTCAGCGCGGTACTCTGCTGGCGCATGCGGATCCGTCATTACTTGCCGGCGCAGGGCGGCCGACCGCTCTTTTGATCCCCACGCCTGACCGAAAGCAATAAAGAACTGCTGGTCGCCCGTAAATCCATCTTGTTCAGGAGCAGATTTTCCACCGAGCGACGCCCGATATCCGTCAAACGCCGCAGCAATTCCTGCAACATCCGCGATGTCTTCGGCCAGAGTCTGCTTGCCATTCACATGGAGATCAAGGAATGGCATATAGGTGTCGTACTGGGCGGCCAGCTTGGCCGTGGCGGCGTCGAAATGCGCCAAATCGGCGGGAGTCCACCAATCGCGCAGACGGCCTGTGGCATCGAACGTGCTGCCTTCCGTGTCGAAGGTATGACTGATTTCATGTCCAATAACCGAGCCGATCGCTCCGTAGTTGACTGCCGCTGGCGCTTTCGCATCGAAGAAGGGCGGTTGCAGAATCGCTGCCGGAAAATTCAGCGCGTCCTGCAACGGCAGGTTCACGGCATTGACCGTTTGTGGTGTCATCGACCATTCCTTGCGGTCGACATTCTTGCCCAGGCGATCGATCTGTTGCTGGTAGCGAAACGTTCCAGCGCGCCAGACGTTGCCGAAAATATCATCCGGCTTTACTTCATAGCCATCGTAGCTGTGCCAGGTCTCTGGATAGCCGACGCCAACGTAGAGTGCGTTCAGCTTGGCCTCAGCCTCTGCCTTGGTAGCTGGAGCCATCCACGTCAGCGCTTCAATACGCACGCGATATGCCGCGATGATGTTGGCCACCATTGCCTCGGCAGCCGCCTTCGCTTCCGGCGAGAAGTAACGCTGTGCGTAGAGCTTCCCGACCGCGTCCCCTAGCAGACCATCGACGACAAAAACGCCGCGCTGCGAGCGAGGACGCTGTTGCGGCACACCGACCAACGCTTTGCCGAAGAAATCGAAATGCTCCTCCGCGAGCCCTTTTGGCAACACTCCCGCATACTCTTCAATAACGTGATACGCCAACCAGTCTTTCCAGGTATCCACCGGCGTCGATGCCACCAGCGCCGCTTCACCGGTAAACGCACTTGGCTGCCAGACGATAAAACTGTCCTGATCCGCCAGCTTTGCAGCACTGAAATATTCCGCCCAATCCAAACCAGGAGCCTTGGCGGCAAATTCCGAACGCTTCCAGTTATTGTCGGCCTTGTGGATGTCTTCATCGTCGGACAAACTGATGTGCGTTTGCGCAATCGCCTTTTCCAACGCGATGACGCGCGTGGCGCGCGCATCTGCATCGTCAAATCCGGCGAGCCGAAACATTGCGGCCACGTGAGTTTGATATTTCGCCTGGATTTCCTTCATGTGGGGGCTGTCGCCCAGGTAGTACTCGCGGTCAGGTAGCTCGATTCCACCTTGCAGTAGATATGGATGGTAATGTTCCGGATCGTGAAAACCCGGCGCAACCCACAGTCCGAACAAATTTGTCGTATGGAAGTTGGTGTTGTTGAGCGGATCCACGTCCGCCCGCAGACTTTCGCCCAATGCGCGCGCCAGGTCGCGCTGGGTATGGATAGCCGCGATGGCGGCCAGTTCCGAATGCAACGGCGTCAGCCCTTTCGCCTCAATGGCGGACTCATCCATGTACGAGTTGTACAGATCCGCGATTTTGCGTGCCTCTGAACCAGCCGGAGCGTTCGCCTTGGCGGATTCCTGAATCAACGCAGCGGTATTCTTATTGGCCATGTCGTCCAGCGCGGAGAAAACACCGATCGCGGCGCGGTCTGCAGGAATCACCGTCTGCTTAATCCAGTCGCCATTGGCATACAAATAAAAATTGTCGCCCGGCATCACCGACCGATCCATGTTGGCAACATTGATGCCATGCGATTCCGGCGGCTTCTCGCCAGTTTGCGCATGGCCTGGCAACCATGTGGGTACAAGAATCATGCAGACAGCGGTCGTGACGATAGAATTTAGAAGGGAACGAGATCTCATGCGGATGCTCTCCTTGATTCCATAGATCGATGGCGCACAATCGGTAAGAGATACAACTGTTTACTGGGCACCGATCAGGGTAGCACGAACCAAATTGCCGCGAAGTTCAGCGCAATGGCGACGCCCCGGGAGCTACACTGAAGTTCATGCTCAGCGAATTCCGTCGAGCGATGACGAGGGCGTAAGACGACCAACGTGCGCATTCTGACACGCTACATTCTCGGCGAGGTTATTTCCCACGCTTTGGTGGGCATTGGACTGTTTACGTTTGTGCTGTTCATGCCCCAGTTGGTCCAGATTCTAGAGCTCGTCGTACAGAACGGCGCCTCTCCAATGAGCGTTCTGAAGCTGGTGTTGTTCACACTGCCCAATTCCTTAACCGTCACCATCCCGATGGCGCTGCTCGTCGGCGTCTTGCTTGGGCTCAGCCGGTTGGCCGCCGATAGCGAGGTGACAGCGATGCGGGCATGCGGCTTCGGCGTGTTTCAGTTTGTCCGCATTGTCGCCATGGTCGGCATTGCAGCGTGGTTTCTCGGACTGTTCAATTCTCTCTACCTTGCACCAATGTCCACTACCGCGATGCTGAGGGTGGAAAACTCGCTGCGAGATTCGCAAGCCACGTTTCAGGTGCAGCCGCGAGTTTTCTACGAAGATTTCCGCAATTCCATTCTGTATGTGCAGGATGTCCGAATTGGCCGTCATGCTTCCGTATGGTCGCATGTGTTTTTGGCGGACATCAGCGATCCTCGATCTCCCAAAATTACATTAGCCGAGCAAGCCACCGTAGTCGGCGGACGACACCATGATCTGCGAATGCGGCTACGCAATGGCGAGCAGCATGAAATGCCTCCGAATGATCCAGGAGCGTACAGTATCTCTACGTTTGCGCAGACGGACCTCCCGGTCCAAATCAGTGGGGGCCAGGAAACCACGCGCATCGGCCACAGCGACGTCCCGATTCTTGCCATGTCGAATCGCCAATTGTATGACCGTGCCCACTCCGCGAATGGTCGCTGGTATCAGATAGAACAGCAAAAGCGCTATGCCTATCCCACCGCATGCATGGTGCTGATGTTGGTCGGCATCCCTCTGGGTTTATCGTCACGGCGCGGCGGCAAGAGCATGGGCTTCGTGCTGACGATTTTTCTCGTATTCGTGTACTACTTCCTTTCGTCCACCGGAATGGCTCTGGCCAAGCAGCAAAAAATTCCGGTCCTGCTCGGCGTGTGGGGAGCCAATCTGTTGTTCGGCATGGCCGGCATGTTGCTGCTGTACCAAATGTCGCGTGGGACGGTTCGTTTCCCGATGCCTCGGATCGGCGAAAAGCTACGCAAGGCTTTTCGTCCAGGAGCTGAGCCTTCGCCAGCAGCGGTGTTCGACGCTCTGCCGCGAGGCACCCTGTATGAGGGCTTTCCACTGATTCTGGACGACTACGTGCTGCGCTCGTTTGTTGGCAGCTTCCTTCTGGTCGAGATCAGTTTCGTGATGCTGTCGCTGGTCTTCTCCTTGTTCGAACTGCTCAGCGATATCATCCGCCATCACGCTACGCTGGGAGTCGTCGGCGAATACCTGTTGAATCTGACGCCAAGCATGATCTACAACATCACACCCCTCAGTGTGTTGATCGCTGTTCTGGTGACAATCGGGACCCTGAATCGGTCCAGCGAATTGACTGCCATGAAGGCCACCGGCATCAGCCTCTATCGCGCGGTGGTGCCAATTTTCATGATCGCGGCCATCCTTTCCGTCGTAATGTTCACCTTCGACCAGATCTACCTGCCGAACGCCAACCGCAAACAAGAGGCGCTGCGCAGCGAAATCAAAGGCAAGCCACCCCGCACTTTTCTTCGTCCCGACCGGGAATGGGTGTTTGGCAGAACCCAACCGAACGAAGGCGCACGGATTTTTTATTACGAGTATTTTGACTCCGCTAACAATCGCTTCGCCAACCTCACGGTGCTGGAGTTTCAACCCAACAGCTTCGTCCTCGCGGGGCGCATTTTCGCCTCGAACGTTGTCTGGGATACACAGCAGCATGAATGGACATTCGAAGATGGATGGGAACGAACTTTCCAGGGCGGCATCATTTCCTCTTATCGCAAATTCAACAGTGAAGTATTTTCTAACATTACGGAACCACCTGGCTACTTTAAGAAAGAAGACCTTCAATCTTCCGAGATGACGTTCGCGGAACTCGCCCACTACATCCATGACCTGAGCCAGAGCGGCTTCGACACACTTCCCTTGCGGGTGCAACTCAATAAGAAAATTGCGTACCCTCTTGTCACCCTGGTCATGGCAATTCTGGCGGTTCCGTTCTCGCTGTCCATGGGACGACGCGGATCGTTGACGGGCGTCGCTGTCGCCATTGGCGTCGCCATAGCGTATTGGGTAGCTGCCGGACTGTTTGAGGCGATGGGCAACGTCAACACATTGCCCGCGGTGCTGGCAGCCTGGTCGCCGGATCTGCTATTTGGCCTTGTAGGTGGATATTTGCTGCTCCGCACCCCAACGTAATGCGCGCGGCCGGAGCGAACAGTCCCCGATTTCCGCAACCATGCGACTTGGCTACAATCAAATGTAAGAAGGCATCGCATTGACACTGCTCGAAAATTTACGCCCACTGTTTCCATATATGCGACGCTACCGCCGCGGTTTTTTTCTGGGCGGCTTTTTCGCTGTTTGCAGCAATGCCATCTGGGTCCTGTTTCCGGAGGTAATTCGTCGGGCAATCGACGACATGACCAAGCACCTGAGTTATCGAGGTATCTTTTTCTACGCCGGAATTCTGGTCGTAGTAGCTCTATCGAAGGGCGTCTTCCTCTTCCTGACGCGATGGGTTCTGATTGGAATTTCGCGCGACATTGAGTATGACCTGCGCAATGATTTGTTTCGCATCCTGGAACGGCAAGCTCCTTCCTACTTCCAGGAAAATCGCACCGGCGACATCATGGCGCGCGCAACCAATGATCTGAACGCCGTTCGAATGCTGCTCGGTCCCGCCATCATGTACAGCGCCAACACGCTCCTGTTCACGGTGGGCGCGCTGGCTTTTATGATCCGCATCAGCCCCTGGCTGACGCTATTGGCATTTGTGCCGCTGCCGGCGGCCAGCATTCTTGTCCAGTATTTTGGACGCAAGATTCATGAACGGTTTGAGCGTATCCAGGCAATGTACTCTGATATTTCCGCGCAAGTGCAGGAAAATGTTTCGGGAGCCCGTCTTGTGCGTGCTTTCGCGCAGGAACAGTCTGAAATTTCCGCATTCGAGCGCGCCAATGCGGAGTATGTTCGTCGCGCGCTGCTCCTGGTTCGCCTGATGGGGATGTTGTGGCCTACCCTGGAATTCATGCTCGGGCTGTCCCTCGTCGTCGTACTGCTGGTGGGAGGACACCAAGTCGTCAACGCCAAAATCTCCGTGGGCGCGTTCGTTGCATTCACCACGTATATGGTGATGTTGACCTGGCCCGTCATCGCCCTCGGGTGGGTGGTCAACCTGGTACAGCGCGGCACCGCATCTGTCACCCGCATCCACGAGATTCTAATCGCGAAGCCGTCGATTTCCGACGCCACATTGCCCCCGACTGGACCTGTGACAACAGAAATTCGTGGCGACATTGAATTCTGCAATCTCAGCTTCGCATACGACAACTCCACCGCGCCGGTGCTGCGGGGTATCAATCTACGGATTCCCGCAGGCACCAGCTTCGCCATCGTGGGTCCCACCGGTTGTGGCAAAACCACGCTGGTCCGGCTGATTCCACGGCTGCTCGAAGCGCAACGAGGCACGCTGCTACTCGATGGTCGCTCGGTCATGGATTATCCGCTCGCAAAACTACGGGAAGCGATCGGATTTGTTCCGCAGGAAACGTTCCTTTTCAGCGAGTCGATCCGGGAAAATGTCGCCTTTGGCGCACCCTCTGCAACCGAGCAGGAAATTCTCGATGCCGCCGCCACGGCTCATATCCGCGATGAAATCCTTGAGTTTCCCAAGGGATTCGATACTCTCGTCGGCGAACGCGGTGTCACGCTTTCCGGTGGCCAGAAGCAGCGCACAGCCATTGCCCGCGCACTGGTACGCGACCCTCGCATTTTGATCCTCGATGATGCGCTGTCGAGCGTCGATACATTCACCGAGGAACGAATTCTGCAGGGGTTGGCGGAAGCTATGCGCGGCCGCACGACGATCTTCATCTCCCACCGCGTTTCCACCGTGCGCCACGCCGACCAGATTGCCGTGCTAGTCGACGGTTCCATCGTTGAGTTAGGCACGCATGATGAATTGGTCGCGCGCAATGGCTACTACACCCAACTGCACGAGAAACAAATGTTGGAAGAGGAGCTTTCCGTCGTCAGTTGATGCCATCGCAAATCGCACTCACCGATTCGCGCGTCTCACATTTTTTTTAAACACCCGCAGAATCCAGTTGGCGTCGCAGATCATCCGGCTGATGGCAGTGGGCAAAAGCAGTCTCGCGCGAGATCCGATTCGCGCGAACAAGTTCCCCTAAAGATTGATCCATTGTCATCATGCCTTCACCACGTGCAATCATGATTTGCGATCGGATCTGATGGTCATGGCCTTGCCGGATAAGGTTGCGCATGGCGAAATTCGCGAGCATCACCTCGGTTGCCGGGTAACGGCCGGTGCCGTCCGATGCAGGTATCAGTTGTTGCGCGACGATGGCGAGTAACGCCAACGAAAGCTGCTGCCGAATTTGTTGCTGGTGTCCGGTTGGAAAGACGTCCAGAATGCGGCTGATGGTTTGAGCAGTGTCGTTCGTGTGCAGAGAAGAAAGGACCAGGTGGCCGGTTTCAGCGGCTGTCAGAGCCGCCGACATGGTTTCTGCATCGCGGATTTCACCTATCAAAATCACGTCTGGATTTTGCCGCAGGACGGAACGCACCGCTTCCGCAAAACCAAGGGCATCGGTGCCCACCTCAACCTGCTCCACGATAGAGCTCCGGTTAGGATGCTCGTACTCGATGGGGTCTTCAATGGTGATGATGTGGTCGCGGCGGCGAGCGTTGATCAAATCAATGAGAGCCGCAAGGGAGGACGTCTTTCCGCAACCCGTAGGACCAGTGAACAGGACAAACCCCTGGCGGCGTTCAGCGAGGGGCGCCAGGATGGCGGGAAGATGGAGCGAGTCGAGCGATGGGATTTGCGCGGGAAGTAGGCGGATCGCCGCCGCCAAACTGCCACGCTGATAGTGAACATTGGCGCGAAAACGACCGATATTGGGGCGCATGAAACAGAAATCGATGGAGCGATTCCTCTCGAGATCCTGGGACAATGTGCCGGTCAGCAGAGGTTGCAGATAGTTGCGCACTTCGTCGGACGAAGTGAGGGCGCTACTAGCAGTAGCCAAAGCTCCGTTAATGCGAAACGCAATAGGCGAGTTGGCAACAAGCAACAGGTCGGATGCCTGCCGCTGTGCAGCGAGAGAAAGCAGCTGATCGAGATCGCGCGCGCTGGTGCCGGTTCTTTCGCTGACACGCGGCGCACGGTTGGCGGAGCGGTTCAACTCCTCGACCAGGCGGGCGAGTTCGCTGTCATTGGCGGACATAGAACCCTAGTATGACTGAGAATCGCGCCGCAATAAAGCAGGCTGTCCGGCAGCATTCAAGTAGCGAAATCCACCGGGCCGGCGCCCTGCGGTTTTCTTTGACATATCCGCAAGAAAACAGCCCAGCCTTTTGCGTGATGCCATGGCTTTTACAAATGACGCGCTTACGTCGTTATCCGCCAAACTCGCATAAAGGGGCGCTGCCATCCTTGCATTTCTGAAATACTTTCTCTCTCCCAAATATCCATTTCTACTGCTCAATGATTCAGGGACGATTATATAAGTCTTGACTTTTGGGCAATTGAAAGCAATCTCTGCGCTTCGGGCGCACTTCCAACTCAGTACAGTTCAATGTGCAATTGGAAGAGGAGTGAGCACATCCGGTTGAGCACTTGGATCGCCCGCGGCTGGTCCATGCCACACTCCACCGCCGTAGGTGGTGATGTAGATTTTAGATGTGTCTTTCGGATCAAGGATGACGCGATGTCCCCATTTGAAGTTGTAGCCAGCTAGCCGAGTCCAATGCTTCCCGCCGTCCGTAGAACGATAAGCCGCTGAATCGAAGCCGCAAATATAGAGCACACTCGGATGTCTACGATCTAGCGTGAGATCGTAGACATGCTGGGAATCTTGGAAGATTGGCGTCCACGCTTGTCCGGCGTTGGTAGAAAGAAAGACGCCTCCACCGTGATCAGCTTCAATTCCTTCGCGACCCCAGGCCGTGAGATATATACGCTGTGAATCCCGCGGATCGACAGTGAGCCCAGTGGGACCATCGGTTCCTGCAGGAAGACGCATTTTCACCCAGTGTTCCGCCTTATCGCTTGAGCGATACAGCGCTCCAGGCCCTGGAACGGGCGGATTTATTCCCTCTGATCTACGGGCGACAACCAAGTATAGAATTCCGGACTTCGTCAAAGTGAGGCGCCATGCAAAAGGTTGGGGTTCGGTGATGCCAAGATTCTTGAGTTCCCATGTCTTCCCGTTATCAACTGACTTATAGACACCGTGGCCAAAGCCGGTGGCGTAGAGAGTTCGCTTCCCTACAGGACTGTTCGGATCCATCAGAATATCTGTGACCGATGTGGATGGCATGCCTTGATTGCTAGGCGTCCAGTGCCAACCGCCGTCCGTCGAGACTGCGACACCTCCCATGAAACTAGCTGGATCGCGATGTCTCCAGTCCTTTGCACGGGGCAAGTCGTGTACCCCGCTGAAGGCTCCCCATATCAGTCCCTTGACTTCGGGATCGAAGGCGAGCCAATAGGTCGTGTTGCGCCACTCTTCAGGAACACCGCTGCTGGTGCTCTGCCATGATGCACCGCCATTGCCGCTCTGGAAGAGTCCAATATCGGTGTTGTCCATATAGATATGCTCTGGATTGAAAGTATCGAACTGGACACCATAGTTCGTCGTTACATCCAGTCCGCGCGTCGTCCATTGGTCTCCATCGACGCGCCTGGAACTCACGTCTGTCCAGGTCTTGCCGCCGTCGAGGGTTCGATAGGTACGAAACAGGTCAGTCGCATAACAGATATTCGGATCAGTGGGCGCCACGCCCAATGTGCGAGGAGAATCGAAAAAGATTGAGACACCGTTCTGTGTGCCACGCTTCTCGATCCAAGTCCCCTCCAGGTTCGTAGCTGGCTTGGTCGATTCTTTGAACACGATATGCCAGGTTTGCCCCGCATCCTCCGTCTTCGCAATGCCGTTGAATAAATTCT
>JAJXZK010000329.1 GCA_021780095.1 Acidobacteriota bacterium | reverse complement strand
AAGGCGAAGCTGGTGCTGGATTTGATCAAGGGCCGGCGCGTCGAAGATGCGTTGCAGACGGTGGCCTTCACCAAGAAGCGAGTGGCTCCGCTGGTCGAGAAGGTGTTGCGCTCGGCGCTCGAGAATGCGAACTATCTAAGCGAAGAGCGCGGTCTGAATATTGACGTCGACAACCTCTACGTGAAGATGGCGGTCGCAAACGAAGGGCCTCGGCTGAAGCGGATTCGACCGGCGCCGATGGGCCGCGCCTTCCGCTATCAACGTCGCATGTCGAACGTTTTGATCACGGTTGCCGAGAAGAAGCGTCCGGAAATGGCGAAGACGATCGGCGAGGAGCCAGAGACCGGCGCCAAGGGCAAGAAGAAGACAGTGGCCAAGAAGGCAGCGAAGAAGTCGGGATCCAGCAAGCCGGCAGCAAAACCAGCCGCGGCGAAAAAGAAGACGGCCGCCAAGAAGTCAGCGAAGTAGCGAACGGAAGGATTGAATTATGGGTCAGAAAGTCCACCCTTACGGGTTTCGGCTAGGAGTCAACAAGCCTTGGAAGTCGCGCTGGTTCGTCGAGCGGGGATACGATCGCCTGTTGGTTGAAGATGTCCTGCTGCGGCGTGAGCTGAAAGAGAAGCTCAAGTCCGCCGGGGTCAGCTCGATTGAGATTGAGCGTCCAGGTAACAAACTGCGGATCATCATTCGTACGGCGCGGCCCGGCATCATCATCGGACGCAAAGGCGCGGAGATTGAGAAGCTGAAGACCGATCTGCAGAAGCGTTCCAATCGCGAGGTCTTCGTTGACATTCTGGAAGTGAACAAGCCGGAGCTGGATGCGCAGCTGGTGGCCGAAAACATCGCGCTGCAGTTGGAGAAGCGTGTCAGCTTCCGTCGAGCCATGCGCAAGTCGGTCGACTCGGCGCTGCGTTTCGGTTGCCGCGGTATCAAGGTGCGTGTAGGGGGACGGTTGAACGGCGCGGAAATTGCGCGTTCGGAATGGTACCTGCAGGGGCGTCTGCCATTGCATACCCTGCGTGCGGACATTGATTACGGATTTGCCGAGGCGCACACCACCTACGGAATTATCGGCGTGAAGGCGTGGGTGTATCGCGGTGATATTTATCAGCAGAAAAAGCGCGAGCCCCGGGTTGGATCGAGCATTTTCTAGGACTGATTTTAGAAGTGGCAGTACGAGCAGAACACTCAAAAGGATTTCGCTATGTTGATGCCGAAGAAGGTTAAGTTCCGCAAACAGCAGAAGGGCCGCAATCGTGGCAAGGCCTGGCGCGGTTCTGAGCTTGCGTTTGGGGATTTTGGATTGAAGACGCTCGATCACGCGCACATCACGGATCGGCAGATTGAAGCCAGCCGTGTTGCGATGACACGTTTCATCAAGCGTGGCGGAAAGATCTGGCTGCGCCTGTTTCCGGACAAGCCGATTACCAAAAAGCCTGCGGAAGTTCGTATGGGTTCCGGCAAGGGGCCGTTGGATCACTGGGTCGCAGTGGTTCGGCCGGGAAAGATTTTGTTTGAGATGGAAGGCGTCAGCCGGGAAGTCGCGATGGAAGCTATGCGTCTGGCCTCGCACAAGCTGCCCATGAAGACGCTGTTTGTCGCTCGTCACGATGCTGTGGCGGCAACTACGCCGAAGGCGTAACGAGTTTCTTACGAGGATGACCGGAGTCGATGGCTCTGGAAGAATCCTGAAGATGAAGGATTGAATCATGGAAATGGATAAGATCGTCAATCTGGACAAAGAGGAACTGGTGCAGCAAGCGCACCAGTCGGCGGAGCAGATATTCCGCCTTCGCTTCCAGATGAAGATGGGCCAGAACGAAGGCTTGAAGAAGCTGCGCGAGTTGAAGAAGGACATTGCGCGTATCAAGACTGTGCAGCGTCAGCATGAACTGGGCATTGCGACGCACGCGCATGCCAGGGTGAACGCAACCGAGACGGAAGCAGCGCCCAAGCGGAAGACGAAGAAGGCGGCCAAGAAGTCGGCTGCGGGCAAGGGAGCGAAGTCGAAGAAGGCTGCCAAGAAGACGTCGACGCGGAATACCAAACGGACATCGAAGGCGGCCGGCAAAGCGAAATCGGCAGGCAAGACCAAGGTAAAGGCCGCTAAGCGCGGTCGGGCGAATGCAAAGAAGGGCGGCAGTTAAGCAATGAGCGAACCGACGAAAGACAGGACAGCAGCGGCGACCGCGAGCACACCGGCGGTTTCTCACCGGAACGAAAAGGTTGGCGAAGTGGTTTCCACCAAGATGCAGAAGACCATTGTGGTCGCGGTGGAAATGCGTAAGGCCCATCCCAAGTATCTGCGGACGATGCGGACGACGAAGAAGTTTTACGCCCATGACGAGCACAAGACGGCGAGGGTTGGCGATGTGGTGCGGATTCGCGAGACCCGTCCGCTGAGCAAGCTGAAGCGCTGGCAGTTGGAAGAGATTGTGCGCCGCTCCAACCTGGCGCAGGCAGAAGAGATCCCGCAGGCGGTGTAGCTGTCGACCGCCGGGACTTTGGGTGGAACGAAGTTTTGAGCAATTGTTTAGGAGACGATGATGGCCGTACAAATGAGAACCATGTTGGTGGTGGCCGATAACTCCGGCGCCCGCAAGCTGCAGGTGATCCTGCCGCTGGGCGGATCCACCGGACGCAAAGCCGGCCTGGGTGACGTCGTGACCGCCGCAGTGAAGGAAGCTTCGCCGGATGGCCAGGTGAAGAAGGGCAAAGTGGTGAAGGCGGTGATCGTGCGCACGCGCAAAGAATATCGCCGCCGCGATGGGACCTACATCCGCTTCGATCAGAATGCCGCTGTGCTGATCAACGAAACTGGGGAGCCGGTGGGCACGCGCGTATTCGGTCCGGTGGCCCGCGAGCTGCGGGAGAAGAGATTTTTGAAGATTGTTTCGCTGGCTCCGGAAGTTCTGTAGGCGAAGCGGTTCAGGTGATTTTAGAAACGCGGCCAGGGACAGGATAATTTTGCCGGTTTCGGCGCGAACGGGAAGTGAGACGAGAGTTATGGCAGGATTAAAGATTCGCCGCAACGATAAGGTGCAGGTCATCGCGGGCAAAGACCGAGGCAAGCAGGGTCGGGTGCTGCGCGTGATGCAGGATGAACACCGTCTGCTGGTCGAGCACGTAATGATGGTGAAGAAAACCGTGAAGCCGAACCCTCAGCGCAACATCAAGGGCGGCATTGCGGAGCAGGAAAACCCGATTCAGATTTCTAACGTGATGTTGGTCTGTGGCAATTGCGGGCCGGTTCGCGTGGGCTTTAAGTTTGAGGGCGACACCAAGGTGCGGGTCTGCCGTAAATGCGGCCAGACGCTGGAGTCGAAGAAGTAAGGAACAGCGGCCAGGGACCAGGGTTCAAAGACCAGCTTTGAAGTAAGGATGGATGGAAGATGGCAACCAGATTAAAAGACAAGTACCAGAAGGAAATCAAGCCGGCGCTGTTGAAGGAACTGGGCTTGAAAAACACTATGGCGGTTCCGCGCCTCGAAAAGATTGTCCTGAACATGGGCCTCGGCGAAGCCACGCAGAATGTCAAAGTCATGGACCCGCTGATGGTGGATCTGGGACTGATCACCGGACAGAAGCCGGTCGTGACGCGTGCGAAAAAGTCGATTGCCGCGTTCAAAGTGCGCGAAGGGATGCCGATCGGTGCCATGGTGACGCTGCGCGGCGACAAAATGTACGAGTTTCTGGATCGCCTGGTTTCGACGGCGCTACCGCGCGTGCGCGACTTTAAAGGCGTTTCGACAAAGAGCTTTGACGGACGCGGCAATTACACGCTGGGGATTCGCGATCAGTTGATTTTTCCTGAGATCGATTACTCCCGCGTCGACAAGTTGAAGGGCATGAACGTCACCATTGTGACCACGGCGAAAGATGATCAGCAGGCACGGGCATTGCTGCAGCACTTCGGCATTCCGTTCCGGCAGACAGCCTAATCAGGGCGAGAGGAAAAGACAAGTTCGATGGCAACTACTGCAAAACGAGTAAAAGACAAGCGTAAGCCGAAGTTTTCTTCGCGGCAGCACAACCGGTGCAATCTCTGCGGACGTCCGCGGGCGTTCCTCCGGAAATTCGGCATCTGCCGACTTTGTTTCCGAAGCCTGGCGTTAAAGGGAGAAATCCCCGGGGTCGTGAAGTCGTCCTGGTAAGTGGCGCGGCACGGGCTGCGCTGAATGGTGGTTGAAATAGATTTTGATGCGCCTCGGTTTCTACAAGCGGGCGCAGGAACGGTCCTCGCAGGTTCCCGCCAACGGCGGGCGAACGGGGGATCAAGGAGATACGATGAGTGTAAGCGATCCAGTATCCGATCTGTTGGCACGGCTGCGCAACGCGATTCATTCGCGGCACGCGAAGCTGGATGTGCCAGCATCCAAGTTGAAGCTTGAAATAGCCCGTATTCTTAAGGAAGAAGGCTACATCAGCAACTACAAGGCGACAGAGGAAAATAGCAAGCGTTTTCTGCGGGTTTATTTGAAGTACGACACCAACAACCAGGCAGCGATTCGCGGCCTCTCTCGCATCTCCCATCCGGGTTGCCGGGTGTACGTGCATCGCGACGAGATTCGCCGCGTGCAGGGTGGATTAGGCATCAGCATCATCACCACGCCGAAGGGTGTGATGACAGGTCGTCAGGCGCGTCGCGAAGGCGTGGGCGGCGAGCTGTTGTGCGAAGTTTGGTAATCGAAAACCTCGGTTGCAAGTAGATCGGGCTGCAGTGGAACGCGCGGGTTGAGATTCCGGGCGGGACTCGCAAGCCAACGAGAAAGAGAATTACAAGATGTCGCGTATAGGAAAACAGCCCATTCCGCTCGGTAAAGGCGTGAAGTATTCGGTGCATGGCAATACGGTGGTGGTCGAAGGCCCCAAGGGCAAGGTCGAGCAGCCGATTCCCGGTGGCCTGAAGTTTGAAGAGAAAGAGGGCCATCTGCATGTGATCCGCCAGGAAGACTCGCAGGCGGCGATCCACGGATTGACGCGCGCGCTGGTGGCGAATGCAGTTCATGGCGTGACCCAGGGTTGGACTCGCGATCTGGATATTGTCGGCATTGGGTACCGTGCTGAATTGAAGGGGAAGAACACCGTCGTGTTCACGCTGGGATATTCGCATCCGATCGAGTTTCCGTTGCCGACTGGTATTTCGGCGACCATCGATCCCAAGCAGACCCGAGTGACGATTACTGGCATCGATCGGCAGAAGGTGGGCCAGGTGGCGGCGGATATGCGGTCCCTGCGTAAGCCGGATCCCTACAAGAACAAGGGTGTTCGCTATTCCGACGAGAGGTTGAAGAAGAAGGTTGGCAAGACTGGCGCCAAGTAAGTCGGGGTAGTCGACCCGGTTTACGAAGTTCAGAACCGAACGGGGATGCAGGGCATTTCCGCTTTTAGGAAGGAAACACTTAGATGATTACCCAGATTCAACGGAATTCCAATCGCCAGCGAGTGCATGATCGCATTCGCCGCAAGATGCAGGGAACAGCAGAACGTCCTCGGCTGAATGTCTATCGGTCCTTGAACCAGATTTATACGCAACTGATTGACGACCATACCGGGACCACCCTGGTGTCTGCTTCGAGCGTGACCGCCAAACTGAAGACTGGCGGCAATGTTGCGGCGGCCAAAGAAGTGGGCAAACTGATCGCGGAGAAGGCCAAGGAAAAAGGCATCAAGAAAGTGGTCTTCGATCGTGGCGGCTATCTCTATCACGGTCGCATCAAGGCGTTGGCAGATGCCGCGCGCGAAGCGGGACTTGATTTCTAACAGCAGGACAGACCGAACGCATCCGGTCCGCGGCAGGGTCTGAAAGGAAAATTGACGGAATGGCAATCATCAAGAAAAAGCTGGAAGCTGGACAGTACAACCTGAAGGACCAGGTGGTCTCGATCAATCGCGTGACCAAGGTCGTCAAGGGCGGCAAGAACATGTCGTTTGCGGCGCTGGTTGTGGTGGGAGACGCGTCTGCCGGAGTGGTGGGATTCGGCTCCGGAAAAGCCAAAGAAGTTCCGCAGGCGATCCGTAAAGGCATTGAAGCGGCGAAGAAGCATCTGGTTCGCG
Source organism: Acidobacteriota bacterium (assembly GCA_021780095.1). The sequence continues at coordinate 3,910 of JAJXZK010000329.1, read as the reverse complement.
TGAACATGACGGATACGTCGATTCCGCACCAGGTCCTGGGACGTTTCGGTTCTGGACAAGTATTGCTGAAGCCGGCGCCGGAAGGCACGGGAGTCATTGCGGGTGGCGCGGTTCGAGCCATTATGACTTCTGTTGGAATTCAAAACGTACTGACCAAGAGTCTGGGATCGGCGAACCCACACAATGTGGTGCGGGCCACCTTCGATGCCATGGTGCAATTGCGCGACAAGCGCGATGTGGCTGCCCTGCGCGGCAAGCCGGTAGAGGAGTTGTAATCCAATGGCAGACAAGAAGACAATTCAGATTGAGTATTACCGCTCCGCCATCTGCACCCCGGACAAGCACCGCAAGGTCGTCAAGGGGCTGGGCTTTACCCGTTTGCGGCAGGTTGTCGAGCGTGAAGATACGCCGTCCGTGCGCGGCATGGTGAAGGCGATACCGCACCTGGTGCGCATCCTCGGTTAGGTGTCAGAGATTTCGATTAAAGTTGGCTGCATCCCCGCGGATTGATGGGTTTCCGCAGGCGAATTGAGGGACAGGGATCATGAATTTATCAAACTTACGGGCACCGAAAAAAGCGAACTCGGGCAAGAAGCGGATTGGCCGCGGTATGGGGTCGGGCATGGGAAAGACGTCCACCCGAGGCCACAAGGGGCAGGGTTCGCGATCGGGTTCAAGCCTGATGCGCGGATTTGAAGGCGGCCAGATGCCGTTGCACCGGCGCCTGCCGAAGCGCGGCTTCACCAACATTTTTCGCACCGAGTACACCGTACTGAATCTGGATCGCATTGCGGAACACGCGCAAGAAGAGCTGACTTACGAAAAGCTGGTGGCATTGAAGCTTGTGCGGAAACGCGATGCGCTGGTGAAGGTGCTGGGCGTGGGTGAGTTGACGGTCGCTGTGACCGTCCATGCTCACAAGTTTTCGAAATCGGCCCAGGAAAAGATCGAAAAGGCCGGCGGGAAAGCCATTTTGATCGGCGAGTAAGACAGGCAGGAGTGGCATGCTGGACAAGCTGTTAAATATCTTTCGAATTCCAGACCTGCGCAAGCGGGTGTTGTTCACGCTGTTTATTCTGGCCATCTACCGGCTGGGGTCGCATATCCCCACGCCGGGTGTGAACACCAAGTTGCTGGAGCAGTTCTTTTCGCAGAACAGCGGCAGCTCCCTTGGCCTGATCGACATGTTCAGCGGCGGCAACCTGCGCAAGCTGACTGTATTTGCGTTGGGCATTATGCCGTACATTACGGCTGCTATTATTTTTGAACTGTTGACTGTTGTCTATGAGCCTCTGGCCCGCCTGCAAAAAGAAGGCGACATGGGCCGCAAGAAGATTACGCAGTGGACGCGCTACATGACGGTGTTTCTTGCCGTGGTGCAGTCGTTCGCCATCGCATTGACCTTGGTGCATGGATCCGGCAGTGTTCCTTATGTCACGAATCCCGGGCCTGGGTTTGTCTTGATGACGATTCTGACGCTGACCACAGGTGCGACATTTGTTATGTGGCTGGGCGAGCAGATTACGGATCGAGGGATCGGCGAGGGAATGAGCCTGCTGATCTTTGCCGGCATCGTCGTGGGAATTCCCAACGGCATTGGCGACCTGGTGGGTAAGGTGCAAACCCAGGCGTGGGGCGGTTTCACGGTGCCCGCCGTCATCATCCTGCTGGCGGTCATGCTGGTGGTGGTCGCGTTCATTGTGTTCGTCGAGCGCAGTGAGCGGCGCATTCCGGTGCAATATGCCAAGCGAATCGTGGGGCGACGCCTGATGGGCGGCCAGTCCACGCACTTGCCGCTGCGCGTGAACGCTGGCGGCGTGATGCCGGTGATCTTCGCGGCTTCCATATTATCGGCGCCATTGCTGGTGCAGCACATGGCTTTCTTCCAGGACAGCCGCTTCTTCCGCCCGATTTTCGACGCGTTGAATGTGGGCGAGCCCTGGTATGAGCTGCTCTATTGCATCGCGATTCTGTTTTTCGCTTACTTCTATATTTCCATTATTTTCAGGCCGGACGATATTGCCGATAACATGCGCAAGTACGGGGGATTCATACCAGGAATTCGACCGGGCAAGCGCACGGCAGACTACGTCAACGATATTCTGACGCGCCTGACACTGGTGGGTGGACTGTATTTGATTATTGTTTCGCTGATCCCGCAGTTCATGATCAGCGGGATCCATTTGAATCATCTTTGGCTAGTGGGCGGATTCTTCGATCGGTTGCCCACGTGGGTGACCAACGGCTTGGGCGTCAATTTTTACTTTGGTGGCACGTCCCTCCTGATCGTGGTCGGGGTGGCGATGGACACGATTAACAAGGTGGAGGCCCATCTGATCATGCGTCATTATGAGGGTTTCTCCGGTAAGGGCGGCCGCGTTCGCGGCAGGCGGTCATGGTAGCCCCAACGGTTCATGGAGATTCGGGTTCGGCAAGCGCATCGATGGCAGAGAAATTCACGCCCGGCCCGATTTTACTGATGGGCCCGCCAGGAGCAGGCAAGGGTACGCAGTCCAAGATTTTGATGGCCCAGTGGTCGGTTCCTCAGATCTCCACTGGCGACTTATTGCGCGACATGCGGAAGGACCCAAAGAAGAGCGCCTCCCCCTTGGGCGTGCAGATGCGCCAGGTAATGGATGCGGGCCATCTAATTCCGAATGAGCTGGTGGAGGCGATTGTCCTGGACAGGCTCCGGCAACCGGACACGCATCGCGGCTATATCCTGGATGGGTTTCCGCGGACCTTGCCGCAGGCGATCTGGCTGGATGAACAATTGAGCAACCAGAAGGAAACGCTGCCCATTGTTGCTGTCAACATTCAAGTTAGCTATACTAAACTCTTGCGCCGCATTACGGGTCGACGTTCCTGTCCAGCCTGTGGTCGTATCTACAATATCTACTTCTGCTTGCCAGAACATGAGACAGTTTGCGATGTGGATGGCACAGTTTTAGTCCAGCGGCCGGACGATACAGAAGAAGTTTTTGCAGAACGGATGCGGACGTACGACGAAATGACGGCGCCGGTGGTGGAGCATTACCACGGGATGGCGAGGTTCGCCGAAGTTGACGGAGACTTGCCGGTGGGCGACATCACTCGGGCAATCACGGACGCCATAGTCCGTCTTCGGAGTTAGGGACTCATGGCGATTGTGATTCGCACGCCGAAAGAAATTGCCAAGATGCGGCGCAGTGGAACTGCGCTGCGCAGTGTTTTGGACGTATTGCGGCAAAGTATCACCCCCGGCATGACGACGATGGACCTGGAAAAGATCGCCGAGGCCAAAATCGCCGAGGTCGGTGCGGTGGCGGCATTCAAGGGATATCACGATTATCCTTGCGTGCTGTGTACGTCGGTCAATGAGGAAGTTGTCCACGGAATTCCCTCTGCGAAGCGGACGTTGCAGGAAGGCGATGTGGTTTCGATCGACTGCGGTTTGATTATCGATGGCTACTACGCCGATTCGGCGGCGACGCTGCCAGTAGGAAAGATTTCCGCGCCGGCACGGAAGCTGCTGGACACGACCGAGAAATCGCTGCAAGCTGCCATTGCGGTAGTCCGGCCCGGATCGACGCTGGGCGATGTAGGCGCAGCTGTACAGGAAGTGGCGGAGGCAGCAGGATTCAGTGTGGTACGCGACTTTGTCGGCCACGGGATTGGGACGGAGATGCATGAGGAACCCCAGATCCCGAATTATGGGCGCAGAGCGCAGGGATTGAAGCTGCGGCAGGGAATGGTGCTCGCGATTGAGCCGATGGTGAATGCCGGCGGACCTGCGGTTCGGGTGTTGGGCGATGGCTGGACGGCGGTGACGGTTGACGGCAGCTTGAGCGCGCATTTTGAGCATACGATCGCGGTCGGCGCCGAGGGCGCCGAGGTTTTGACGGCCTAGCCAGTTCGCTTCGCGGTCAAA
>JAJXZK010000310.1 GCA_021780095.1 Acidobacteriota bacterium | reverse complement strand
TGACGGAATGGCTGGCGAAGCAACACATCTCCAACGGAGGCATGTAGTCCTGTCGGTTGGATGATAGAACGATGAGGACAGAGAGGGACTTGTGGCCGCAAGGTACACGGTCCCTTACTTGTCTACGTGGATGTTTTTTCGATGGGCATCCCGCAATCGGATTGTGTAGCGGGGGAATTCCACTAATATCCGTTGGCGATCAAATATTCCACGGTTAGCTCGAAGGGCTGTTCGCTTTCCGCGGGTGAGGCCGCACGCCGTTCGGCATATTTTGCCATCACATCGACTTCAATATTGACGAGGCTTCCTGGCGTTAGGGTGTGCAGATTTGTGGCCGTGTAGGTGTGAGGAATGATGGCAATGGTGACGACGGCACCGGCGATGCGAGCGACGGTGAGACTGATGCCTTCAATCGCAATCGAACCTTTCTCCACGACATAACGCACGCACTCTTCCGGAATGGTGAGCCGCAGCCACCAATCTGTGGCAGAGCTTTGCGCGCCCGCTACAAGAGGCTGCAATGACTGAACCGTGCCGACGCCGTCAATATGACCCTGCACGATGTGGCCGCCCAGCGGAGCGCCGGCCGCAGTGGGCAATTCCAGATTCACGATCGATCCTGAATGCAGCCGAGACAGGGAAGTACGCGCAATGGTTTCTGCCGCCAGGTCGGCGACGAAGAGACTGCTTTCCGGATTGATGTCAACCGCTGTGAGGCATACACCACTGACGGCCACGCTGTCGCCCGGTTGCAGCCGATGGACGAGAGACGCCGGACCCGCAACCGTGATGCGCGTAACTCCCCGATGGTCTTCCAGGGAACGAATGGTGCCCGTGGTTTCAATCAATCCGGTAAACATTACGCGCTCTCCCAGGGATTGTGGAGATAGCCTTCGACGGCAAAATCTTCGCCCAGTTCATGCAAGTTGTAGCTGGTGAGCCGGGTAGCGAAGTAAGTGTTGGGCTCAAGAGAGCGAACCACAGGAACCGCCGCGTCTCCATAAATCGCCGGCGCGTAGAACAGGTAGAGTTTGTCGACGATCTGCGCGGCAAGCGCCGAGGCGTTGATCTGCGAGCCGCCTTCCAGCATGACGCTCAACATTTCCATATCCGCCAACCGCTCCATGACCGCTCGCAGAGGCACACGACCTGTGGCGGGGTCTGGATCGAGTCGTTCCACGTGTACTCCCCGCTCTTCCAAGGCCTTGGCCTGCCTTGCGGAGGGTTGCGTGTGGAACACCAGGACATCTTGACTGGCGGTGCGGACCAGTTGCGATTCGACCGAAAGGCGCAGCGAGGAATCGAGCACTACGCGAAGAAAGGGGCGGCGGCGCATGCGTCCGCTGCGGTCCGTCAACAGGGGATCATCATTCAGAACGGTTCCAATGCCGGTGAGAATCGCGTCTGCGGCGTGACGCAGCTCCTGCACAACTTCGCGCGAACGGTCGCCGGTGATCCAGTGGGTGGACCCGGAAGGAATGTGATCCTTTGTCGGCGGAGGCGCGATGCGTCCGTCCAGCGTCATGCCGGCTTTCAGCGTGACAAAGGGCCGATGGGTGCGGATGAACTTTGCAAAGGCCTCGTTCAATCGACGCGCGGCGGCTTCTTTTACGCCGATGGTGAGAGAAACTCCAGCAGCCTGGAGACGATCGAGACCGCGCCCGCTCACCTGTGGATTAGGATCGCGTGCCGCTGTAACCACCCGCGCCACGCCTGCCTTGATGAGCGCGTCGGCGCAGGGCGGAGTCCGGCCATGATGACTGCAGGGTTCCAAGGTGACGTAGGCGGTGGAGCCACGCGCCTTGGTGCCAGCCTGCTTGAGGGCAACGATTTCAGCGTGGTCCTTGTCGGCGTAGGAGTGAAAGCCTTCGCCGATGACGTTGCCGTTCTTGACCAGAACACACCCGGTGACAGGATTGGGGGAAGCGAGCCCGATCGATGCCTCGGCCAGCCCCAGCGCACGTTCCATCCAAAGTTCATCCGCAGTCGATTCCGTAGGTGCCATTTTCTTCGCGACCTTTAAAGGTTGGGTAGCTGGAGCTCACTGTACGCCGTTTGCCGGAGAGACGCGCCTCTCATCCTTCCAGCATTGAATCCACAAACGCGTTGCTGTCGAAGGGAAGCAGGTCTCTCATTTGTTCACCGATGCCGACAAAGCGTACGGGGAGTTGCAATTCCCGCGCTATCGCGATCACGATGCCGCCTTTTGCGGTGCCGTCCAACTTGGTGAGCACAATACCGGAAACGGCGGCAGCCTCGGTAAATAGACGAGCCTGCTGCAGGCCATTTTGGCCGGTGGTCGCGTCCATCACCAGCAGCGTTTCGTGCGGCGCGTCCAGAGAAAAGCGTTGGGCCGTGCGGCGTATTTTGTCGAGCTCCGCCATCAAGTTGTTTTTGGTGTGGAGTCGTCCCGCCGTATCGACGATTAGCACGTCAATTCCACGAGTCTTGCCGGCCTGCAACGCGTCGTAGAGCGCTGCGGAGGGGTCGCCGCCCTGGCGGGTGCGGATCATCTCTACGCCGGCGCGCTGGCTCCAGACCTCCAGTTGCTCAATGGCGGCAGCACGAAAAGTGTCTGCAGCACACAGCAGGACGGACTTTCCCTGGCTGCGGAAATAGGCCGCCAATTTTCCTGTGGTGGTAGTTTTTCCGGTGCCGTTCACTCCCACCATCAAAATGACTTCGGGCTTGGCGCTGATGGTATGTTGCCGCGTTGGCACGGAATCAAGGATGCGCAGCATTTCCGCTTTCAGCAGGCGGCGCAGTTCCGCGCCGTCCTGAATCTGTTGGCGCGAGGCTTGTTGGCGAAGCGCACCGATGATTTCCTGCGATGTGGCGACGCCGATGTCGGAGGCGATCAAGGTGCCTTCCAACTCCTCCAGCGCGGACTCGTCGACAGGACGCGCCAGCGACAGCAGGTCGTCCATCCGCTCCTGCAAGCCGGTGCGGGTGCGGGCGACCGCCTGCTTCATGCGGTCCATCAAACCGGGTGTTGGCTCTGGGCTGTTGAAAAGTGACTGCAGCATGAGGTGTGAGAAAGGGCTACACCTTCAGTGTATCAACCCCTCCGACTGTCACCAGCGAAGGAGACTGCAGCGCTTCATCGGATAAAGCGCGGACAGGATTGCGGGAAGGCTCCGGGGCCAGCGGCGATTTCGACTCCGGATCCTCGACGTGCTTTTTTGGAAGCTCGACAAGTCCCGCGGCATAGGCGCGGCAAAACGCTTCGACGGCAGGCTCGTCGAATTTCTTTCCGGCCATTGTGCGGATAATCCGAATCACATACGCGCCATCCATGGCGTCCTGGTAGGTTCGGTTGTGCGTCATGGCGTCAAAGGTGTCGGCGACGGCGATGACACGGGCCATCAACGGAATCTGGTCGCCTTTCAGTCCGTGCGGGTAGCCTGAGCCGTCCATGGATTCGTGGTGCAATTCAACACCGGCCAGCAGATCGGCAAACTCGGGCACCGGGCGAAGCATCTCGGCGCCGCGGGTAGTATGGGTCTTCAGGATGGCAAATTCATTCGGAGTGAGAACGCCGGGTTTCGTCAAGAGTTGCTGGTCCATTCCGATTTTGCCGATATCGTGAAGCAGGGCAGCTAGACGAATCCGCCTGCTTTCTTCCGGAGATAGACCGAGCTCAGTGCAGATCAGCGTCGAATACTCGGCGACGCGGCCAGAATGTCCGCGGGCGTAAAAACTCTTGGTACTCATCGAAGCCGACATAGCCTCGACCAGGCGAACAAAAATGGCATGATGATCGCGCGACAGCAGAATCCATTTTGCAAGCGAGGTATCGGGGCTTTCATCCATGCCGCTGAGTTCTCGCGCAAGTTCTTCAATTTCCGGGAGCCCGGCGCGGCCAGATCGCAAAACAAATTCACCCCGCTTGATGGCCTGCAGCGTCTCAAGAAACTGGCGCATGTCCCGAGAAAACTCCCAAGTCACCGCCCAGCACTTGACCGACATGCCTGCGGCCAGTACGGCCAGCACCAGCTTGATGATTGTGTCGCCCAAGGCGGGCGACTGGAACGCATTGACCGCCAGCAATATGGACATAAGACCTGCGGCGGCAGGCAGCAGCAGACTCAGGTAAATCACCCACAGATGGGGATTTCGTTTCACCTGACTTCGGTTGCCGCGATGGAGCGTCGGGGTCATGTCTTTAGGTAACCATCTTAATCTCTTTAATATATTACCTTGGGATGCACCAAACGCGGAAAGGATAGTGAAACTTTGGGGAGGTATCGTTCGTTTCCCAGTTTGGTTGTGTAACCAGGTACCGGTCTGATGGAACCCCAAGCGGGACTCCGTTGGGTCAGCGAGAGGATTCGTCGCGGCCGGGTCGAGACATCAGTTCCCGCATCGCGTCCTTGGCTGAAATTTGCTCGTGCAGCACGGCGGCAACTTTTTCGGTGATGGGCATTTCGACCCCAACCCTGCGGGCAACACCGAGCGCCGCGTCGGTGGTGCGGACACCTTCCGCGACGCGGCCGTGCATGTCGGCCAGAATTTCCTTCAGGCAGAGGCCGCTGCCCAACTCCAGGCCAACGTGGCGATTGCGCGACAATGCCCCGGTACAGGTGAGCACCAGATCTCCCAAGCCCGAAAGTCCTGCAAGGGTTTCTCGCCGACCGCCGCAGGCGACCGCTAGCCGGGTGATTTCCGCGATGCCGCGGGTGATGAGCGCGGCCACGCTGTTATGGCCGAGTCCAAGACCGTACGTGGCGCCGGCGGCGATGGCGATCACGTTCTTCAGCGCGCCGCCCAGCTCCACGCCCACGACATCTTCATTGGTATACAAGCGCAAGGTGGGGCTGGAGAATTCTTCTTGCACGCGAGTCGCGATCACGGGATCAGAGGAGGCAATGGTGATGGCTGTGGGGCTGCCCGCACCCACTTCCTGGGCGAAGGAGGGTCCGCTCAGCACGCCGCAGGGAAGAGCCAAGTCGTATTTGCCGAGCACTTCTCCCATCACCTGGGTCATGCGCAGGTAGGTGCCGTCTTCAATGCCTTTCGTTGCGTTGACAATCAGCTGTTCACGGGTGAGGAGTGGCGCCATAGCGCCGCAGATACTACGCAGGTGTTCTGAGGGAACCGCGAGGACCAGGATTTCAGCTTGATCGACGGCTTCCTGCAGGTTCGTGGTGACGGTGACGCAGTCGGGAATGAAAAGGCCGGGAAGATAGATGCTGTTCTCATGGCGTTGACGAATTGCTTCCGCAACGACCTGGGTGTGTGACCACATGGTGATGCTGTGACCGCCGCGTTTGGCCAGGACCAGTGCCAGCGCGGTTCCCCACGCTCCTGTGCCGATGACGGCGATACGGCTCATGATGCGGCCGAGCTTTCTTTGCCACCGAATCGATATTCTGTTCCATGCAGCAGTCGTTCGATATTCTTGCGATGTTTGATGAGGATGACCGCCGGAACCAGGATGGTGCTGGCAATAAAGATGGCCCCCGAACCGTAATTGATGCCAAAAAAATGTTCGGCCAGCCACACCCAAAAAGGAAAGGACGCGGCAGCCAGCATAGACGCCAGAGACACATAGCGTGTTGCCAGGGTGAGAAGAATAAACACCGCCAGCGAGGAAAGCGCGGGCAGAGTCGCGAGGGCCAGGAATACGCCGAGGGCCGTGGCCACTCCTTTGCCACCCTTGCCACGAAGCCAAATGGTGAAGACGTGTCCAATGACTGCAAATACCGCTGCGATGGAACCGGCGATAACCGCATGTTGGCCCGACGTCAGGTGGCGTGCAATCTCAACCGCCATAAATCCCTTTCCGATGTCGAGGACGAGCGTAAGAATGCCGAGCCAACGGGAGCCGGTGCGCAGCACATTTGTAGCTCCGATATTCCCGCTGCCGGTGTCGCGGATGTCTTCTTTTCGAAACAGCCTTACCAGCAAATAGCCGAAGGGAATTGACCCCAAAAAATACGCAATCGTCGCTGCAATAATATCGACCGTCATGTGAGTACTGTTCGAGTGTAGCAGCGGCGCAACCGAATTGAGATGAACTTCCGAACGCGTCGACTCGAGGTCGATTCTCGACACTCGCGAAGGCTTCGGAATCCGGCTCGCGGCGACTGAATTTAGGCACGCGCGAAGTAGAGCCAGGCGGCAGAATTCGCTCGACCCTAACTACATGAACTTTCGACGGATCATGTCGAGGGCGTGCTGGCTGGCGAACCAGCGCACGCGGTCGCGGTCTCCGCGAAATTTCCGCTCGCACACATTGACTTCCTTGCCATCATCCAGCGCGATGTAGACCAAGCCCACCGGTTTTTCCTCTGTGCCTCCGGTAGGACCAGCAATGCCGGTGATGCCGACACCGATCGTGGACTGCGCTCGACGTCGTATTCCATGTGCCAGAGCTGCCGCCACTTCGCGACTCACGGCGCCCTTTTCTTCCAGCATGTCTTCCGGCACGTCGGCGAACTCCACCTTCAGCGCATCGGTATAGACCACCGCTCCGCCAACAAAGGAGCGGGAGCTGCCACTGATGCTGGTCAGCCGCTGCGCCAGCAGTCCGCCGGTACAGCTTTCCGCGACAGCGACGGTGGCGCCGCGAATTTCAAGGTAATAGAGAACGATTTGCTCGAGGGTTTCGCCGTGGGAGGAGAAGACGGAATCTTCCATTTCCTCTTCGAGACGGCTGGCCAGTTCATTGACGCGGGTCTGCGCCAGTTCAAGAATCGCCTTTGTACATTGCAGGTGCAATTGGATCTCGCCGGCATGCGCCAGGATTGTTGTCTCGACGTCATTGAAGCGCGTGTAGATGGGAGCCAGACGCGCATCGACTTCGGATTCCGGCAGCATGGCAATCTTGAGAACGCGGCGAGCGATGTGACGCGGCGGCAGTGCTTCTTTCAGTCGCGGCATGCACTCGGCGGTAAACATCGCCTTCAATTCCGCGGGCGGGCCGGGAAGCACCAACATCAGCTTGCGATGTTCGCCGATGACGGTGTCAATCCACTGGCCCGGAGCAGTGCCGTTGGCGTTGGGCAATACGTCTGCGCCGTCGATCAGGTCCGCCTGTTTGGAATTGTTGACGGGCATAGTGACGCGTCGCTCTGCGAATCGCTTGTAGAGCGCCGCCAGCAAGTCGCCGTTGCGGCGCACTCGGACGCCCAGCGCTTCTGCGACAGCTTCGCGCGTCAGGTCATCTTCGGTGGGACCAAGCCCACCCGTGATGCAGACGATATCGGTGCGACTGAGCGCCAGATTGATAGCTTGCACCAGGTTCGCTTTGCGATCGCCAACAATGGTTTTGAAGACGACGCTGACGCCGAGAGAATTCAACTGCTCGGTGACGAACAGCGAATTCGTGTCCTGACGGAAGGGGGTCAGCAGCTCTGACCCGACGGCAATGATTTCTGCAAGCATGGGTTTGATTAAGAAGTGAACGTACTACGAAACCTGTAGACAGCAAGCAACATCATGAAGTTCAGAACGAGAAAAAGTTCGCCATCGGATCCAACGCGCGAATCACTGCATGCTTCGCCTGTCGAGAACCGGACAACGGCTGTAATCAACGGCCGCACTAACGGATCGAATCCATCCTGATCCGTGTCGAACGGCTGTTAATGCAACAATCTTCCGACGATATCTAATCCCACATGATATACGGTATCGCGCGTGGCCACGGCAGCATCACCTTCCGGCAGAAACGCCAGGCCGACGATCCCCGAGCCGGAAATAACCAGGGAGGCTTCCCGATTGGGCGTGATTTTTACCACTCCGCGACGGCCATGCAAGGAAGCGGCGACGTAGACATTGTTGTCCACGTCTAATGCCATACCTTGGGGACGCCCCAATCCGGTATAGAAGCTGGAAATTTCTCCATTGGGCTCAATCGCGTGGATGGATTCGTTGGCAGAAGTTGTGGGTCCGCTGACCAGCAGGGTACCGGCATCGTTGAAAGCCAGATGGTAAGCGGAGACGCTGGGCTCCAGCGTGGCGAAGACGAAGACCTGGCGGGTTGGCGAGATCTTGAAAATGGTTCCGCTGCGATCGCCGACATAGAGGAATCCATCGCGATCAAAGGCGAGTCCGGTAGCGACCCCCATGCCTTCCGCAAAGACGGACTTCGCGCCGCTGGGAGTCACGCGGTAGACGGTTCCTTCATGCCGGGAAGAAACGTACAGATTTCCCTCCGGATCGAGCGCCAGTCCAGTGGCATTCAGGATGCCGGTGGCGAAGGGGCGAACCTGATATTCCGAATCAATCTGAAATACCGAAACAGGAGTCTGTTGCCCGCGCTGTCCGGAAAACGCGACGTAAATATCACCGTCGAGATCGACTACCGGGCTGGCCACCGGGTCCATTTCTTCAGCAATCGCAACCCCAATGGACAGTGGCATCGTGTTGCTGGTATGTCCGTCGACGCGTATTTGAATGTTGCCGGAGATAGCACCCTCGGGAACATGCAACAGCAGTTTCGAGCCACGGCTCATCCTGACCGGAGACGGGTGCTCCCCGATGATGGCTGTCGGTTGACGGTAGGCTTCGGTCGCAAGCCTGCGACCGTATACTTCCACTTCACCGCCGGGTAAGGCTGCCAGGGGAGTGATGGAGGTAATGTGGGGGGCGGTGTCGGTGGTGTGGATTCCAAATTTCATGTGACTTCGCGCTCCAGCGCGGTACAACAGATTCGAGTGTTCATCCCATCCTTGGACGTTGAAATCTTCGCAACGTATCGACGGAGGGTGCACGCAATGTAACAGGACAGACTATTCCGAATTGAGCTGGCTAGAAGCGCCATCCGGTGGAAAAAAGCCTTGCCAGCCAGACGATTGCCATGGCGTATATGCCCGCGGCCACGTCATCCATCATGATGCCGAATCCGCTGTGCATCCTGTCAAACTGGCGCGCCGGAGAAGGTTTTAGGATATCGAAAACACGAAAGAGCAAGAGTGCCAACAGCCAATCCCACGGGCGAGAGCCGGCGGCGATCAACGCGATCCATTGACCCACGACCTCGTCTGCAACCACAAAGCCTGGATCGTCCGTCGCTGCCTCGCGGGCGACAATGCCGGATGCAGGAATACCGGCTAACAGTAACAGAATTGCCGCGGCGGCGGTACCCAGGCCGAGGTTCATCGGCGAAAGATGAAGCCAGTGCGCAGCGGCCAGCCACAACAGCAGGCCTGCCACAGAGCCCCAGGTTCCGGGCGCCGGACGCAGAAAGCCCACTCCGAAAAATGTCGCCAACACCCAGGCCCAGCCGGTTCTTTTCGGCGTCATTTATTCGTCATCGCTCGAGTCGCGTCCGCTGCGATGCATCTCATCCAGGCCTTCGAGCACCTCCGGATCAAGGATCGGAGACGAGATGCGATAAGCGCCGCTGGCCCATTTTCCCAGGTCAATGAGGCGGCAGCGGTCGCTGCAAAATGGAAAATCTTCGTCCGACTGCAGTACCAGCGTGCTGCAGGTCGGGCACCGGAGAGCCGAGGATCTTTTACTTTTCTCTTTCGCCATACAAAAAAAATCTCATTATGTAACTGTAGTGGTTACATATCGAAGCAGGTTCATTTTGCCTTACGCCACGATACGGGCAATCAGGTCGTAATCGTGAGCATCGGTGATTTCACAGCGGTAAAATTTTCCAGCTTGCACGGACGCATGCGGTCCAAAGTCGTTGATCAGAATTTTTCCGTCAATCTCCGGTGCATGCATCGCGCTACGGCCTTGCCACAACAGGGGAGTCTCCTCGCTTTCGCCTTCAATCAGAACGTCCATCACGCGGTCGACTTGTGCAGCGCGGGCCGTGCGGCTGATCTGCAGCTGATTTCGCATCAGCTTGCGTTGGCGCGCCCCGATTGTTCTGCGAGAAACTTTTCCGTCGAGGGCGTATGCGGCGGAACCTTCTTCATCGGAATACTCGAACACGCCCAGCCAGTCGAAGCGCGCCTCGCGAACGAAATCTGTCAGCAGGTCGAAGTCGGCGTCCGTTTCTCCCGGGAAGCCGGTGATGAAGGAG
>JAJXZK010000015.1 GCA_021780095.1 Acidobacteriota bacterium | reverse complement strand
GAAGCAATGGGGAATGTGAACATGCTGCCGGCGATGCTGGCGGCGTGGTCGCCGGATGTGGTGTTTGCACTGATTGGCGGTTACTTGCTGCTGCGGACGCCAACCTAGAGAGTGATATGAGATTGAGTGAACTCAAGCCGTTGCTGCCTTATTTGAAGCGCTACAAGCGCGGGTACTTCTGGGGCGCGCTGGCAACGGTGATGAACAATGCGATCTGGATCTTCTTTCCGTGGATCATTGGCGTGGCGATGGATGATCTGCTACGCCATGGCGTGACGAAGCAGAAGATTTTGTATTACGCCGGCATTCTAGTAGCGATTGCGCTGGCCAAGGCGCTGTTCCTGTTTCTTACGCGCTGGATCCTCATCGGCATTTCGCGCGATATCGAGTTTGACTTGCGCAACGATCTGTTTCTGCAGCTTGAGAAGCAGGCTCCTGACTACTACCAGCAGCGGCGCACCGGCGACATCATGGCGCGCATGACGAACGACCTCAGCGCGGTGCGGATGCTGCTGGGGCCGGCCATCATGTACAGCGCGAACACGCTGCTGTTTACCGTTGGTGCGTTATATTTCCTTCTGCGTATCAGCCCATTTCTGACGTTGGTGGCTCTGGCGCCGCTGCCGATTGCGAGCATCCTGGTGCAGAAGATGGGCCGCAAGATCCACGACCGGTTCGAGCGCATTCAGGCGATGTTCTCTGACATTTCCGCGCAGGCTCAGGAGAACTTTTCGGCTGCGCGGCTGGTGCGCGCCTTTGCGCAGGAAGAAGCGCAGATGCAGGCGTTCGAGACGTCGAACCGCGAGTATGTGCGGCGCGGGCTACGGCTGGTGCAGCTGATGGGTATGCTGTGGCCGACGCTGGAGTTTCTGCTGGGCATCGCCATGGTGATCGTGCTGCTGGTGGGCGGGCACGAGGTGATTGCGCATCAAATCACTGCCGGGAAGTTCGCTGCGTTCACCATTTATACGCTGATGCTGACGTGGCCGATGATTGCGTTTGGCTGGGTGGTGAACCTGGTGGAGCGCGGCACGGCGTCGGTAATTCGCATTCACGAATTGCTGCTGGAGGAGCCGACGATCGACGATCGCGACGCGAAGCTGCCCAAGGGGCAGACGATTGTGGGCGACGTGGAGTTCCAGAACCTGTCATTTGCGTATGACGGAACTCAGGTGCTGCGCGATATTTCGCTGAAGATTCCGGCGGGATCGAGTCTTGCTTTGGTCGGGTTGACGGGCGCGGGGAAGACGACGCTGGTGAGCCTGATTCCGCGGCTGTATGATGCGGCGCCTGGGATGGTGCTGATCGACGGGCGTCCAGTGCGTGATTATCGCCTGGAAGATTTGCGCCGCAGCATCGGGTTTGTTCCGCAGGAGACGTTCCTCTTCAGCGAGACGATTCGGGAGAATATTCTGTTTGGCGCGCCCGAGGAAAGCGTGCAGGAGATGCTGGATGCAGCGGAGGCGGCGCATATTCGCAAGGAGTTTGAGGAGTTTCCGCGCGGGTTTGAGACGATGGTTGGCGAGCGCGGACTTACGCTGTCAGGCGGGCAAAAGCAGCGTTCATCCCTGGCGCGGGCGCTGGTATGTGATCCGAGAATTCTGATTCTGGATGATGCGCTGGCAAGCGTGGACACCTATACGGAAGAGCGAATTCTTGAGGAGCTGCGTCGGCGGATGGAAGGCCGGACGACGATTCTGATTTCGCATCGTGTTTCGACGGTACGCAATGCGGACCGGATTGCGGTGCTGGCGGACGGGCGGATCGCGGAGTTGGGGACACACGATGAGCTGCTGGCGCGGCAGGGCTATTATTACGATCTGTACGAGAAGCAGAAGATGGAAGAAGAACTCGCGGAAGCGACCTAATGCGGGCGCAATTTGCGGCAGCCACCTCCTACAATGCCTGTGACTTCGATGCAGAAAGCAATCTGAGCTAGTTTTATTGCCAGCCAGCGGCCATGCGCTCTTTAAGGATGCAGTGGTCCATGACAACGCCGACTCCGGCGGCTTCGGCGCGTCGGGCGGCTTCTTCGTGGATCACACCTTCCTGCAACCAGAGGTAAGGGATGCGAAGGCGGATGACTTCGTCGACGATGGCCGGGACATACTCGGGTGCGCGGAAGACGTCGACGAGGCGGATTTCCGGCACGGCGGCGAGGGCGGCGGCGAGCGTGGGGTAGGCGGGTTCGCCGAGCGAGCTATCGATCGCTGGATTGACGGGGACGATGCGGTAGCCGCGCGACTGCATGAAACGGGACACGCCGAGCGAGGCGCGGCCTTCGCGATTGCTGAGGCCAACGACGGCGATGGTCTTGCACTCCTCGAGGATCTTCCTGATAAGGCCTGGCTCGTTCATGGGCAGCTCCGGTGACTAATCGAGGTCGTCGTCGGCGTCGACAGCTACGGGGACTCCGCCCTGGCGCTTCATTTTTAAGTATCCGCGGATGAACGGATCGAGGTAGCCGTCGAGGACGCGGTCGACGTCGCCGACTTCGACCTTGGTGCGGTGATCTTTGGCCATGCGGTAGGGTTGCAGGACGTAGGAGCGGATTTGTGAGCCGAAGTTGATGTCGAGC
>JAJXZK010000391.1 GCA_021780095.1 Acidobacteriota bacterium | reverse complement strand
CTGAAATGTGTGTGGGTTGCCCCCCGCACTACGTGGCCTTGTGGTGCCATCACATAGTCGAATCAATGGTTTGGCGTCACCGGCGCCGACCGCTAACCGACTGGGAGCGATGGTTCTGACATTTCCGAGGGCCAACCACGTAATGCTCCGGGTATACGCCCCCGCCAAGCAGTAATCGACCCGTGAATCGCATCCTAACGAAAGCGGCGATTGAAGCCAGAGACCCTATGCCTCCATACCTCTATTTTGATGGGTATGCGACCTGCCGCTCGACGCCAGGAGCCGGCGAAACGCCTTTTTCTGGTATGTTACTTTTGGCAGCTCCGACTCGATTCTTTGGAAACTCTATGAGCGACAACTATACGATCACCCGACTTGGTACCGGGGTTCCAGGGCTAGACGACATTTTAAATGGGGGCCTTCCTGCCAGCCAGATGTACCTGGTGGAAGGAAACCCGGGCACTGGTAAAACAACCCTCGCAATGCAATTCATACTGGCAGGAGTTCAGAACGGCGAGAAAGCGCTCTACATCACGCTTTCTGAATCGCAAGCGGAATTGGAAGGTTCGGCCCGGTCGCACGGTTGGGATCCAGTCAATCTCCCGGTCGCGGAGTTCATTCCGACCGAAGCCAGTTTGAACCGCGATCAGCAATATACCGTCTTCCATCCAAGCGAGGTCGAGCTCTCCGACACCATCCAAAAGCTGACCAAGATGATCGATCATGTGCAGCCCGATCGCGTGGTAATCGATTCCGTCTCCGAGCTTCGACTGCTGGCCGCCGACCCGATGCGTTATCGCCGCCAGTTGCTGGCGCTGAAACATTTTTTTGTCGGTCGCGATGCCACGGTGCTGCTACTGGACGATCGCACCGCCGAGGGCAGCGATATGCAACTGCAAAGCATCGCCCACGGTGTGATTCGACTGGAGAAGCTCTCTCGTTCCTACGGAGTCACTCGGCGCCAAATCGAAATCCTGAAGCTACGAGGGAGCGCGTATCGCGAGGGATTTCACGATTACACAATCCAGCATGGCGGCCTGGCCGTTTACCCGCGACTCATTGCCAGCGAACATTCTTCCAGCTTCGAGGGAGAAAGAGTCCAAAGCGGTTTGCCCGCTCTGGACAAGATGTTTGGAGGCGGTGTCAATCGCGGATCGGCGACGTTGTTGCTGGGACCGTCCGGCAGCGGTAAATCTACACTCGCGATGATCTTCGCTCGTGCTGCCGCAAAACGCGGCGATCGCGCCATCGTATATGTCTTCGACGAAGGGCTGCGCACAGCCCAGGACCGGATGGCCAGCCTGGGAATGCCGGTGCGCGACCAGATCGAACAAGGCACGCTCGCGATGTCGCAGGTGAACCCGGCTGAACTTTCCCCGGGCGAGTTTGTTGCGCAGATCCGAGACGACGTGGAGAAGAATGACACCCGAATTGTTGTCCTCGACAGTCTCAATGGCTATTTAACCTCAATGCCAGGGGAACGCGACTTGACGCTGCATCTGCACGAACTGCTGGCGTTCCTGAATCAGAAAGGCGTGGTCACGTTTCTCATCTTTACGCAGCACGGGCTGGTCGGCGACATGCAATCGGAGATCGACGTCAGCTATCTGTCGGACACCGTAGTTATGCTGCGCTACTTTGAGGCGCAAGGTGAAATCCGGCAGTTGATCTCGGTCGTGAAGCAACGGGTCGGTCCGCACGAGCGAACGCTGCGGGAGCTGCGCATGAGCAACCAAGGGGTCGAAATGGGCGAGCCGATCAGCGGTTTCCAGGGAGTTCTGACGGGAGTTCCCAATTTTATGGAAGGAAAGCGTTGAACTAGCGGATGGGGTTATCGGAATGAGTTTGGTCGTACGTGCTATCGCACCCACGGGTCGGGACGGGGAGCTGATCGTCGGAGTCCTTCATCAGAATGGGCTGGCGGCGGAGGTGTGCGAAGACCTGTCATTTTTGAGGAGTCACGAAGAAGTGGGCCCACTGCTGATCGCGGAGGAGGCGCTACAGCCTGCTTTGGTGCAACAACTGAGTGACCGGATACGACAACAGCCGGAGTGGTCGGATCTTCCAATCATGATACTGACCAACGCCAACCGAGACGTTCCCCCAGGCTATCGCACAGACTACGACCACATGTCGATCGGCTCCCCGATTCTGCTGGAACGCCCGATTCGAGCCGCTACGCTGATCAGCAGTGTCCGCGCCGCGCTGCGAGCCCGCAAGCGCCAATATGAAATCCGCGACACATTGCGCGACCGTGACCGTGCGCTGACTGAATTGAAGCGTGAACGAGAAACGACGCAGGTCGTTCTGGAAAACGTTCCGGTGGGGATTCTTCTGGTGGATTCCGCCGGCAGGGTGATCCTGGGGAATCGCAGTATAGAGCGAATCCTGCGCTGTCCGATTGACGAAATTGCCGGACGTCCGCCGCATGATCGATGGGTCGCGTTTCATCCCGACGGACGGCGCGTGGAGGCCGACGAGTACCCGCTTCCGCGGGCGATATCTTCGGAGGAACCCATCGCGCCGCAAGACTTGCTGTATCAGCGAGGCGATGGCGCCATTGCATGGATCAGCGTGGCGGCCGCTCCGATATTCGATGAGACAGGCCATGTCTCTGGCGGAGTGGTGGCGTTCTCTGACATCGATCAGCAAAAGCGTACCGACTCGAACCTGCATCGCAGCGACGAGAGATTTCGCCGACTGATTGAGCACTCCACGGTTGGCATGATCATTGGAGACTTTGACGGCGGCATATCGTACGCCAACCCTGCGATTCTGAAGCTGCTGGGCTATACGACGGAAGAAGTGGCCGCGGGCGGTCTGCGATGGAGCGATCTGACTCCGGCCGAATTCGCCTTCGCCGATGAGAAGGCCAGGGCGGAACTTCGCGCCACGGGGACGGCAACGTCCTACGAGAAATCTCTTCGCGCCAAAGATGGCCGGCTACTTCCCTTCCTGGTCGGAGCCACAATCATCCCGTCCGCAAGAAGCGGCGACGAGTCGACCGAGATTGCAGTGTTCGCCACGGACCTGTCCACTCAGAAGCAGGCGGAATCGGCGTTGATTCAAAGCGAAAAGCTGGCCGCCGTGGGAAGGCTGGCCGCTTCCATCTCGCATGAGATTAATAATCCTCTGGAGGCGATCACAAACCTCCTGTACCTGGCGCGGCGCAGTAATGATATTCCGGCAGAGGTGGCTTCGTTTCTCGATGCAGCGGACCAGGAACTGCAGCGTGTCACGCAGATCTCCATTCAAACGCTGCGGTTTCATCGTCAATCGACCAAGCCTCGCCTTATCACGTTGGAAGAATTGCTGGGTCCGACGCTGGCGCTCTATCACGGACGCATTTCAAACTCGGATATTCGACTGGAGCTGCAACATCGCGGCGCCGGGCCTATTGTTTGCTATGAAGGGGATATCCGCCAGGTGCTGAATAATCTGATTGGCAATGCGATTGACTCGATGCGCTCTGGGGGACGTCTCATCGTGCGGACCACGCGGGCGCGAGTCCGGAGAAGGGGAATTCCTGCCATCCGGATCACGATTGCGGATACTGGCCATGGTATCCCGCCGGCGGTGATGCGGCGCATGTACGAACCCTTCTACACCACCAAGGGAATGAACGGCACTGGACTCGGCTTGTGGATTTCTCGCGGCATCATCGAGAAACATCGCGGGCAGATTCAGGCTCGCTCTCGTTTGGGCAATGGGTGCGGTGGCACAGTCTTCAGCCTGCTGCTGCCGGCGAGTCCATTTGAACAGTATGAGGAATGCGCCTGACGCTGACAATGGACTCGAAGGCGATGGGCTTACGAAGCAGGCAGCGCCGGTGAGGTAAGGAAGTCGCGGAACAAGTTTAATGTTTCTTGAAGAATTGGATTTCCTGTTCGTGTTTTTTGGCCTTTTCGAGATTCGGGAAGGTGCCGAGGTTCCGCCTCTTGCCCGTCGACTTATCTTTCTTGCGTGAATAGAGTCGGTATTCGCCGGACTTCAGCTTGCGAATCATAGAGAAATGGATGCCGGGGGCGGGAGTTTTGCCGCCCACCCGTAGACATTGCCGGTTTCCTGGATTTGCCCCCTCCAAATTGCGGATTCTCCTACGCTACCGGCCAACCGGGTCCATGAGCGAACGTGAATGAAGTTTGGTATATTTTAACTAACCAGTTAATCAATGACACAGAGAAACACAACACGGAACCGTGAAGAGCGTGCCGACCAGACGCAAAAGAGAATTCTGCGCGCCGCTGTGCAAGAATTCAGCACGCACGGCCTTTCCGGCGCCCGCACCGATCGCATCGCCGAATCGGCAAAGGTGAACAAGGCGCTGCTCTACTACTACTTTAAGAGTAAGCAGGGCTTGTACGCGGCGGCTGTGGAGGGCGTGGCTGCACGGGTGGTCGAGAATGCGATGGCGGAATTCGATCCAAAATATAGCGCTGGAGAGCGCCTACTTCGCTCGGCGCTGAACCATTTCGATCGCATCCTGACGCAGCGAGAGTTTCAAAGTCTGATGCAGCAGGAGATGATCCGATTTCGAAGCGGTAAGAGCGCATCGATCCCCGTTCTGTTCAGGACTGCCTTTGGCCCCCTGATTGGAAAAATGCACGAGGCCGTAGAAGACGGAATGCGAACGGGCGAACTATGCCGGATGGATTGGCTGCAGGTGGTGTATTCAATTTTCGGCGCGAATGTTTTTTACTTTCTGAGCGCTCCCATGATGGAAATGGCACTCCCGTTCAAGCCACTCGACCCAAAGGCGCTGAAGCTGCGAAGAGAGGTTGCGGTGCAGTTTCTGGGTACAGCGCTGTTCACCGACCGCGGTGAGGGAGTGAAGCTGGCAAATCGAATTCTTCGGGAGATGCCCATGCCCCGGTTGAGGAACGTGCAGGCACGAATTGAGAACTTTCATGCTCGGAGAAAAACATTATGAACGCTCGCAACCGCATTTTTATCCTGCTTGGTGTGTTGTTCGTATTTTCGCTGAGCTGGTATTTCTTTACTGTCAATCGGTCGGGAGATCTGCAGTTGATTGGCACGGTGGACGCGAATGAAGTGATTATCAGCTCTCGAATTCCCGGCCGTATTGAGAAGCTGACGGTCGACGAGGGCGATGACGTCCACGCAGGCGAACTGATCGCGACCATCCAGAGCGAGGACCTGGAGGCGGCGCGGAACGCAGCCAAAGCAGCCGCCACCAGCCAGCAATATCTGGTGCGGCAGAGTCGCGAAACAGAACGCCAGATTGGCGGCAGTACCTCCAGCCAGGTCATCAACGCGGAAGCGCAGTTGCGCTCGATGCAGGCGGCGCTGGCACAGGCGCAGGCCCAGGAAGCGCACCAGAATGCCGACACCTCCAGAACGGTTGCCTTGGCGGGGCAAGGAGTGATGAGCCTGCAGGCTCGCGATGAGGCGGCCACCTCCTTGCAGGCGGCGAAGGCTGCCGTCGACGCAGCCAAACACAACGTTGCAGCGGCCAAGGCTTCGTTGAAGCTGGCACAAGCCAATACGATACAGGCGCGAGCGCAGGCGCAGACGGTGGACGCGACCCGCAGCCAGATGCAAAACGCGCAAGCGTTGCTGAGTCAGGCACAAGTGGAGCTTGGATATTCGCAGATTGTCTCCCCGATTGCCGGAAAGGTGAATGTGCGAGCGGCGAGACAAGGTGAGGTGGTTACCGCAGGAACGCCGATTGTGACCATTACAGACCTGACGCAAACCTGGGTTTATGCGCCGCTGCCGGAAACGCAAGCGGACTCCGTTCAGTTAGGAGACATGCTGCGCGTGGTGATGCCGAGTGGTGCGACGTTGCAGGGGAAAGTAATAGCGAAGTCGGCGGAAGCGGATTTTGCGACGCAGCGCGACGTGAGCCGACGCAAGCGGGATATAGAAACTGTTCGCCTGAAACTACTGATCGACAATCCAGAAATGCGTTACGTCCCCGGAATGCTGGCGGAGGTGTACATCCCGAAAGACAAGCTGGTGAGGCGATGAATACCGGCAAGCCCAATGTGGCGATCTCGGTCGAAAAGATTGTGAAGCGCTACGGCGATTTCACGGCCGTCGACGGCATAACGTTTCATGTGGATGATGGTGAAATCTTCGGTCTGCTCGGTCCGAACGGCGCCGGCAAAAGCACGTTGATCCGCATGATGACCACGTTGACTCCCGTGACCAGCGGTCGAGCCGTGGTGTCCGGGCATGATGTTTCCCGCGAGCCGGATGCTGTGCGGCGGACCATCGGCGTAATTCCGCAGGCGCTGACCAGCGACATCGATCTGACCGTCGAAGAGAATCTTTCCATTTACGCCAAGCTGTACGGAGTTGCGAAGGCCGACCGCGATAGGAACATTAACGACCTGTTGGAAGCGGTAGACCTGGTGAAGTGGCGCGGGGCGCAAACCAAAACGCTCTCGGGAGGCATGCGGCGCAGACTGGAGATTGCGCGGGGACTGGTCCACAATCCGCGAATCTTCTTTCTGGATGAACCGACGACCGGACTGGATCCGGTATCTCGCGTGGCGGTCTGGGAAATGTTGAATCATTTGAAATCAACGCGCAACCTGACCATGCTGCTGACCACGCACTATATGGACGAAGCCGACCGGCTGTGCGATCGCATCGCGATCGTCGATCACGGAAAACTAGTGGCTCTGGATACTCCGATGGCCCTGAAAGCCAGCGTGCCTGGAACCAATGTTGTGGAGGCCCAATTCACCGAGGAGTCCACGGAATGGCCTGCCCGGTTGAAGCAGCTTGCGGGAGTTACGTCGGTGGAATCGCAGAGCGCAGGCATGTACCGGCTGCTGACATCCAACGGCTCGCTGACCACAACACAGTTAGTGGAGATGGCGACCCAGACCGGCGACAGCATCAAGTCCTTGAGTGTACAGAACACCACGCTCGACGATGTTTTTGTCCACTACACAGGTCGACAACTTCGTGACGAACAAGTGAAGGCGCATGGATTTGTGATGCCGCCGCGACCGGGGATGCAGCCATGACGCGAATGATGGCGATTGTTGAGCGAGAGATGCGAAAGTTTTTCCGCTCGCCAACATTGATGATGGTGTCAATGATGCTGCCGTTGGTGCAGCTGGTCATTTTGGGCAACGCCATCGGCGGACATATTACCGGAGCGAAGGTGGGCGTGGTGGATTATGACCACGGCTCGCAGGCGCTAAAAATCCACGAAGCATTTAACGATGTGGCCGCCAATATTCGCACCTTCAGCACCGTCGCCTACCGGGATGAACAGAAGGCCCGCGAAGATGTGCGGACTGGAAAAATCGACGCCGCAGTCATTATCCCAATGCAGTATTCGCGGCGGGTGCTGGCCGGCGATTCGCCGCACATTGGTCTGGTGGTGGACAACACCGACCTGACGACAAGCGGCGGCATCGAAGCGGAAATGCAGTCGCTGGTCAATGCCTTGAATGCACCCGTGATCCAACCATTGGTCGTGAAGAACATCGCTCTGGAGATTGTGGAACTGTATCCCTACGTGGAGTACATGAAGTATCTGCTTGCTGGATCGATTGCACTGGCCATGTATGTGGCTGTCATGATCGGCGGAGGGATGCTCTATATCGACGACAAAGCACGAGGAGTGCATGAGGGCTACCTGGTTACGCCGATTACGAAGTTGGAATTGGTATTGGGGTTGAACCTTGCGGGAACGATTAAGGCGGTGATGTCGGGCATTTCCCTGACCGTGATTGGCTCACTGCTCGCCGGCCTGGGCTCGATTTTTCATCCAGTCACGGACTTGCTGTTATTGCTGCTGATTGTTTCCACGTCGATTGCATTCAACGGGATGATGTTCCTGATGATGGTCCGCGTGGAAGATCCACTGGTACCACGCGCTATGTTTGGCGTGCTGAATACGCTGCTGTTTTTTCCTAGCGGCGCCATTTCCCCGGTGAAGGGGTTTCCATCCTGGCTGCGCTCGATCGCATTTATCGATCCGTTTTCCTATGCGGTTCACGGCTTTAAATCCGTGTTGCTCAAAGATGGGGGTATCGAGGCGATCTGGATGGACCTGCTGTTTCTGTTCGCATTCGGAATCGCCTGCCTTCTGGTCGCGACCAAATTATTCAAGCGCACGCTGTAACTGCAGATGCTGGGTTCGGCGGTAACTACGGCAGCCGCGAGCACGCACTGGCACATCCCGCCTTGGCAAGTGCAGCCTCAACCGCCACACCAACTCGAAGCAGTTGAACATCTTGTCCGGCCGGCGCTGCGAGCATGAGGCCTACCGGTGCTTCGCGGCGCAAATGACAAGGGATCGACAGAGCGCAGCCATCCAGAAAATTGACGATGCTGGTGTTGCGAAGCATCATCGCGTTGACCTGGACATAGGCGGCATCATCCGCTATCAGGCCGGCGATGAGCGGAGCAATTCGCGGTACGGTCGGCAAAAGCCAAACGTCTACATCGGTGAAGGCGAGCTCTGCCTGGGATATGATTCGGCGGCGAGCATTCATCCATTCCAGATACTGCCACTGAGAAATTTCTTTCCCACGCAGAATGCGCACCAGGACGCGGGGATCGTACAGTTCGCTGTGCGTGGCGATGAGTTGACGATGCCAGTCGTAGGCTTCAAAGGCCGGAATCCCGCCGTTGGCATAACACGCTGGAATGTCATCGAGCGCGGAGAAATGAACCTCTTGCAGCGTGGCGCCGGCACTGGCAAGAATGGAAAGCGCTGCTGCGAATCGGCGGGTAACATCCGCATCCAGATCGTCGAGCACATACCCTTGCAATACTCCGAAGCGCAACTGCTTCATTTCAGCAGGCGGCGCCGGCACAGATGGTTCGCCAGTTAACACGGCATCGATCCGCGCACAGCAAGCAACAGTCGGCGCGATGGGGCCAACCGAATCAAGGCTTCTGGATAGCGGCAGCACGCCCTCCCGTGGTACGCGACGCGCAGTGGGTTTGAACGCGGTGAGCCCACACAGTGCTGCCGGGATGCGCAGCGAACCCCCGGTGTCGGTTCCAATGGCCGCAGCGGCCATGCCGTCGGTGACAGAAATGACAGCGCCCGAGGATGAGCCGCCGGGAATGCGGCCATTAATCCGGTCGTATGGATTGCGAGGGGTCCCGTAATGGGGGTTGATCCCCAGGCCGGAGAATGCAAACTCCGTCATATTGGTTCGACCCACCAGAACCGCACCTGCGCCTCGAAGACGCGCAATCGCTGCAGCATCCTTTGTGGCAGGCGGTGCGTCGGCGAGGACGATCGAACCTGCCGGTGTCGGCTCGCCGGCGACATCGAACAAATCCTTGACGGAGATGGGCAGCCCTGAAAGCGATCCCTGCGGAGCGCCCGCACGACGTTGCTTGTCCATCGCATCTGCTGCACGCAGCGCGGAGTCAGCGTCGATCCTGGTGAAGGTGCGTGCTCCCTGACCGGAAGGATCGACTGCAGCAGCCATGCATGTTTCGACCAGCTGGCGGCTGGTTATTTCGCCAGCCGCCAGCGAGTCCATTGTTTTCGCAAGTGGGATTAATCGCATCACGTACGAACCCTGAAAAAATATTGGCGAACATCCTCATGCATGACTGTAACGCCCGTGGCTAAAAAAATGTCTGCACCACATCAATCACCTGGTAATTAGAGTCCAGCACGGGCAGGAAACGCCACTTATCGAACGTTAAACATGGATGCGAAATATCGAAACCAATCATGTCGCCTACATGGACTTCATCTTCATCGGAGATTTTCATAAAGGCATGTTGGTCCATCATGCGGATGAGCTCCCAGTGACTGGGACAGGCGCGAGGCGCCGCCTGCCCGGGCCGGTAATGCACGCTGGGAGTTGGCAAGCCGGAGTCGAAGGCTGCATCGCGTTTGCCCAGGGTGAGAATCGCCATATCCTTTTCCGGGATCGATTGCACGTAGGCCCAGAGCTGCAGGGCGGGCAGCAGGCCGGAATGCATCTTCTTCGCGATGGGATTTCTGGTCAGGATCTGCTCCTGAGCTTTACGATAGGCGCCCAC
>JAJXZK010000390.1 GCA_021780095.1 Acidobacteriota bacterium | reverse complement strand
TCTCATTTTCGCCGCCGGTACGGGAAATCCATATTTTTCGACTGATACTGCCGCATCGCTGCGGGCGATGGAGATCAAAGCCGACGTGCTGTTAAAAGGAACCAAGGTGGACGGCATTTACAGTGCCGACCCGGTGCTGCACAAGGACGCGGTAAAGTTTGAAGAAATCAGCTACATGGAAATCCTGCAGCGAAACCTGCGAGTGATGGACATGACGGCTGTGAGTCTTTGCAAGGATAACGATCTGCCGATGATCATTTTCAGCATGAACCAACCGGGCAACATTCGGCGTGCAATCGCCGGCGAAAAAGTTGGCTCCCTGGTCACGACGTAGGCACAATGGCAGTCGCTATTCCTATACCCCGCCGGCCTGTAATGCCCGCATTGACGGGTCTTCGTGCCTTTACCGCGACCAACATCGTGTTCTTTCATTTTTGGAACCCCGCCTGGTTCGGTCCGCTGGCCCCCATGATGGATAACGGCTACGTGGGCGTGAATTTCTTTTTCCTGTTGTCGGGATTCATTCTTGCCTACAACTATTCTGACCGCTCGGATGCGGGCCAGTTCGACCGCAAGCAGTTTTGGCAAACACGGTTTTCGCGGCTCTATCCGGTATACGTACTGGGGCTGCTGATTTCCATCCCGATTCTGGAACTGGAATGGAAATATCGTACGCATGCGCAGTTTTTTCAGGGCCTGGGACTGACGGCGATCATGCAGCAGGGCTGGAGCCCAAAGCTGTGCACATTCTGGAACACGCCGGCGTGGACGCTCTCGTGCGAGACAGTGTTCTATTTGCTGTTCCCGATGCTGGTAGCCATCAAATGGCCGCAGAAAACGCGCAAGCTGCTGCTGATCCTGGCCGGATGCTGGCTGGCTTCACTGGTGGTTCCGCTGGCCTATATGTGGGTGCGGCCGGATGGATTGGGGCCAATCACTCGCATGTCGAACAGCTATTGGCTGCGGGCGGTGAAGATGACGCCGCTACCGCATCTGCCGACGTTTACCGCCGGCATTGTGCTTTCCAAATTGAATGATCGGATGCGGCTGGCGAATCGCACCCGCTACTGGTTAGCGATTGTGGGCCTGGGCAGTGTGTGCACGGTCCTGATGCAGGGGGCCAAGATGCCGTTTCTGTTGATGCATAATGGCCTGATCACGCCGTTATTCGCCATCACAATTTTAGGGTTGACGGGGCATCATCCAATCACGCGGTTCCTACGCTTTCCGCTGTTCGTGGCGGTGGGCGAGGCCAGTTACTGCTTGTACATCCTTCATTTCAACCTGTGGCGCTGGATCCACACGAGCGGCATCTTGGTGCAACTGCACATTGCGCGCTTCGATCCCTGGATCTCCTATTTTATCCTGGAGGTCACCGCGCTGCTGGCCTATCGGTTCCTGGAACGGCCCACCCGCAACTGGCTGCACCAGGTGCTGCCGGCGCTGAAACACGCGCGCGAACAATTTCCAACGGGGCACATTGCCGGTCCGCAGACTATCGCGGCGGAGCAGGCTTCCGAAGGTTAAGCGGGCGGCGGGCAAAATAGTAGAGCGATGCGGCCAGCAGCACGAACATCAGCACCGAAACCCAGTCGTGATAGAGAGGATTTTTCGGCGACATCTTCAGGATGTCGAAGCGGCCTGTTGCCGATTCGTACAGCTTGAGCGCGACGCCGAGCAGGCCGACGATGCCTCCGGCGGCAATCAATCCGCTGGCATAGAGCGAGCCGGGACTGATCTCGCCTTCGAGTGCTCCAGCGGATTCGCCGTTGCGGGCGACGGCACGATCGATCATCCAGCGCACCACACCGCCGCAGAAGATGGCCAGGGTCGTGCCGATGGAAAGATAGGCGCCGACGGCGAAGGACAGCGAGCGCACGCCGAGCAGTTCCACCGTAATTACCAGGAAAACTCCCAGAAGAATCAGACCCCAGGGAAGCTGCCGGGTGAGAATGCCGTTGATGACGGTGGCCATCAGGCGGGCCTGCGGGGCGGCGGCGCGCTCGCTGCCGATACCTTCAACCCACTGCACTTCAATATGTCCGGTCGCGGGATTGAAGAGATATTTTCCGTCCGCAAGTTTGTGCGAGCCCAGCGCGTTGAGCAGGACATACTTGCTTCCGTTGTCGATCTGCTCTTTTCCGTCGGCGAGCTTCACTCTGAATTCGCGGCGGGAAAAATGTTCCTGCTGCACGGTGACTCCATCCGCAGCCTGAGCCAGGTTGTAGGGGATATTTGTCGGCCGAAATTCCTCCAGGCCTTTGTTCATCGCCGTCAGCGTAACGCCGATCGAGATGGTCGAGATGCAGACTCCAATGAGGAGCGCGAGCTGCTGCTTCCATGGGGTCGCCCCGATCAGGAAGCCGGTCTTCAGATCCTGCGAAGTATCGCCGGCGTTGGCGGAGGCGATGCACACGACACCGCCGATGGTGATGGCAAGCGCGCCGAAGGCGGGAGCGGTCCAACCCTTGACCAGAAAAATCGCCGAGGTGGCCATCAAGGTGGCGATAGTCATGCCGGAGATGGGATTGGCCGAGCTGCCGATCAGACCGACGATCCGCGAGGAAACGGTGACAAACAGAAATCCAAACAAGACCACCAACAGCGAGGCTGCCAGGTTGGCGAGCAGGCTGGTTTGCGCGCCGGGGACGGGTTTGAAGGTGAGGAACAGGAACATCATCACAACCAGCAGTACTGAGCCACCGACGACGACAGACATGGGGAAGTCGCGGTCCGTACGTTTTTCCGCAGCGGTGGCGGCGCGCGATTTGCCGATGGTGGCGATGCCTTCGCGGAATGCGCCCCAGATGGTCGGTAGGGTGCGCAGCAGCGTGAGAATGCCGGCGGCAGCTACCGCGCCTGCTCCCATGGGACGAACGTAGGCGGCCCACAGATCGCTGGGCGACATCTGCGAGATCGGCTGGGTTCCGGGATAGATGGGTCCGATGAAATGCGCGCCGAAGAAGTGGATAGCGGGCATCAACACGAGCCAGGAAAATACGCCGCCGGCGAAGATGGTTCCGGCAACGCGAGGGCCGATGATGTAGCCGACGCCGAGATATTCCGGTGTAGCGTCGGCGCGGATGGCAGAGCCGGGCAGCCATTGGGGCTCGTAATTCGGCGTGCTGGGCCAGGCGCTGAACAGGTTGCTGTTCTGAAACAGGGTGTAGAAAGCTCCCAGGCCGAGACCCCAGAAGACGCGACTGGCAAACGAGCCGCCATGTTCGCCGGCGAGAAGCACGTCAGCGCAGGCGGTGCCTTCCGGGTAGGTGAGATGGCCGTGTTCCTTGACGATGAGCTCTCGTCGCAGCGGAATCATGAAAAAGACGCCGAGCCATCCGCCGAGCAGGGCTAGAAAAAAGATGCGTGAGTATTCAAGATCGAAGCCGAGGAAGATAAGGGCGGGCAGGGTGAAGATGACGCCGGCGGCGATCGATTGGCCGGCGTTACCGGTGGTCTGGACAATGTTGTTTTCCAGAATGGAAGCGCGGCCAAGGGCACGCAGCACGCTGATCGACAGCACGGCAATGGGAATGGAGGCCGCAACTGTCAACCCGGCGCGGAGGCCGACATACACGGTGACAGCGCCGAAAAGAATGCCGAAGATGCATCCGAGAAAGATAGCGCGGAAGGTAAATTCCGGGCGCGAATCGTTCGGCTTTACATACGGCTGAAATTCCGTGGAAGATGCATCGTGGCTGGCCGACGGGTGCGAATCGCCGGGTGGGATGGATGGCTGTTCGGTGGTGCTGGCCAAGATATGCGCCTCCCTGAAACAAATTCAGCAAACGGTTGAGTGTAGTGCATTCGCTACGCTTCACGATAGCCGGTATTTTTGTTTACTCCCACTCAAGCCAAAAGAGGGCTTGAATGGGGCACCACGCACCCGGTCGGTTCGCATGGGATAAAAAATTTCTGCTGCAGTGGGCTGTTCGTTTCGTGAATTCCGAATATACTGCACTCAGCCGGATCGAACGAGGCGCTCGCCGCGGCGAGCCGACACGCTCTGGCACGTGAATCGTTCCTGACAGGATCGATTTATGGTTGGGAGGTGCGTCTTCCCTAGGCAGTCCCCGAGGTCACCAGACCGAGCCAGTACGCTTCCGCCATCGGAGATGGCCGCTTGGCGCGCGGTCGCTCGTGTTCTTCGAAGTCCCTTGGATGTTCTTCGAAACCCCCTAGACGCTGTCAGTTGTGCGGTCTTTCCTTCCCCGTGCAGGCTCTGCAATCAACCTCTGTTGCGTCTTTCTACTGCGCCCATCTGCGCGGCTTGCTGGGCCGATCTTCCGGAACAATCCCCAGAAAATTTATGTACCTTGTGTGGCGAACGGCTGAGTGTGGGCGGCTTGCGCTTTGCGACGACGTCTGCGGCGCGAGGTTCCGATGGCGAAAATCTGTGCCGCTTGTGCGAGCGGGCACGACCTTCTTTCCACCTTGCAATGGCGTATGGGGAGTATGAAGGCACGCTGCGCGCGCTGATCCATCTGCTGAAGTATGAGCGCATCCCAACCGTAGCCCCGCGGCTAGGCGTATTGCTGGCGGGCACGATTGCGCGGTGCCAGGATTTGCCGACAAGCCTGACCGTGGTGGCAGTTCCGCTGCACGGAAGCAAGCAGCGTGAACGCGGATTCAATCAAACTGCGCTGTTGGCGGAAGCGACGGTGCGAAGTCTGCGCCGACAGCGTCCGGATCTTACGCTGCAAAAGGCGTTCGAGGCGATGGGACGCCGGCGCGCCACGGAAACCCAGGCTGGCCTGACACCGCATCAACGACGCCGCAATCTGCGCGGCGCCTTTTTTGTCTGCCATCCGGAGAATGTGGCTGGGCGCGCGATGTTGCTGCTGGATGACATTTACACCACCGGAGCGACCGCGCGGGAATGCACGAGAACGCTGCTGAGCGCGGGGGCGGTGTCCGTCCATGTAGCGACGCTGGCGCGCTCGCAACGGGAAGGCGTGGCTTTTTGGGACGCGGTGCCGGCGGGGTCCACGAATGCCCTCGTGACGAAGGACGGTGCAAGTTTTCTATGAAGAAGCCTGCGAAGAAAACGCGACGGAATGGAAACTCCGCGAGAATCCAGCCACGCCTAAAGCGCGATCCGCTGGACAAGGTTCTTGCGGATTGGGACAAGGAAAATATTCGGCTAAAAGTGTTCAACCAGGTGCTGCAGGAGCAGGTACGAAAGAAAGTCAATTAGGGAGAGACGCATGCCACCCGTTAGAAGTGTAGTTCACGCTCGCAAGCAAAAACCTGTGCCGAAATGTCACACGGGTCACTCTGAACCCAAGCTGCAGGAGCGTTCGTCGACCCAAACGGCATCGCCGATGCACACGCCGGTGCTCGTGCTGAACGCCTCCTACGAGCCGATCAATATTTGCGGAGCGCGACGCGCACTGGTGCTGATCCTGAAAGGAGTAGCTCGTCCAGAAGAAGAACACTCTACGCTGTTGCATGCCGCACGGGTGCGCGTGCCGGTGCCGTCGGTGATCCGGTTGCTGGAGTATCGTCGCATTCCCCACCAGACGCGGGCGCTGTCGCGCAAAAATATTCTGCTGCGTGACCGCAACACATGCCAATATTGCGCGACCATTTTGCCGGCTAGCGAATTGACGCTGGATCACGTGGTGCCGCGCTCGCGTGGCGGACTTTCTACCTGGGAAAACCTGGTGGCCTGCTGCCACACCTGCAATCGCCGCAAGGGCAATCAACTGATTCAGGAACTAAAAGATATGCATCTGATGCGGGAACCGCGTCCGTTTTCTCTGCACACCAGCCGTCACATCATGCGCATGATCGGCAGCAGCGATCTGCGGTGGCGCAAGTATCTCTACTATTAGTTCCGGCCATACGGGGCTTTCTATTCCTCTCTGAACCTATCAACGTTCAAATTCGGTGTGATAGGTCAGTTTGATCGATTGTGGCAACCGCTTTTTCGGGCGCTGTTACATAGTGCGAGATGGTAACCTCTCACATGTTATGACACCTGAACAATGGAAGTTTCTTCGAAACCGATTTCGCGGAGCCATGAAGAACCAACCCGACCTCAAGCGTCTAAAGACATTGTTGCTGCGATTGGGAGGAGACTATCTCGTCGCACCTTCTAAGTTTGATCCAGATGTCCCAGTGCTGTTGGAAGCTGGATTTGTGATGAGCGGACCAATAACGTTGAAGATATTAGAATCCAGCATGTGCCATAAAAACGTCGCTATAGCCTGGAAAGAACGCAGATTTGGAATCGTTGCTATCGCCACGGGCTATGCGCTGAGTGAGGATGGACTATGGCGACAGCACTCTTGGGGAATTTTAAGAAATGGTGTACTTGAAACGACTGAGGCACGACTGAAATATTTCGGCATCCCCCTTCAAAGCGCCAAAGCAGATCAGTTTGCCAAATGCAATTTCTCCTGAGCCTGGGATTTTTCGTTCCTTCCACTGAAGTCGTACCAAACCGAACAACGCTAACTGTACAGGCGATTATGGTCACTTGGTAGCATGTTGGCGAGATCAGCACTCTTTTATGACAGAACCGCAGCCAAACGCAACAGGGGAGCACCGGCCAGAGCGCAATCCGCTGTGGCTGGATGTTTTTTTTGCGCTGCTGACGATGGCGTACGCGGCGCTGTTTGTTCGCCAACCCAGTCCGTTTTTCGCCGACGACAGTTTTTTTTATCTGCAGGTGGGGCGCAATTTTGCGCTGGGTTATGGCAGCACCTTCAATCGCCTGATGCAAACCAACGGCTACCATCCCATCTGGATGCTGTTGTGCGCGGCGGTGTATCGGGTGTTTCCGGATCGCACCACAGGCCTGCACATGATTGCGGCGTTGATTGTGCTGCTGAACATTGTGGTGCTGCTTGTGGCGGGGCGATTGCTGCGTCGTCTGCGGGCACCGGCATGGGTGGCGTGGACGATTTTGATTCCATTTCTTTTTGGTCTGCAACTGGGAACTGAATCCTCGTTGAGCGCGGCCATGCTGGCGGGAACACTGCTGGCGCTGTACAAGTTCTTCGAGCATCCAGACTGGAAAAGCGGATTCGCGTTCAATGTGCTCGCGTCGTTTGCCGTGCTGAGCCGGCTAGACTCCATTTTTGTGATCGCGTGTGTCTGGACTGCGGTGCTGTTCTGGTGCCTGCAGCAGCGGCAGCAGGCGCACGGCAAGCGCGCGCTGCGCATTCATCTGACGTGGATACCGCTGTATGCGGTGCTCTGGGGCGCGTACCTGGGCAGCAACCTGTTCTGGTTTCACATTCTGATGCCGATCAGCGGGCTGCTGAAGTCGAGCAACGGCGGCGACCATGCGTTAGGCCATAATTTACCGCACACGGCGCTAATCTCGCTGATCATCTGCGCGATTTCGATTGTGATTCTGTGGCGCAAGCAGCGCGACCGCTGGTTCCTGTTCGCGGAACTGCCGTTCTTCGTCGGTGTACTGATGCATTCCGCCTATATCACGCTGCGGATGACAGGGGAGACGCGCTGGACGTGGTACTACGTCAGCTGGGCGTTGCTGGCTGCGCTGACCGCATCGCGCGCGACGGCATGCCTCCTTCGTGCGGCTCCGGCGGGGGTGCGCGGGACGCCGCGGCGACCTTCTGTGGCAGCGACGTTGCATTCTGTTGGCATCGTGCTGGCGATCGTGTTTTCCACGCTGGTTTGGTACAAGATGGGCTGGAAACACAGCCGCGAGCAGGTCGCGGAAGAGACCACCATTCCCGTGTTGCGACAGGTATTAGACGAGGATCACCTACATCGGCTGCTCGCCTACGACCAGCCGGGTGGGATGGCATATTTTACCGATGCCGCAGTGGTGCCGCTGGATGGCCTGATGGCCGATCGCGAATTTCAAGCCGAACTAGCGCAAAATGGTATCGGAGATTTTATCCGCAAGGACAATATCGATGCATTCGCCGGACCGACTGTGCCATTCGACCAGTGGGGCAAGGACACGTATTGCGGGCATCTCTTTCTGGAGAGCACGAAGTACACCTGCGTGCCATGGATGGCAGCCCAGGACGGCAAACCGCAATGGATGATCACAGGCGTCGAGGTGTACTCTCGAATTCCGCTGGCGCCTGCCGGATACATTTCGCTGCCGCCATCGCACATTGTGTGGACCGGAAAAAATTATTTGACCATATGGAGAATCTCTCCTGCGGACGGCCAGCCGACGGCGCAGGATTCGGCGGCTGCGGCCCCGAAGACCGCTCCGGACGGAGTGCCCTCGCAGTTACAATAGAGAGTGCATCCGCAGCATATCCATCCCATGGCGACTGCTCCTGAACTGATACAGATCGACGTTTCGCCGAAGCGGCCGCAGCCCCGGCCGGAGTGGCTGAAGGCGCGCGCGCCCATGGGCGAAGTCTTCCATGACCTGAAGAAACTGGCACGCAGCCTGAACCTGAACACCGTCTGCGAGTCGGCGCATTGTCCCAATATCGGCGAATGCTGGAACCACAAGACGGCCACGTTTATGATGCTGGGCAACCTGTGCACGCGTCGCTGCGGCTTTTGCGCTGTCCCTAAGGGGCGTCCGGAAGCAATCGATTTCGACGAGCCGCGGCGGGTGGCGGAAGCGGTGGCGGCATTAGGCTTGAAGCACGCCGTGATCACCAGCGTGAATCGCGATGACGATATTAGCGGCGGAGCGCGCGCCTTCGCCACGGTGATCGAGGAAATTCGCCGGCAAGCCCCCGGATGCCAGGTGGAAGTGCTGATCCCGGATTTTCAAGGCAAAGAAGATGCGATTCGCATTGTGGTGGATGCTGCTCCTGAAGTCTTGAATCACAATACGGAAAGCGTGCCGCGGCTCTATCGCGTGGTGCGTTCCGGGGCGCGCTACGAGCGCACGCTCCGACTACTGGAGTATGCCAAAGAGGTGAATCCAAAGCTAGTGACAAAGTCCGGCGTGATGGTGGGGCTGGGCGAAGAAATGCACGAACTGCTGGATGTGTTTCGCGATTTGGCAAGAGTCGGTACCGACATTCTGACCATCGGGCAGTATTTGCGTCCCTCGAAGGACCATCTGCCGATGGCGCGGACCTACACGCCGCAGGAATTCGCATGGATGAAAGAAGAAGCGATGCGGATGGGCTTTCGCCATGTCGAGTCAGGACCGCTGGTGCGATCTTCATATCACGCACATGAACAGGCCGCGTCGACGGGCCTGAATGTTCTGGGGTAGGCGGTTTCGTGTTTCTGATCAGGGGACGAATTTGCGGGTGGGTTGACGACGATCGACGCGCAGTAGCCAGCCCAACATCACAAACAAAACAAATAGCACAGAGCCAATCTGGAAGGCATCCCACCAAAGGGTTGTGAAGTTGACGTCCGTCATACCGCTCCAGTCGAGCATCAGGAAGCCGATCGCTACCAGCAAGGCTGTCGCCAGAGGGAGCACGCGGCCGTGAATCTGCAAATGTCCGCGACAGGAGGGGCAGCGGAAAAACCCCCTCCATCCAGCCTTAAAGAAAGAGCGACGTAGGCTCAGCGGCATGGTGCAGACGGGGCAGGTATGCATTGTGGAATCAGCGGAAAAGAGGTCGCTCACGGCAAGTTTTATTCTAACTGGTTGGTCGCTCCTTCGATGCCGGCAATTTCAAGGCTGGTACTGCGACCGCTTCAAGACTGTTTCCCCAATTAAAATGCATACGGCGGAAACTTGACGGCATGGAGGCGTGGCTCGGCAAGCTGAAAGGACCCGTAACTGTCTCAGGAAACAGAGTGCTATCCGCTTGGTTACAATATCGTGTTGCAGGGAGGAAAAAATATCATGGCTGGATCAGCGATGGCCGGAATTCCGGCGTTGAAGGAAACGTATCAACTGCTCAGGGCTCGGATGGATAAAGCAGTCGAGGATTTTCGCACGAACCTGGCTTCCATCCGTACGGGACGCGCCAGCGTGCACATGCTGGATCAGGTGAAAGTGCTGGCCTACGGGACGGAGATGCCATTGAACCAGGTGGGCCAGATCAGCGCGCCGGAGCCGCAACTGCTGCTGATTCAACCGTACGATACCAGCCTGATCGTTGAAGTGGAGAAAGCGCTGCGT